>JAFAUH010000202.1 GCA_019243445.1 Streptomycetaceae bacterium | reverse complement strand
TGTCGACGGCGGGTGAATCGTGACCCACTTTGGTCGGTTGAAACGTGACCCTCGTGATGCTTGTTGTCGGTCAGTCGTTGTCGTGAGCGGTGGCCGGGATGCGGCCGAGGTCGCGGCCTTTCATGCGGTAGGAGTCGCCTTTGAGGGAGTGGACCTCTGCGTGGTGGACGAGCCGGTCGATCATGGCGGCGGCCACGGTCTCATCGCCGAAGACCTCTCCCCAGCGCCCGAAGGGCTTGTTGCTGGTGACGATCACGGATGCGCGTTCGTATCTGTTCGAGATCAGTTGGAAGAACAAGTTCGCCGCCTCGGCTTCGAAGGGGATGTATCCCACTTCATCGATCACGATCAGCGGGTAGCGGCCGAGTTTGGTGAGCTCTGCTTGGAGCCGGCCGTCGTGGTGGGCGGCGGCGAGGCGGTCGACCCACTGTGCGGCGGTGGCGAAGGCCACGCGGTGTCCGGCCTGGCAGGCGCGGACGGCGAGTCCGGTCGCCAGGTGTGTCTTCCCGGTACCCGGCGGGCCCAGAAAGACCGCGTTGTCCTTGGCGGCGATGAAGTCCAGCGTACCCAGATGTGCAATCTGTTGGCGCGTCATACCGCGCAGTTGGGTGATGTCGAGTTCTTCGAGGGTCTTGACGGCGGGGAAGCGGGCGGCCCGCACGCGTGCTTCGCCGCCGTGTGACTCGCGGGCCGATACCTCGCGCTGCAGGCAGGCGACCAGGTATTCGGCATGGCTCCAGGACTCGGCCACAGCACGGTCGGCGAGTCGTTCGGCCGCGTCCAGCAGGGCCGGGGCTTTCATGGCGCGGGTGTAGAAGGCCAGGTCGGCGGCGGTCTGCCGGCTATCGGTGTGAGGGGTGTCGGCGGTGGCCTGGCGGCTGGTGGAGGCCGGCTGTTCGCCGGTGTCCGCCGACGTCGCGGTGGTGGTGGTCGGGGGCATCAGTGTTCCGTTTCTGTACGTGTGTCGGCACCGCCGTCGATGACGGTGAACAGTCGGTCGTAGGTGCCCAGTTCGCGTTGCTCGACCTCGATACCGGGGCCGGTTCCGGTCGCGGCCAAAGGTCGGCGGGAGGAAGCTGCCTGGGCTGCCTGCCGGTGCACCTCGCCGCGCATGGCGGCGGCCGCGGCAGCGTGTTCGGGGTCGGTGATGCTCTGGTGGCGGGCCCAGCAGCGCGGGTGCTCGGCGACCACGTGCCCGTCGCAGTACGCGATGATCTGCTCAGTGGTGACGACCACGGCGACCTTGCGGCCGATGGCGCGCGGGTGGATGGAGTAGTCGCAGGTATCGACGCGCACGTAGTGGTCGCGGCCCAGCCGGGCGGATTGGTGCCACCAGTGCGGCGGCGAGGTCGGGGGCAGGGGCAGCATCCGGGCCCGGTCGGCCTGCCACCGGTCGGCGGGGCGGGCCTCGATCCCGCGGTGGTGACGCCGGTTGGCGATCTGCAGCCAGGCATCGAGCTGGGCGTTGAAGTCGTCGGGCCCGGCGAAGGTCCGGCCCGGGAGGAAGGAGGTCTCCAGGTAGCCGTTGGCGCGTTCCACCAGCCCTTTCGTTTCAGGATCCCGGGGCCGAGTCTGAAAGATCCGCACTGTGAGCAGGCCGGCCAGCGCGGTGAACTCCGCGGTCAGCTTCCCGCCGCGGCCCACCCCGGGCTCGTTGTCCCATACGAGCGTTCTGGGCACCCCGCCCCAGGCGGACAGCAGCCGCCAGTGGCCGTCGATCAGGTCGCCGGCCTGCCGGGACGGCAGCATCCGGGCGGTGATCACCCGCGAATAGCCCGAGACCAGGACCAGCACCGGCGGCGAGCCGGCCTGGCCGTAGCCGAGTGGGATGTCGGCCGGCGGGAACCACAGGTCGCACTGGGCCAGCTCGCCGGGCTGGTAGACGGTCCGCGAGACCGGGTCAGCGGGCAGGTAGGCGGGCCGCAGTTCCCGCACCCGCTCCTTGAGCACGGTCATGCTCCGCTCCCAGCCGATCCGTTCGGCGATCACGGTGGCGGGCATGGTCGGGGTCGCCTTGAGCAGCGCGCGGATCTCCTCCTCGTAGGCATCGACGGCCGAGCCCTTCGGTGCGCGGCTGTAGGCCGGTGGCCGGTCGTGGGCCAGGGCCTTCTTCACCGTGTTCTTTGAGATGCCCAGGTGCCGGGCGATAGCCCGGATCGGCATCTGTTCGGCGCGGTGCAGCCTGCGGATCTCTGCCCAGTCCTCCACGCGGATCACCCTCTCTCCTCCTGACTCTCAGTCAGAGCCAGGATGGTCAGAAGATCACGGAGTGGGTCACTTTTGATCCGCCGTTTGTGAGCCAGTTTTCAGCCGTCGCCGACATGGAGCAGGTAACAATGACGAGACATCGCTACCGAACGTCAAAGTCCCGCCACGGCGAGTACAGAGCTCTGTTGTCGGATCGGGCCGGATTCCGCCGAGCAAGGCACAAGTACTTGGGCACCGAGCATTCACGATCCAAGATGCTTCCGTATCTCGGCCTCCGTCCGATCTGCCGCATCCAGGAGTTCGAGGAACTCCCGGGTCAACTCGTCAACACGCTCTTGCACTGCGCTTCTCCGCCGCTCCTCGCTGACGACCATCGAACCCACGTAGCGTCCCGGATTGAGGACGTGACCGTGTTCGCGGATCTCGTCAAGTCTCACGGAGCGACAGAAGCCGATCACATCTCGGTACTCCTGCGAGGTGTCCGTTCCTCGCCAAGCCCGGTACGTGCCGACGACCTCCCGGAGGTTCACATCTGTCAGCACACGTTCTGCGCGGCCGACCATCTCCCCCATGGCGCGAGCATCGATGAACAGCACTTCACCACGACGGTCGGCCAGACCCCGAACTCTCTGTGACGACTTGTCCTTCGTCAGAAACCAGACACATGCCGGAATCGAAGTACTCCGAAAGAGGCGGTCGGGCAGCGCGATCACGCAGGCGACCAGATCGTCCTCCACCATGGAGACACGAATCCGGTCTTCCCCCAACTGCCTCGACGAGAGAGAGCCGTTCGCCAGCACAACACCCGCACTGCCGCGGTCGCCCAGCTTTGAAATGACGTGCTGCAGCCAGGCAAAGTTCGCATTCCTCGCCGGTGGGACCCCGTATCGCCAGCGCGGATCGAACTCATCGCGCCGCCAGTCACTGATGTTGAAGGGCGGGACGGCCATCACGAAGTCCGCTTTGAGCCCCGGCAGCCGGTCCTCCGCGAAGGTGTCGGCCCATCGGCGACCTATACCGCTCGAGGCCCTCCCGTGGAGATCCAGATTCATCTTCGCCAGCTGCCAGGTGCGCTGATTGATCTCCTGTCCGTAGACCTGGAGTCCCTCGGTGTGTTCCCGCCCTCGCTGTGCCTCCGCGAACCGACGGGCCTGGACCAGCAGTCCACCCGCACCACAGCACGGGTCGTACACCCGGCCTTCGTGCGGCTCGAGCATCTCGACCAGAAGCAGTGCCACGCTCCTCGGCGTGTGGAACTCCCCGCCTCGCTTCCCTTCGACGCGGGCGAACTCGTCCAGGGAGTGCAGGAAGTACTCATACAGCTCCCCCATGCCATCTCGCGCCGTACGTACCTCGCGTCCGATGATGCGTTCGTCGCCGAACAACGCGAACAATTCCAGGATGCGCTGGTCGTCCACACGGCCGGTGAGCCCGAGGCCGCCCGGAAAGACATTGTCGAGATCCCGGTTGCTCCACATCAGTGCGCGCAGTGCCTCGTTGAGGGCCTCACCTGCAGGGCACCCAGGCTGCCCCATCTTCTCGGCCAGCATGTCCCAGCGAGCGGCAGGCGGTATCCAACGCAAACCCACGGTGGTGTACGCGTCCGGATCGTCCACGAAGCCCTCACCGAGCTGTCGACGGGACTCCTCGAACTCGAGGGAGAGATAACGGAGATAGAGAAGTCCGAGTAGGACGTACTTGTACTCAGCCGCGTCCATGCCGCCGCGAAGCTTGTCCGCGGCCTTCCAGATAAGCTCCGTGACCGCTGTGGGTGTCCTCCCTCGAGGCGGCACCGGCTTCACCTCCTTCCCTTCGACTGCTCGGCCATCCGCGTCAACTCCGTTGTGATCAGCGCCTCAAGCACCCGGTTCTCGTCAAGTGCCACGTCCGCCCGCTCATGGAACTGCGCCGCGACACGGGCAAACGGTTCTCGCACATGGGATGAGTCCGGCCAGGACACGGTGAAGCGAGAGAACGCCTTTCGGCTCATCTCGCGCCCTTGCTGCCCCTGCGCCGTGGAGACGAGTTCCTTGCTCCTGGACCGCAGCTCGTGCAGCAACCACATCCGGTCCGCCTCTCGCTCGATACGGAGCGCAAGCGTTCCACGCCCGGGAACCAGGGGAATCCGAGACACCACCGTTTCCACCCCGCTGGGCCTCGGCGCAACGAGAATCGTCCCCGGAGCACACACCGCTTGGCGAGGCGCCCAGGTGGTCTGATCGGTTCGGTCGAGATGGGTGAGCCTATGCCGAAGAACCTCGGCCGGTGCCACCCACGCCACGGGGATACCGCCTTCGATCACATCGGACCTCCGCATCCCGCCCACTACTTCACCCACGTCGGCGATCGATGCGGCCGGCCTTGTCGCGTCCTTGTTCTCTTCCAGGCATCTGGCGAAGTGCGCGTCCGCGAGTTCCATCGCGCACGCGGCGATCCGAGTATTCAGCACCATCCGCCGCTCGGCGAGGCGCATCGTGCGGAGGAGCCGCATACGGCAGTCGAGAGGAGGCAGCGGTACGGGGAGCTGCGTAAGCGTGGCAATGGTCAATGTGGAGTGCGCCGAGCCCGCTGAACTCTCCAAGCACCGAGCGCGAGCTTCCGGTGTCTTCAACCACCACTTGAGCCACGTACTGATGCCGTGCTGTTGCCCCACTTCGGTGAAGCGGACGACGCCCACCGACCGGGCGGCGTTCCATCCGTGCTGCTCCGCGCCGATGACTGCTGCATCCCCGATCCGACCCACCAGAACGACGACAAGGTCGCCTGAGACGAGGGAGGTCCGCTGGTGACGGCGGTGCGCAGCTGCGTCGATCAACCTGGGATTGTTCTGGTCCACCCCGCCACCCACGATGTCCCCCGCCTGGAGCAGAGGCACTCCCTCGGGCTGGTGCGGGCCGGGCGTGACGATGCCGTACGTCACCGAATCGACACCGGGAAGCTCACCCAGGGGATGGAGACCCCAAGCCTGTGATACGAGCTTGGCCTCTTCCTCGTCCAACTCACGTCTCCCTCAGCACGGATCGGAGCCGCTCGTTGATCCGCGCGACCTCTTCAAAACGTTCGTACAGCTCCTCCTTCGGGCACCGCTCGGCGACATCGTGATCGGGCGAAGACTCGGTGGCCATGGGCGACGAACGGACATAGTTCCCGGGAGTCAGGTCATACCCGTACGCCTCGATCTCTTCACGACGCACCGAACGGCACCAACTCACCTCCTCCTTCGGGTCGTCGATCACCGCATCACCGCTGTCGGCACCGCGCCAGGCCGCAAAGATCCGGCAGATCCGCGACACCTCCTCGTCCGCCAGCTGCCGTCGAGAGCGGTCCGCACGTTTGGCGAGCCTTCGCGCGTCCATAAAGAGGACTTCGCCGAGGCGGCGATTCCTTCCCCAACCGATATGGGGAGTCTTGTCCTTGCTGAGAAACCACAGACTCGCGCCGATCCGGGTGTGCGGAAACAACCTGGCGGGCAGAGCCACGATACCTGCGAGAACGTCGGTCTCCACCATGCGCTGCCGGATCTGTTTCTCTTCGCCCCGAGTGCTCCTCGCGGCGCCATCCGCCAGCAGGACGACTGCACGCCCTCTCGGCGAGAGTTCGCTCAGGATGTGCTGGACCCAGGCGAAGTTCGCGCTGCCTTTGGGCGGCTGGCCAAAGCTCCAGCGAGGGTCTCCGAGGAGCTCATCGTGTCCCCAACCGGACATATTGAAAGGCGGATTGGCGAGTATGACATCAGCAGCCAACCCCGTGGATCCGCCCCGCAGGCTGTCAACGGCGCTGGTGCCTAGATCTCCGAGCAGCGAGTTGAGCATAAGGTTCATCGCTGCAACCCGCCGCGCCTCAGTACTGATATCCCTACCGCACACGACCGCTACACCGCTCCCAGCCCCCTGACGTTGAGCCCATCGTGCGGCCTCGACGAGGAGCCTCCCAGATCCACAGACCGGATCCAGCACACGTTCACCGGCTCGAGGCCCGGCCAGCCCCGCCATCAGCCGGGCGATTCCCCGAGGCGTGTAGTAGTTCCCACCCTGGCCGAACCTGTGCGAGTACCGGTCGAGACATGCATCGAACAGGCCGACTGGCCAGCCCGCTGACTCAACCCGATCGACCTCGGCAATCAGCGCAGCCAGCCGCCGCTCTGCCTCTCCGAACAGTCCGACGGCTCCGGCGGAGTGGCGCACCCCCAACCTGAAGAGACTGTCGAGCCGCGTGTTCGCCCAGGCCATGTTCAGCGCCGGTTCCGCAGGCCCGAAGTGTCTGACGAGGGGGGACCAGAGCCCTCCTCCCGCAGAACGCAGGAAGATCACCTGAAACGCGACCTGGTATGCGTCTTCCGGGGCAACCATCTCGCACAGCGCGTCGATCGCGCGCCACACGTGCCTGAATGCGGGAGGACCTGCAGCCTCAGTCTCTGCCGTCACGACGTCTTCAGCCAGGTGATGGTCGCCATGCCAAGGCCCATGGCGACGCCGAACGCCGCCCCGCCGCTCTTGACCGCCCCCACCACCTGTCCTCCGTCGGCGAACTGAAGGATGCCGGCCAGCAATCCCACGATCACCGATGCCAGGACGACCAACGCAAACAGCAGTGCCTTGTGCTGCACGCCACAACTCCCCTCGGATTCAAGGTATCTGACGAAACTTTTGACGCAACGAACCTAGCCGTCGAGGACAGCATGCGAGAACAGCATGCAATTTGGGTTTTGGAGCAACAGGAAGCCCACGCAAGGCCTCAGCCAATCGGCCGGAGCGACGACCAGGCACTTTCGGCCCCGCCCTCATCGTCAGGGTCCCCGCCGACGTGCCGGCACGGGCCCACATCACCCTGACTGCGACCGTCAAACAGCGCCGTCTCGGCCTGATCCCGTACCAGGCCGAACTCCCGCCGGCCCTGCGCACCATCGACTTCCGGTGATCGAAACAAAGTCCCCGTTCGGCCAGGCCGGCGCGGGCCGGGGAGCGAGCCCGGCCCGCACCGGGCACGGTGTGTAGGTCAGCTGGTGCAAGAGGATGCGCAGGTGGACTCGCAGCCGTCGTTGGTGTCGCAGTCCTAGGTCACCGGCATCGGCGAGTCCGTGATCGCGATGGTGAGCTGCCAGGCGTCGCCGGTGATCGGCGCCGTCTCGGTCGTGGCGGTTGCCATTCCAGTACCTCCGAAGGGGTGGGCGGGCCGCCCACGGGAAGCGCGGACGAGGGAGCGCGGGCCCCCGCAGCCAGCTGCCTGGGCTTGTGTGCATCTGGGTGCGCGGACACCACGTTCGGGCGCAGAAGGCCACTGTGTCCGTGTGGGCTGGTGGCCCGCTCTCTGCCGGGACCCTGCGGCTGGGGGCCGTTGAAGGGGAGTGTGGTCACTGCCATCGGGGCGCTCACCCGACTGAGCGGGCCATCCGCCCAGCCCGGCTTCAGGCATCAAATTACCACCACTGGTAGGATCTGAACCATGAGCGGTAGCAAGAAGTACTCGATCAGCCTCCCCGAAGACCTCGCTGAGGCCGTACGTACCCATGTAGGCCTAGGAGGCTTCTCCTCTTACGTCGCCGAGGCCCTCGAGCAGCGTGTGGCCATGGACAAGCTTCGTGAGATCGTCGCCGACTTCGAGACCGATAACGACCCGCTGTCCCGGGAAGAGATCGAAGCGGCCCGCGCCGTACTGCGCCATGATCAGCGCGATTCGAGCGGTGCCGCAGCCTGATGCCCGGCACGCTCCTCCTCGACAGCGAGGGCCTGTCCAAGCTCTACCTCAAGGACCGCACCGTCCTGGCTCTCGCCCAAGCAGCCTCGGAAGAAGGCATCCGAGTGGCCACGACCGCCATGACCACTCTTGAGGCGGACTACGAGCGCATCCACTCCGCCCGCATCCGGTGGGTACTCTCCCGGATCGACGTCCATGACGTCACCAAGAGCGTCACCGACCAAGCGGCAACACTGTTGCGCGACCACCACCTCAGCGGCCACAAGTACGCCATCGACGCCGTCCTCGCGGCCATTGCACGCTCGGCGCCAAGACCAGTCACCGTCTTCACCTCCGACATTGAGGACATCAGCCTGCTCTGTGGACCCGCCATCGAGGTCATCAAAGCCTGACGCGTGCAGATCGCGGGCACACCCGCTCGCGCATGACGCTGCGCAAGCCCCCGACCGCGCACGGCAATCAGCCAACGGAACGCAAAAAGCCCAGGTCACAAGTTATGAGACCTGGGCTTCTCAGAGCCGCCCAAGGGAATCGAACCCTTGACCTGCGCATTACGAGTCCGGGAGCGATCGTGACGCACCGTGTCGCGTGAGGCTACCGAATCGCTTTTTGCCTGTTCAGATGGCGTGCGTGACGCTCGCTCGTGATGCCTCGTGTTGGCAAGTCCACAGGCGTCCGCGCTCCCCTTGCGCCCCCTGCGACCCTTCGCGTACCCCTTCCGAACAACCCCGGAGAACAGCAGGGCCACCTGAAAGGCTAAGTCGATCACCCCTCCGAGCAACCGGCCGCGGGCCTCCGCGCCGCTGATGACGCCTGATTGCTACTCACTCTGCGAGTTGTAGAAAGCCTACAAGCAACCGAGTGATCAGTCGGTTCCCGGCCGGTGAAGCATAGTGGTGAGGCATAGTAGAAGGAGGTCCATGTACGCCGGGGGAAGCGGGGAAGATGGCCGGGGGAACGAGGGATGTGGGCACACTGCTGCGCGAGGAGCGGATACTCGCGGGCCTGACGCAGGAGCAGCTGGCAGATCGCTCAGGAATAAGCGAGCGGACGATCCGCAATCTTGAGCGGGGGGTATCAGGTCCACCTCGCCAGAAGTCTGTGGAGCTCTTGGCCGACGCACTGGCATTGCCGACGGACCGCCGCGAGCGACTGAGGTTCGTTCTTCGGGCGCCGTGCCACACCACCGAACCGGCGACGCAGTCAGTCGACGAACACTCATCATCTTATATGATCCCACGCCAGCTCCCTGCGGCAATACCGCATTTCGTCGGACGCGAGGAGGCAATCACGGAGCTGGAAGCGTTGACCGGGCAGATGTACAGATCGGCCAGCGTCGCCGTGATCAGCGGTAGTGCGGGGGTAGGCAAGACCTCCCTCGTGGTCCACTGGGCCTATCAGGTTGCGGGGGGCTTCCCTGACGGGCAGCTCTACGCCGACCTGCGTGGCTTCGGTCCGGGTAAAGCGCCGGTCGTACCGATGGAGGCGATCCGCTCTTTCCTCGGAGCGTTGGGCGTACCGCCCGACAGGCTGCCGCGGAGTCTGGAAGAGCGGACCGCGATGTACCGCAGCCTGGTCGCTGAGAAGCGGTTGTTGGTAGTGCTCGACAACGTTCGCGACGCAGAGCAGGTGAGGCCTCTGCTGCCCGGCGGTGTCAATTGCCTCACCGTTGTGACCAGCCGTCAGAAACTAACCGGCCTGGTCGCTGCGGAGGGGGCTCGACCACTCGTCCTGGATGTGTTCAGCATGGAGGAAGCGCGTGCGTTGATGGACCTGCGCCTGGGCCCTGAGACCGGCGTTCGGCGCGGCGCGGTGGATGAGGTGATCGGCCTTTGCGCACGGCTACCGCTCGCTCTCAACGTGGTCGCTGCACGCGTCTCCGGCGGTGACGATTCCTCGCTGGAGGAAATGATCACGCAACTGCGAGACGAGGATCCGGAGGGTCGGCTCGACGCTCTGGGAGTGGGCGATGAGGCGACTGACGTACGGGCAGTCCTCTCCTGGTCCTACCGGCAGTTGGGAGCTAACTCGGCTCGGATGTTCCGGCTACTGGGCCTGCACCCGTACATCGGATCGGCCGCTGCAGCCAATCTGGCGGGTATCCCGTACGACCGGGCACGGGCCGCGCTCGCGGAGCTGGTCCAGGCCGGCATGCTCAGGTACGACTCCGGCCGCTACAGCTGCCACGATCTGCTGCGCGCCTACGCGGCTGGTCGCGCGGCCTGCGAACAGACCTGACACTACTGCGGGGTCGGCGCCGTCCCGAGCGGGGCGCCGACCCCGAGTACCGCGTTCCCCGCCCGGCTGAGCTGGCTGAGCTACGGCGGTGAGCGGTGTGCCGCTACTGCGCGGTGACCCGCCACCACTGCTGGGACTGGTAGTTCTTGGCCCACAGCTGGACCTTGGCGCCGTTGCCCGGCACGTTGTTGTCCCGGTCGAGGACCGTGTTGTTATTGTTGTTGAAGCGCCAGTTGTAGATGGCGAGGTCGTTGGCGCGGGTGTACCACTTCTGCTGGGTGCTGGCGTTGCACCGCCACAGCTGCACCTTCGTGCCGTTGGCCCCCTGGCCGTTGGTGTCCGCATCCAGGCACATCCCGGGATACTTCACGCTCTCCACACTATAGTCATTCCAGGCGATCCACCTCTGTTGGGCGCTGCCGTTGCACGCCCACACCTGGACCTTGTTGCCGTTGACCCCGTGAGCGTTGATGTCCACGTCCAGGCACTGGCCCGAGGTCCTTGAGTACAGGCTGTGGATGACGACGTACGTGCCGACGGCGTTAGACTTGACGGCCCTGTGTGCGGCTCGCGCTTCGCTGCCGATCGTCTGCCTGGGAGCTGCCGGGCCGTCCTGCCTGTGCGCGTTGTCCTTGGCTGTCGCGATTCCCCCGCCGGCGGTCAGGGTCAGCGCGACGGTTCCTGCTGCCAACACGCCGAGCATGGTCTTCTTCACGTGCATGTTTCTCCTTGTGTCCTGCGGCACCAGGAAGTGCCGTGCTGCACACAGCCCACCGGAAGTTGTGCCCCCCGTGGATACTGCGCTGTTCCGTGCTCATCAGTCTCGGAGTCGCGCCGTCGCTGCAACAGGAAAGCAACCGGCAGTTCCCCGGCAATTGCACCGCCGCACCGCCACATTTCGGCGGGGCATCTCCGACAGGGGATGCCCCGAACGCGCGTCCCGTGCGCTACGCCCGGAGGGGTAATTGATGCCTCATCATATTCATATGACTCGGCGATGTTTCAGCGATGAATTCCCTGTTCTACCATAGGAGTTCATCCTGAACCGCGTACCCACCGGCCAGGACGAAGCCGTATCTCGCGGCGGCTCCAAGACCGATACGGGCAAGTCGGGCGTGAAACGGATCCATGCGGGTGAATATTACGCAGCCCTGCGGGCCAGTTGCGGGAATCGCCCTTCCCACATCAACCGTGCGCGCGGCGGAAGCCACAGACTCTGCCACACGGCCGAGAGCAGCACCGGGTCCAGGAACTTCCGCAGCTCCTCCACATGCATGGCCTCCCGGATGACCGTCTCATAGAGCATCCGCAGGTCAACGTCATCCGACAGGTCGTAGACGCGCTTCGGCGTCCAGTCCAGCGCGGTCGGCAGAACCACCACCCCGGCTGCCGGACCGGCCAGTTCCTCCAGCGTCTCCGGAACCATGTAGGGCCGGATCTCCGCGTACCGCACCCGTGACTCCATGCGCCCAGTATGCCCCTGCCCGAGCGCGGTCCGCCGGTCGCTGTGGTGTTCGTCAGCGACGCCTCGATCCGCAACCAGGCGCGAGAGCCGCACCGTGCGTTCCGGGCGCGGTGCGCGACTACCAGGGCTGGTCCTGGGTCAGTTTCAGCAGGCGCTGCAGGTGCGTGCCAGCCTTGCGCAGGTCAGCCTCGGGGACCTGCCACAGCAGTGCCGCGTCGCCGTAGCCGCCTCCGCCGACGCCGCTCCAGTAGCAGGCGGACCGTTCGGCGGCGGCAGCGAGGACCGCAGCCGGATAACGCTCCCGCAATACCTGCGGGTCGGTCAGCCGCCACCAGGAGGCCAGGGCCCGTGCGGCCAGGTGCGCCCCGTGCCGGGCAGGGGTTCGCTGCCACAGCAGGTGGGCGACCGGGTCCAGTTCGGCACCGGTGCGCGGGAGGCGGGTGGCCGGCTCAGTACCACCCGAGCGGTAGCGCGCCATCATGGTGCTGGCATTCATCGCGTAGGGAGTCCGGTGGGGCAGGACCTCGACGATCAGCCGGTCGGGCCCGAGGGACCAGCGCAGCAGGTAGTCATGGCGTCCCCGATCGGTGTGGACCTCGCCTCCGGCACTGTCCCAGCCGCGTCGTCCCTCGGCGGGGAAGACGGCGACGCTGCAGGACTCCACCTGCTCCCGAAAGCCGATGCCGATCCCGTACAGCGGCCCGGCCGCGCCGTACAGCCTCAGCAGGGCGGCGGCGGGCGAGTCCGGGGCGCACAGCCGCTCCAGCTTGCGGCGGTCGCCCCCTGCGGCGTGCTCCCAGAAGGTGAAGGCCCGCTTCTGCAGGGTCTGGGGATCGACAGATCGGCGCTGCGGCGGGGACTGGGCATGGCCGAGTGCGGCGGGCCGGGCAGAGGCGGCGCGCGCTGCGGACGCCTCGGCGATTCGCCCGGCCTTCGCTTCACCTCTGCTTCGCGGCGCAGCGCCGCCTGCGGCCTCGGCGTTTCGTGCGGCCGACGGCCCCACAGCGACGGTCGCGCCCGCACACACCGGCGCCACCGCGCGTTCCGCGGATGCGGCAGCGTGCGCGGCGGCGCCGTCGCGGGGCAGAAGTACGGACTCCGGGGCTCGATGCGGGGTGGGGTGCTTGGGGGCCAGGCATCGGGCGCAGCCCAGGTGGGTCTTGGCCGCGACCAGCGTCGCACCGCTCTGTGCGCAGGCCGGGCAGCGCAGTGGGGCGAACTCTCCGGCGGGCAGCAGCCAGTCCAGGTCCAGCGGGTAGCGCCGCTCGCCCCTGCGGACGTCCAGCGCGAGGCGTAGCACCGGCACTCTCAGCAGGTGAAGCCGGTAGGGAGTGAGCGTGTGGCGGGCACGGTATTTTTCGGCGATCTCGGCCAGGCGGCGGGCACGCTCCTCGCGGGTGCTCTCGATACGGGCGCGCAGCAACGCCGCGCGGTCCTCGGGCGCGGTGGCGGCACGGCGCTCCAAGGAGTCCACGGCGGCGGCGTAGTACTCCGCGGCGCGGGCGCGCTCCTTGGCGTGCGCGTCGGCGATCTGCCCGGCCAGTCCGTCACGGCGCAGCTCGGCGGCCGCCTCCAGCATCCGGTGGGCCTCGGCGAGGGCCGCCGCCAGGTCCGGCCTGCTGGTGGAGGCATAGTCCACGGCGGCGGCGAGCCCGGCCGGCAGTGCGGTCTCGGCATGAGGGTCATGGCCGGTGCGGGCGAGGCGCTCGCTGACCCTCCCCGGCACTTGCAGGCGGCTGGGTACGTCGACGAACACCTCGACCTGCTCCTGGAAGTGGTCCTCCGCGGAGAGCTCGTAGCCCGCCAGGGCGCCCACGCGCAGCACCGGCCGCAGGGCCCGCTCGGGCGTGGCGTCGGCGCGCGGATCCAGGCGACCGTGGTCGACCGGCAGATGCTCTCGGGCCTTGGACAGCAACGTGGCGGCATCGGGCGGCACGGAGCGCGGCGCGGCCAGGGTGAGGGTGCCGGTGTCGCCCGCGGCCAGAACGCTCTCGGCGGCCTTGGCGACCACCGGGTGCCCGGTCACCAGCAGCAGGGCGCCGTCCTCGCGGGCGACATCGGGGTCGGCGGTGACCGCGGTCTCCTCGGGCAACTCCAGCTCGCTCGCCAGAGCGGCGGGCAGGAGTGCCAGGGCGGTGTCCCCGGCGTCCTCCCACAGCCCGCCGCGGTGCTCGACCCAGTCCAGCCAGAAGGCCAGCCCAGCCTCTTTCCGGATCACCGGGCCGCCTCCTGCTCATCGTCGCCACCGACCAGTGCGTCGACCGCGCCGCGGCTGTCCAGGTAGTCCGTGCGGGCACTGACCAGCCGCTCACCCAGGCGCTCCAGGCGTTCGGCGAACTCCGCATCGTCCTCTGCGGTGGCGAAGGCGTCGAAGACGGAGGCCTCGAAGTCGAAGTCCTCGTCCACCCGGCCCAGGATCATGTCGAGCTCACCGACGACCAGCTCAAACAGATTGATCTTGGACTCGAGGACGTGCAGGATTCGCTGCTCGATGGTGCCCCGGGCGACCAGATTGGTCAGCACTACGTCGTGCTCCTGCCCCACCCGGTGCAGCCGGCCCAGGCGCTGCTCGATCTGCATGGGGTTCCAGGGCAGGTCCACATTGGCCATCACATGGCAGAACTGCAGATTGCGGCCCTCGCCAGCGGACTCCGTGGACAGCAGCACCGGCGCCTGATCGCGGAAGGCCGCCACCGCCGCTTCCTTGTCCCGGCGCGAGAGGCTGCCGTGGTAGACCGCAGCCTGGACGCCCTCGCGCTCCAGCCGCGCGGCGAACGCGTCCAGGGTCTGCCGGAAGGCGGTGAACACCAACACCTTCTCCCCCTGTCCGTTGTGCCGGCGCAGCCGCTCCAGCAGGAGATCGGCCTTGGTGGACCCCTCGATTTCCCGGGCCATCGCCGCCAGGTCCGGCCAGCCCGCCTTGGCCAGGGTCGGCGCGGCAGCCTGCGGGCTCGACCCGGCCAGCCGGGTCAGCCCGCGCAGGGTCAGCAGCCGCGCCGAGGATGCGCCCCTGGCCTCTGCCCTGATCCTGGCCGCGATCCCCGCATACAGCTCCGCCTCCTCCTGCGAGGGCGCCACCAGTACCGTCTCGGCCAGCCGCTGGGGCAGCAGCACCTCGACCTCGCTGCGCCGGTGACGAACCATCACCTCACGGGTACGGGCCCGCAACTCGGCCAGGTTACGCGGCGCCGATGTATCCGTCCCGGCTCCGGCATGCCGCTGGCGGAACTGCGCAGGGGTACCCAGCAATCCGGGCGCGACCAGGCTCACGAGCTCGTACAGGTCCTGCAACCGGTTCTCCACTGGAGTCGCGGTGAGCAGCAGTAGATAGCGGGCACGCAAGGCCCGGGCGAGCTTCCCCGAGGCGCTGCGCGGATTGCGCAACCGGTGCGCCTCGTCCGCCACCACCACATCCCACTGCCCTGCGGTCAGCCGGGACTTGAGCGGCTCCCGGCGCGCGGCGGCGATCGAGGCGAGCACCACCGGCCGCTCCGCGTCCGCCTCCTCCCAGCTCCGGCCCCGGGCGATCACCGTCGGCAGACCGAACTTGCGCTCCAACTCCTCGCGCCACTGCTCCACCAACCCGGCCGGGGTGAGCACCAGCGTCCGATCCGCCAACCCCCGCATCCTCAGCTCGGACAGAACCAGACCCGCTTCGATGGTCTTGCCCAGCCCCACCTCGTCCGCAAGGATCGCCCGGCCGCGCATCCTCCGCAGCACCGTCTGAGCGGTCTGCATCTGGTACCCGAACGGCACGAAGGACAGCTGCGGCAGCGACAGGAAGGAGTCGAAACCGGGCCTGCGCCACACCTCCACCGCCGCGTCCACCAGCACCGAGGTGACCGGATCCACCGGGGCCGCGCCCAGCTGGGCCAACAGCACCGCGAACGCGTCAGGCAGCCCTTCGGGCCGCGGAGCCGAGCCGTCAGCTGCAGGAGGGAGAATGGTGACGGTACTCAAACGACCTCACTCAGGGAGCAGCGGAACGGATGGGAACGGGCATGCTCCGTCACCCGCGCGGACCAGCCTACCGACGGCACCGCCAGGACCGTAACCGCCAACGGGCCCCGAACGACGATCACGTCCAGGTCCCGTGAGATGAGCCGCAGCAACTGTCGATAGCATGCACGGCCGTGAGCGAGTACCAGTACTACGAGTTCCAGGCCATCGACCGACCGTTGACCAAGGACGAGCACAAGCACGTGCGGGCCCTGTCGAGCCGGGCCACGATCAGCGCGACACACTTCGTCAACGAGTACCACTACGGCAACTTCCGCGGCGATGAGCGCAAACTGATGGAGCAGCTCTACGACGCCCACTTGTACTTCGCCAACTGGGGCTCGCGGCGCCTGATGCTGCGCCTGCCCACCACACTGCTGCCCGCCCGCAGCGCCGAACCGTACTGCGCGGAAGACGTCTTGACCTGCTGGACCAGGAACGGGCACCTGCTCCTCGACTTCTTCTACGAGGCCGAGGACGGCGGCGAGTGGGACTTCGAGACCTCCTTCACCCTCGCCTCCTTCACCACCCTGCGTACCGAACTCGCCGCAGGCGACCTGCGCCCCCTGTATCTGGCATGGCTGTCCGCGCTCACCCGCTGGGAGTTGGAGGAAGACGTCGACGAGGACGAGTACACCTCCACCCTCGAACCGCCCGTACCCGCCGGCCTTGCCCAACTCACCGGTCCGCAGCAGGCCCTGGCAGACTTCCTGCACATCAACCCGCATCTGCTCACCGCGGCTGCCCGCGCCAGTAGTGCCGCCCCTGCCCAGGCAATCGACAAAGACGCGCTCACCGCCTGGATCCGCGCCCTGCCGCAACGCGAGAAGGACGCCCTGCTGCTGGACGCCGCCCTGGGCGCCGCCCCGCAACTGGGCCCCGCGCTGCTGGCCCGCCACCGCGCCGCGTCCCGCGGCACAGCCGGACCCTCCACCGCTGCCCGGCGCCGCTCAGCCGCGGAGCTCCTCGACGCCGCCCACGAGGTACGCAACGAGCACACCCGACAGCAGGAACAGGCTCGGGCCCAGGCACGCCGTGCCCAACAGCGGGCCCGGGAGAACCACCTGGACCGACTGGCCGAGAACACCGGGCAAGCCTGGCAGGACATCACCCACCTGATCGAGCAGAAGCAGCCCGGCCCCTACGACGCCGCCGTCACCCTTCTGAAGGATCTCCGCGAGGTCCACGACCGGGCGGGCACTCCCGAGGAGTTCGCCCGGCGCCTGCACGACCTGCGCCAGCAGCACCGCGGCAAATCCGCGCTGATGCGACGCTTCACCGACGCCGGCCTGACAACCCGCTGAGGCGCACTCAGATGTGGTCGCGTGGCCCTTCGGCCAGGAGGCGGAGCGCGGCGAGGGCGGCTGGGCGGCCGGTGGCGGACAGGGAGATCACGGCGTCGATGGACCGTTCCGGCTCCAGGTAGCCGAGTTCGCGACCGGTGTGCCAGAACCTCCATTGGGTGCAGATCTATTGAGGGTGCCGTTTTGATCAGGCTGTGAGTATGAGGGTGTTGCGGTAGCGGGCTTGGTGGTTGCGGGTGAAC
>JAFAUH010000126.1 GCA_019243445.1 Streptomycetaceae bacterium | reverse complement strand
AATCAAACCTTATGCAAGCATAGCCGCTATCGCCGGGTGTTATCGACCGCATTACCCTTTCTTGGCCTTGCAGCGACAACGTACGCACAGCCGTCCACCGCCGAACTCACCATATGTGCGCCAAGTGCCGTCCACTGGCTATGGGTTGTGGTGCGGATTTTCCGCTGCGACCCAGTCCTCGATCATGTCGATCTTCAGGTGGGCATCCCGAGCCAAATCCTCGACCGGCACGCCGGCACGCCAGGCAGCAACCACAGCACGCCGCAGATCTGCGACCCGCGCGGTCAGCCCCACCTCCAGCGCTTCGGCCGAGGCAGCCGTCAAGGCCCGGGCGTCTTCGGCCAGCTCATCCGCCGCCTGACGCACCAAGAGTCGGCACTCCGACAGGTGTGCGTCGCTCATCAGCCGCCTCCACGGTGCTTCGGGGTCGCCCGCGGCTACGTCATCCCACCGGGGCCACGCATGCAGCGGGACTGCGGTCGGCACCGGGCACCACATCATCGTCATCGAGAGCCTGTTGGACCAGGCGGATGGCAAACGGCAAGGCCAGTTGGACGAGGACCCCGCCTCCGGCAGCACCGGCCGCGCTGCCCACCAAGGGCCCCGCGTAGGAGGAGGCACGCCGCACAGCAGTAGCGGTCCACGCCCGGAGCGCGCAGCCCAGTGCGGGCTGCAGGAGATCGGCGACGGGGACCTCGGGTACGGCGACGGTCAGCGTACGGGCGGCCGCGTCGGCGCGCGGCCAGGTCAGTTCGATGCGCATGGCTGTTTCCTTTGGGGACAAGCCTGATCGCGCGTGGCCGCGCGCGCCGATGCCTTTCACCGACACGCACCGCGGACCCACTCCAGCCGGAGTGAGAGATTCCGCAAAGATTCCACAAAGAGAAGGCGCGCGAAGGCGTCAGCCAGCGAACGCGTGGCGGGTCGCGATCAAGCGTGATGGATGAGTATGCCCAGGAGCGGGCTCTGGACTGGGCCAGGGACTCATTCCCCTCACCTCCTCGCGGCCAGGACACACGCGGGTGTCATCGAACGGGCAGCGGAATCCCCACTATGGGAGGGACACCTCTCTCATTGAGCTCCAGCACTGCGCGACATATTCCCGATCACAGCCGGGAAGCCACCTGGGCCCACCCCTTGCTCCGAGGTGAGCTGTCCTGACCTGGGGGTCTTCGACGTTTGAGGTCAGTGGCCTGTGTCCGCGCAGACGCCTCACCGAACGAGATGCCTGCATTGAACCTTCATAAGCATAGACCTACACCTGCACCTTCGGCAGCTCCTTGAGCGCCCTCCCGGCTCTTGGGGACACCGGCGGCGCGGCCGAACAGCACAGTCATCGTGGCGGCGTGGGTGTCGCCCACCGTTGGCTGCGGCTCGGCGCCGTCCTTGCCTTCTGGATCGCGTATGTCCTGGCTCGCCCGTTCGGCGCATCCATAGGCGACTATCTCTCGCAACCATGCAGCGACGGCGGCCTCGGGTTGGGAACCGTCGGCACCAGCGCACTCTTCCTGGCCGTCATCCTCGGCCTGGTCGTCTACCTGACCGTCTCCCGGCGTGACGTGGCCCCGGCCGAACGCGAACTTCACTGACCCATCTGTCCTCCTTGCCTCCTCCTTGTCGCAGTAGCACGAGGAGGACGCGAGGAGGAGTGGAGTGAACCACGAGGCATTACGATCTGTGCTGAGCTTATTGCAGAAAGTCAGGCCGTTTTCCGGTGCCCGGACCTCGTTCCCTGGTGGCCGGATGTGTCGGGGCACTCGAGTCGGCCGTGCCCGAGGACAGAAGAGAGACGATGAAGAAACTCCCCGAGATCACCGCCGCTTTCTGGATCATGAAGATCGCCGCTACCACGCTCGGTGAGACCGGCGGCGATCTCCTCGCCCAGACCCTGAACGTCGGCTATGTGATCAGCTCACTCATTCTGATCGGCTGCTTTCTTGCCAGCCTCGTTATCCAGCTCAAGGCCGACCGCTTCCACCCTGCCCTGTACTGGACGGTCATCTTGACCACCAGCACCGCCGGTACCACCATGTCGGACTTCATGAACCGCACCGCCGGACTCGGCTACGCCCGCGGGGCTTTGGTGCTGGTCAGCGCATTGGCAGTGGTGTTCGTGGTGTGGAAGCTGAGCGGCCATTCCTTCAACGTCGTCACGATCAGTACTTTCGGCGGCGAACTGCTCTACTGGGCGGCGATCCTGATCTCCAACACCCTCGGCACCTCACTGGGCGACTTCCTCGCCGACGACTCCGGCCTCGGTTACTCCGGCGGTGCCCTGGTGGTCGGCAGCGGGTTGCTGCTCATCTTGATGGCCAAATACTTCTCGCCCGTATCGAACGTCCTGCTGTTCTGGATGGCGTTCGTGCTGACCCGCCCGCTCGGCGCCACCGTCGGCGACTTCTTCAGCAAACCCATCGCCAAGGGCGGCCTGGGCTGCGGCACCATCGGCTCGTCGCTGGTCCTGGCAGCGGTGCTTGCCGCGCTGATCGTCCGTACGGCAAGGCAGGAACGCGGCCGCACGGTGGCCGTCGCGCAGTCGGCACGGGAGACGGACGACCCGGTGGACACCACCGTCTAACGGCTGCTCAGCCCGCCGCAGGCAAGCTCATCACGAACCGTGCGCCGTTCACGCCGTCTGCACGCGGACCTCGGACAGCAGGGTCTCGCAGATCTTCCGCGCCGCCTGGGCGCTCATCTCCGCGACCGGCCGTAGCGCCCGCCTCACGTACCGGCCCTGTCTATCGGCCGCATGCGTTCAGGTTGCGTACAGGTTTGCACGGATCCGTTGCAAGAGCTGCGCCAGAAGCCTCAAAGTTATGGCAAAGAGGTCTGGGGCAAGAGCGGATCATCATGCCATCGTGCGTGCCATGATGACAGAGCACCTCACTCACGACCGGCCCATCGCTACCACCTTCAGACACGCGGCGAGCAAGGTTCCGGAAGTGACCGTCTACTTCTGGATCATCAAGGTGCTGACTACCGGCATGGGGGAGACGGCCTCCGACTTCCTGGCCAAATGGCTCGGCCCGATCCCCGCCGTCGGCCTCGGCGGCCTGGCTCTGGCAGCCGCGCTGGCCGTCCAACTCGCCATCCGCCGGTACATCGCCTGGGTCTACTGGACGGCCATCGTCATGGTCAGTGTGTTCGGCACGATGGCCGCCGACGTCCTGCACATCGGCCTTGGCGTCCCCTACATAGTCTCCACCCCTCTCTTCATGGCCGCGCTGGCGGCCGTCTTCGCTCTGTGGCACCTGAGCGAGCGCACGCTGTCGATCCACAGCATCCACACCCGCCGCCGTGAGATCTTCTACTGGGCCGCAGTGCTGGCCACCTTCGCTCTTGGCACTGCCGCCGGGGATCTGAGCGCCACTATCGGTCTCGGCTATCTGGGCTCCGCCATCTTGTACGGGGCTGCCATCGCTGTCCCGGCCCTCGCCCACCGCTGGGGAAGCCTGAACGCGGTCACAGCTTTCTGGTCCGCGTACGTCATCACCCGCCCCCTTGGCGCCTCCGTCGCCGACTGGATGGCGCTCGGCCACACCCGCGGCGGCCTCGGACTGGGACTCGGGCCGGTCACCTTGTCCTGGACGGTCGCCATCCTCGGCTTTGTCGGCTACCTGGCCATCTCCCGCAAGGACATCCCGGACACCCCCAGGTCATGAAGACATTCCCCTGACACCCCTGATACCCCTGACACCCCTGACGGGCGCCGGGCGTTCAATGGCCCGGCGCCCGTGGGAGCAACTACTTGGAGCAGACCCTGTAAGGCTTGACCCAGACCCTCTTGTGCTTGCCATGGACGACAACGGTCCTGTAGTGGCCCTTGACGGTCCTGCAGTGTTTCTTCGCCGGTGTGTGCTGACTGGTGGCCGCGCCGGCGTGTGCCGCCGGCGCCGCGAAGGCTGTTTCCGTGGTGGCTACGGCCGCTCCACCAGCAAGCATGGCCGCGGCGGCGGTGGTGGCCAGAGCGCGTACGGTTCGACTCCGCATAGCTGTCACCTTTCTGATCGGCGACTGTCGACTGCTCTCTTCGATTTTTCACATCCCGCCGGTAACACGCATCTCGATCACCGCGGGCTGCTCAGGAGCTGGTGAGCACTCCACCGGCCTGAAGCTTTCGGTTCGACGTGGCTCCACGGCGGGACGTATTGAACCGGCGCTTCAGTAAATTGCGCGCACAGCCTCGGCAAACAGTTCCAGGCCGTGGTCGAGTTCGGCATCGGTGATGGTCAACGGCGGCATGAGCTTGATTACTTCGTCGTGTGGACCGGCGGTTTCCAGCAGCAGTCCGCGGTCAAAGGCAGCCGCGGTTACCTTGCGGGCCAGTTCACCGGTGGTGCACTCCACACCGTGGACCAGACCGCGACCGCGCGTGCGGAAGGCGTTGCCGGCCAGGGAAAGCTCCAGTTCGGTCAGTGCGGCGCTCATGCGCTGACCCTTGGCAATTGTCGCCTTCTCCAGCACGTCGTCGCGCCAGTAGGTACGCAGAGCAGCAGCGGCGGTGACGAAGGCGGGGTTGTTGCCGCGGAAGGTGCCGTTGTGCTCGCCCGGCTGCCACAGGTCCAGTTCCGGCTTGAGCAGGAGTACCGCAAACGGAAGCCCGTAACCACTGAGGGATTTCGACATGCAGATCACGTCAGGCTGGATGCCGGCGGTCTCGAAACTGAAAAACGGCCCGGTGCGCCCACAACCCATCTGCACGTCGTCGACGATGAGGAGGATGCCGTGCCGCCGGCACCGCTCGGCCAAGCCTTGCAGCCACTGCGGACGTGAGACGTTGATGCCACCCTCGCCCTGCACAGTCTCCACGATCACTGCAGCCGGAGTTCCCAACCCACTGCCTGGGTCGGTGAGCAGCCGGTCGAGCCACCCGAAGTCCGCAGTGCTGCCCTGCAAGGCGCCGTCGTAGGGCATCGGCGTGGCATGCGCCAGGGGCACGCCGGCGGCGCCACGGTGAAATGCGTTTCCGGTGACGGAAAGGGAGCCCAAGGTCATCCCGTGGAAGGCGTTGGTGAAACAGATCACCCCTGTCCGACCTGTCACCTTGCGGGCCAGCTTGAGCGCGGCCTCGACCGCATTGGTGCCCGTGGGCCCTGTGAACTGCACTTTGTGCGGCATTCCCCGGGGGGTGAGGACGATCTCGTCGAGCGCAGTCAGCAGTTCGCGTTTGGCGACGGTGAACATGTCCAGGGAGTGAGTGACTCGGTCACTCATGATGTAGTCGAGCAACGCCTCCTTGAGGACGGGGTTGTTGTGGCCGTAGTTGAGCGCCCCGGCGCCGGCGAAGAAGTCCAGGTAGCCGCGCCCCTGCTCGTCGTACATCCAGCTGCCCGCCGCCCGGTCGAACACCGTCGGCCAAGAGCGGCAGTAACTGCGGACCGTGGATTCCCTGGTCTCAAAGATCGTCATAAGCGGTATCACCTCTGTTTATTCAGCGGATGCTGAGCGGAGAGCCCCGGCAGTCGGCTCGGCTTGTTCGGTGGCACTCACGCCGACCGGGCCGGCGGCAACCTCGACAGCCGGGTTGCCGCGCCAGTGCGCGCGGGCAGGCACGCGCTCACCCTTCATCAGGAAGGAGTCCGCGTCGAGTTCCGCGCCGTCGTCGATGGTCACTGCGTAGTGGACGAAGGCGCCGGTGCCTATCGTGCAGTGGTTGCCGACGTTGATGTGATCGGACTTGAAGGAGCCGTCCTCCAGGGAGTGGCCCTGCAGGACGCTTCCCGCGCCCAGGGTGCACGCGCTGCCTACGCTGGTCAGACTTCGTTCGGCGATGAAACAGCCGTCGTCGAAGACGCGGCGTCCCATCCGCACACCGAGCAGGCGCCACAGCAGTGGTTTGAACGGGGTGCCGTTGAAAATCCCGGCGAAGGCGGGGGACGGCACCTTCCAGTAGCGCTCGTGCCGCCAGAAGGAGGCCTGGTAGATCGAGCAGAACCTCGGCCGGAGCGGGCGAAATCCCAGTATGGCGCGTTCGACCAGCACGAAGTACCCGATAGTGAACGCGAGTCCGAACAGTATCGTGGCCGCTGTCTCCAGACAGGCCACCGGGCGGCTACTACTCATGGGCAACAGGGCGATGAGTACGAGGCCGAAGACGTAAAGGCAGCGCACCAACAGGTACAGCCCCATCGTGACGGCGTTGTGGCGGTTCTTGGCCGCCAGACGGCGCTGCTGTTCCGGTCCCGTCTTGAGGTGATCGAAACGGTGGTCGCGGTTGACCGATCGCGGTATCTCGAAGCTGGGCGAGCCGAGCAGCCCGACGCCTTCCCGTATCGGACCACCGATCGGCACCAGGACTTTGGTGGCCAGCAGACAGTCGTCGCCGGTCCTTCCCCCCGGTGGATAAGCGATGTTGTTGCCCAGGAAGTTGCCTCGTCCGATGGTGGTCGGTGAGACTCGGAAGGAGGTGCTGGAGAATTCCGCATTCATGAGCGACAGACCGTCGGAGACCATCGTGCCGGTGCCGATGGTGGCCAGAGTGGGCATTTCATGCTTGACCGTCAAGCCGAAGTTGGAGCCGGTTTGCTCCACCGGTCTCAGGCGGTACCCCAGGATCCGTAGGTAGGAGACGATCGCGGAGCTGTCACCGAACAGGGTGGTGTAAAAGCCGATATTGGTCAGTCGGGAGACGGTGCGTTGCAGCATGCAGCGGAACCCGTAGAGAGGGTAGGTCCTGCCCGGTGTGACTGTGCGACTGAGTAGGCGGGACAGCGAACTGACGACGACCAGCCCGACCAGCGCAAGGCCGAACACCACGGCCGCGGCGATCGCCAGCGCATCGCCGTAGTATGTCCAGCTCCAGGGGCTCACCATGCCGGTGACGGCCTTGACCAGCAACTGCGGCCGCGACGCCAGCAGACTCAGCGCAATCGCGTCGACCGGACCGACGATGGCGAGGGCGAACAGCAGCCGCACGGTGCTGTAGAGGACCCGTCGTAGGTTGCCACAGCGAGCCGCGGGGATCCTCCGGTAGTCGTACTCGTCGGGCGCGGGCTGTGCCGGAGAGCCGTACCAGCACTTTCTGGCCGGCACGGTCTGACCGGCGTGCAGCGACGATGAATGTCCGAGCTGTGCCGCGTCACCCATGGTGACATCAATGTCGAGGATGCTCTGCTCACCGACGAAGGCATCGGCCCCGATGGTGATGGTGCCGGTCTCGATCACACCGTCGCGCGCCCGGTAGCCGTTGAGGTACGTGTCCTTGCGGATCACACTGTCCGAACCGATGGTGAGCAGGTCGGTACAGACGGGCACATGCTGGGTGAGAATGATGGCCCGTCGGCCGATTTTTGCTCCGAGTGCGCGCAGGTACCACCCGTACAGAGGAGTGCCGAGCAGCAGCCGGGCCACCGGGTTGGCCTTGACCAGCGTCTTGACGCACCAAAAGCGGAAGTAGGTCAGACTCCACACCCGGATGCGCTGCGGTTTCCACCGCCCGATCAGTGCCCACTTGGCCGCGATCGGCACCACCCCAATGCCCAGCAGCAGGCTGCTGCCGAAAGCAACCGAGCGCTCATAGACGGCGAGCCACCCATGGCCGTCTGCCATCCAGTTCGCGCCGACGTCCAGGGCTGCTGAGCCCACGCACACGTAGCACAGAAAGGCCAGTGCCTGCAGCACTCCGCACAGCACGTAACGGGGAGTCCCGATGGCCGGCGCCTCGGCCGGCTGCCGGGTGCCAGCGGGCTCGGCCGCCCGCGCACGGTCGGCCACAACCGCGGCCAGCCGGCGTATGGTCGGATTGCGGTAGACGTCTTTCATCGACACACCAGGCAGGTGAGTGTGCTCACGGATAGCGGCGTTGAAGCGTGCCATCAGCAAGGAACTCGCGCCGAGCTCGTCGAAAAAGTGGCGTTCTACCGAGACTTGGTCGACACGTAGCACGGTAGCCAGCTGCTCGGCCAGCATACGCTCGATGTCGGTGCGTGGTGGTACGTAGTCGCCATGTGCGGCCAGCTGCCGCGGACCGCTGGGCATCGGGAGGCTCTTGCGATCGGCTTTCCCGCTGGGAAGCGTCGGTATGACCGAGACCTGTTCCAGGTAGGCGGGAACCATGTAGGCGGGCAACCGGCCGCGTAGATGCCCGTATATTTCCTCGGGCTCGACCGCCGTCGTCCCTGTGCGCGTGGTGTAGTAAGCGCACAGTTCCATGACGTCGGATTCGAGCTGGCAGGTGTTGACCACGGCCTGCGCGACGCCGGGCAGTTGCAGCAGAACCGACTCGATCTCAGTCAGCTCCAGGCGATAGCCGCGGATCTTGACTTGGGTGTCGATACGTCCGTGATGCTCGATTTCACCTTGTGAGTTGATGCGTCCGAGGTCTCCGGTGCGGTAAATCCGGCCGGATGGGTTGTTGGAGATGCCTATGAAGTCGTGTATGAAGGCACGTTCAGTCAGGTCGGGCCGGTTGAGGTAGCCACTGGCCAGTCCGATACCGGCGATCGCGATCTCCCCCATCGACCCGGGAGGCAGCGTGGTATCCGTATCCGGGTCGAGAATGACCACCGCGTAGGTCGGCAGCGGAACCCCGATCGTCACGGGGCGCTTCGGATCCAGCACGGTCCACGTTGCCGTGACGGTGGCTTCAGTGGGGCCGTACACGTTCAAAAACCGCCGTTCCGGGCGATGCCATCGGGCGATGAGATCTTGAGGGCACGACTCTCCGGACACCAGCAGAAACCGCAGTTCGGACTGCTCCTCATCCAAGGTAGCCAACAGAGTCGGCACGCAGCACAGGGCGGTGACCTGCTGTTTCCGCAGGAAAGCATCCAACTCCGGGCCTAGCAGGCTGACCCCGGACGGCTTGGGCACGAGTGTCGACCCGACCATCCACGGCACCCAGATCTCCTCGACGGAGAAGTCGAACGCGATGGTCATCCCCTGGTAGACCCGGTCGTTCGGAGCCAGACCGTAGACCTCGGACGCAACCCGCACGAAGTTGCAGATCGCCGGGTGCTCGACGGCCACACCCTTCGGCCGCCCGGTCGATCCCGAGGTGTAGATGACGTAACACAGGTCGTCGTCCGGATCGCCAAGAACCGATCGATCCAGCCGTTCCTCGCTCTGCGCCGCGATCTGGGCCCGCACCTCGTCCAGATACAGCAGGTCCACACCACCGCTCAGATGCTCCACGCGTTCGGCCAAGTGCGACAGCGAGAGCACCACCCGCACCGAGGCGTCGGAAACGATGTATGACAACCGCTCCGCAGGAAACCCGGCGTCGAGTGGAACGTAGGCGGCGTGCGCCTTCAGGACGGCCAGCATCCCGGCATAGCTGTCCACAGCGTCATCAAACAACAGTCCGATCCGGTCGCCCGGGCACACCCCCCGGGCGCGGAGGAAATGGGCCAACTGGTTGGCTTTCGCGTCCAACTGGGCGTAGGTAAGGGTTACCTCGCCGACATCGACCGCGAGCTGGTTGCCGTGGCCCTGTCGCAGCAATTCGTCACAGCGGTCTTCGAACAGCTGCTCAAGACGTTCCCCGTCCTGCCACCGGAGCGAGTCCTCGAAGTCCGCGCAGGTCAGCAAAGATCCGTCCAACCAGCTCCGCGATCGCGGCTGCCACTGCCCAGCGGTGCCCGAGGCGCTAAGGCTCAAAGGTTCGGTGCTCGCTGTCATGCTGCCTCACAGTCGGGCTGGGGAATGGCTATTGGCGACAAAACTTGTCAACTTCCCTTCATGTGAGAATGACCACGCCTCGGATCCGCAGTCCTGTCAGGCGCAAAGACCATGACGGTCACCGGTTCGCCAAGTCAAACAACGGTGTTGTCCACACTGCCTACAGGATGAGACCACGGGACGCCACTTGACTATACGTAATAATTACCGCGGTTCTTCAGCTCCCTTGTCGTTCCTGTGGGTCGTTCGCATGATCGAAAATGGGTGCACGCCGTACCTCGCACAGGGCCTTGAGCCGCGCAGCGGGCGGTGTTTTCAGCGCCTCCAGGTGTGCCAGCAGATCGCAGGCCGCACCCGCGCCGTCGATCCTGACCAAGATCTTGCCCAGGCCGAGCCGGGGGTCTGCCGCAGTAGGTCGGCGAGCACGCTGATGTGATCGGTACGGCCAGCCAGGGGAAGCCGCCCGGCCGCAGGTGCAGCAGCGCGGCGGTCAGTCCGACACGATCCGCGACCTCGTGCAGCACCACTACCCCGGCATGCCCGACCAGCCTCTTACCGTCGGCGACCACAGACAGCCGCCAGTCCCACCCTGTACGCTTCGACACCGAAAAGGTGCTCTTGATCCTTGCCTGGATACGGCTTCGATACCCACATCCTTGCAGCTCAAAGGCACCTTTTCCTACTTCGGCATCAGTCCGGCCCGCCTGGTTGAATACCCCAGGTTGGGTCGGTGTCCATCGGGCTCGGGACACCTCAAGTGGATTAGGTTGTCATCTGCGGCTATTCGCAGCGGATCACCAGAAGTGGATGGCGCATGAAAACAGCCTCGACGCAACTGGTTGGCCGCGACAGGGAGATCGCCGAGGTCGAGGCGATGCTGGGTGGGGCAGTCGACGGTGCCGGCAGCGTGCTGGCGGTCAGTGCCGGTGCGGGGCTCGGAAAGACGGCCCTGCTTGACGCGGCGGCTGAGCAGGCGCGGCGCGGCGGGTTCACAGTGCTCAAGGCGCGCGGCAGCTCATCCGAACGCGACCTGCCGTTCGGCCTTGCGGGAAGATTGTTCGAACCCGCAAGGACGGAGCTCATGGCAGCAGGGCTCGACATCGGCGTCTTTTCTCCGCCCGCGGCGACGGGACTGCAGGTCGGCGGGACCGGGTCGGTAGTGTCGGCCGGAGTCGATGCCCTGCACCGGGCACTCGCCCATCTGGCGTCCCGCGCGCCGGTGCTTGTGGCCGTCGATGACATCCAGTGGCTGGACCCGCACTCGCTGCACTGGCTGAGCACCTTGCCCCACCGCGTCGACCACACCAAGACGGCCGTGATTCTTACTGTCTGCCCTGGTGAGCCGGGAGCCGATGCTGCTGTCCTCGACGAGCTGCTGGCGGCGAGCGCGGGAGAGCTCCACCTGTCCGCGCTCGGCCCTGAGGCCGTTTGTGCACTGATGGGAAGCGCTCTTCCCGGCTCGCCCGACGCCGCATTCGCCGCCGCCGTCATGCAGGAGACGGGCGGTAACCCACTTTTGGTCACCGAGCTCGCCGCAGTGTTGGCAGACCGGGCGAGCGCACCGGCTGCCAGGCCAGCAACCGCGCTCGGCGATGTCGCCGTGCCCAGGCTTGCCTCCGCGGTCCATGCCCGCCTGCGCCGTATCTCGCCGCACGCGCTCGACGTCGCGCGCGCCGTCGCCGTGCTTGGCGCGGAGGCGGATCTGCGGCGGGTCACCGAGGTCTGCGGGCTTCGGTCCGAGGTGGTGCTGGAGGTACTGACCCTTCTCAGCCAGTTGCAGATTCTGTCCGCGACGGGTCACTTTGTCGCCTTCGCGCAGCCGTTGCTGCGCACTACCGTGCTGCGGAACACACCGTTGGCGCAGGCGCAGAGTCTGCACGCCCAGGCGGCCTGCATCCTACGGGCTACCGGCGCCCCCGACGAACGGATCGCACAGCAACTCCTCGCCGGCACCGCGCCGGCCGGAGGCTGGGCGAGCGCCGTCCTGCGGGACGCCGCCGCAGCAGCTCTCGGCCGTGGCGAGCCGGAGAAGGCCATCGCCTGTCTGCGCAGGGCCCTGAACGAGCCGGTGCCGCAGACGACACGGAGGTCGCTGCTTACTGAACTCGGCCGAGCCGAAGGGTACCTGGACGTCGATTCCGCGATCCGCCGTCTGACCGAGGCCTCACAGTGCCCCGCGGAACCGGCGGCCGAGGGTGACGCGGACCAGGGTGACGCGATGTGGGATCCGGTGGTGCGGGATCTGGCGGAGATGCTCGCGATGACGGGACGCCACCACGCCGCCGCCGAACTCGTCGGCACACCGGGCGACCCCTCCCACACCGACCCGGCATTGACCTGCGTAGAGCTGAGCTTCGACCTCCAGGCCACCGCCGAAGCAGCGACAGAGCTGCTGAGTCGTATACCCAAGCCGGTGAAAAAAGGCGAGTCGGAGGAGGGCCGCTACCTCAGTCTGCTCGCCATGCGGACCGCATGGACCGGCCACTCCAGAACCCGTGCCGCGGCCCTCGCCCAACAGTCACTGGCGGCACTCTCCATCGACCCACGCTCGGCGCGGCACATCCTGCGCTGCGCCCAGGTGCTTGCCCAGGCCGGCCTCGCGGAGGACGGCTATGAACGCTGCGACGCGCTGGTGAGCCACGCCGAGCGGTGGCGGCACCAGCCATGCCTGGCCGCCGCCCGTTCCCTGCGCGGCGTTATGGCTCACCGGCTCGGCAGGGTAGGGGAAGCAGCCGAGGAGAGCCGGGCCGCGCTCGATCTGCTCGTCAGCTGCGGAGTGCCGCGGTACAGCGGCGCGGCGGTGGAATACCTCGCCCGGCTGGTGGAGGCGCTGACCGACCTCGGCGGTCTCGACGAGGCCAGGTGCCTTGTCGAGACCGCCGGACTCTCCGGCGATATACCTCAGACGTGGGCCGGCACTGCGCTGCTGATCGCCCGGGGCCGACTGCGGGTCGCTTGCGGACGGCCCGCCGAAGCGCTGCGGGACCTGCGGACCGCAGGCAACCGGCTGTCGTCTTGGAACGTGGAGAATCCCGCCGTCGCAGCGTGGCGCAGCGACGCCGCGGCGGCCCTGCTGATGCTCGGTGAGATGAGCGAGGCGCGCCGTCATGCCACGGAGGCTGTCGAGCAGGCGCGGCGCTGGGGAGCGCCCGGCCCATTGGGCGGTGCGCTACGGACGCTCGGGGTCGCCTTGGGCGGACCCCAGGGCCTGGCCAAGTTGGAGGAGTCGGTTTCCGTTGTGGAACGCTCATCCGCACGCTTCGAGCTGGCCCGCTCGCTGAGTGAGTACGGTTCGGCGCTCAGCCGGGCCAAGCGGCCGGCGCCGGCCAGGCGGGTGCTGCGCGCAGCGCTCGAGTTGGCGCAGGAGTGCGACTGCGCGGAGCTGGCACGGCGGTCGCGGATCGAACTTGTCGCATCCGGCGGTCGCCCGCCCAGGTCGCCGGAGGGGGAGGGGGTGGCGTCCTTGACTGCGGCCGAATTGCGCACTGCGATGCTCGCAGCCAAGGGAAAGACCAACCGCGAGCTTGCCGAGATTCTCCTGGTACGACTGCGCACCGTGGAGGTTCACCTCACCAACGCATACCGGAAGCTGGGTATAGAGGGACGCGACCAACTCGCCGCCGTGCTGCACGGCCGTACGCCGAGCCGCATCGGGCCGCAGTGAACTGGCAACGGTGAGCTGGCGGCAGTGAGCTGGCGACGGCTCGGGCGCATGGCCTCCGTCACCTCTTTCACTTCCTTTACGCAATTCACGTTTCTTCACATGGGATCCATAGGAGTCGTACGGCCGCCGGGTGAAATGCCTTTCGCCGCGCTACCAGCTGCCGCTAAGCCCAGATATATCCTATTGCGGACACTAGCGTGGCCGTGAGGCCGGCACGGATCCGGTGCATACGCCATCGTCGTTGCGTGAAGGAATCGTTGATATTTGGCGGTCAGTGCCACATGGAAGTGCATTGCGGTACCGAAACTTTGACCGAAACAACCATCTTCGATGGGTGGCCCAGCGCTCTGCCGACGTGGTTTTCTCCTATCCCGGCACCCGGACGCCGGAACCTCCGAAGCACCGAAGGGAAATGCCCCTCATGCGTAACGACTTCACGCCGATTGCGACCTGCGAGATCGACGACGCCGAACTGGACAACGTCTCTGGTGGGTCCTTCGACACCAGCATCCCCACCTACATCCCGATTGTCACCCCCACCAACCTTCCCATCATCACCCCCACCAACCTCCCTGTCAGCACCCCCACCAACCTCCCCATCAACATGCCTCTCGGGCTCTGACGACCGCTTCTTCCGGCCTGCCGGTAGGTAGATAGGTAGATGGGTACCCCGTAGGGTTGGCCGTGGGTCCCGGACTTCCGTGTCCGGGGCCCACGGCCGTCTGTGTGTCGCGATGCCCGTGTTGCGGTCATCGTCCTCCTGCCTTTTGTCAAATGCGCCATTACGGGCTCGCACCGGGCAGGGCGGGTGGTAGGTAGGAGACCGGTAAGGAGACGGCGCCTGGCCGGCCCGGTGTCCACATCGACGCCCCTGGGCGAGGACACCGGTTTGGGGCGGTGGAGGAGTTCGACTCCAGCTTCGTGCCGATGGCCGCCATGGCGGTGCTCACCGCCGTACAGCAGGCCAACTTGCTGCGCGGTTGCATCACCTTGTCCCCCGCTGAGCAGCGCGCGGTTCCTGCGCCACCTGCTCAGGATGTCCTTCACATTTTTTCGGCGGCCGTAACCCGACTGCTGGGTGGAGTGTCTTTCGCCGCGTTACCGGTTTCCGTTAAACCGGGATATGTCCTATTGAGGCTACTGGCGTGGCTGTGATGCCAGCATGAATCCGGTGCATATGTCATCGTCGTTGTGTGAAGGAATCGTTGATATTTGGCGGTCAGTGCTCCGCAGAAGCGTGTTTCGGTACCGAAATTTTGACCGTAACAATCATCTTCGATGGGTGGCCCAATGCTTCGATGACATGGTTTTCTCCTACCCAGGTTCCGGACCCGGACTCGGAACCTCTGAAGCACCGAAGGGAAATGGACCCCATGCGTAACGACTTCACGCCGATCGAGACCTGCGAGATCGATGACGCCGAGCTGGACAACGTCTCTGGTGGGGTCCTCGACGCCCTCCCCACCATCTCCGCCCTCCCCGCCCTCCCGGCTCTCCCCACCAAAATCCCCGCCGACTTCCCCACCAGCTTCCCCGCCGACCTCCCCGGTAACCTCCCTCTCGGTTTCTGAGGACTGCTTCCTCCGCCTACCGGTAGGCAGACATCTTCGTAGGGTTGGCCGTGAGCCCCGGACTTCCGTGTCCGGGGCCCACTGGTGTTGTCGGCCCGCGGCCGTCTGCGCGTGGCGGTGCCTGTGTTACGGTCGTCGTCCTTCTGCGAATGACCGAGATGAACGCTGTTTGAAGGAATAGTTTTCGTGCAGTTCCGACAAAAGGCGCTTGCCAAGGTGCAATCGCCTGAGGAGCTCGACATTCCGGTGCGCCTCGCCCGGCCGCAGGGCTGGTTCGTACTGGCTGTCACGGCAGCCATCATGGCCGTTGCCTGCTTCTGGGCCGTGACCGGCACCGTGTCGTCCACCATGAACGCCCCTGGGATCCTCACCCACGCAGCGGGCAATTACCTCCTGCAGAGCCCGGTCGCGGGGCAGGTCACCGCCGTCTTCGCCAGCGAGGGAGACACGCTGCGCAGCGGCGCGCCATTGCTGAGCATCCGCACGGACCGAAGAACCGAGACGATACGCACGGTGGCTGCGGGCCGGGTGACCACGCTGATGGCAAAGATAGGCGCGGTGGTCACCACCGGTGCG
>JAFAUH010000022.1 GCA_019243445.1 Streptomycetaceae bacterium | reverse complement strand
ATCAGTTGCCCGTCGGGGAGGACCAAGAACGCGTGCTCGTAGTCCTTGAAGCCGTTCCCGTTGATCCACTGCCCCACTTCGATGAACTTGCCCAGAGGACCGGGGATCCGGGTGAGTCCGACATCGCCGGGCACAGGGTCGGTATGGATCATGACTGCCCCTCCTCCCGGCCGGCGGATCCGCCGGCCGCCCGCAACGGGATCTGTCCGTCAGCGGCCGTCCTGCTTACTGCAAGCGAATACTGACGCCTCGCCAGATAATGGGCATCCCGTCAACTGCCCTATTTTTCATGTAGCGACGCCAAATGCCCCAAGTCAATGAGATGATGACGAACCCCACCCGATCGTGGCTTTTTTTGTCCCATCACTTGACACCGGTGCGCCAAAGGGTGCTCCAAGGTGCGGGCATCCTTCGGTACACGCTGATCCCGTTGTCCTGCCGCGCAGTGAGGCGCTCCGGCAACAATGGTCAGCCGCCGTGGAGATCAACCCGCTGGAACAGCCACACTCCGGCATCCTGGTAGAAGGTGTGATACGTGACACCCGGGAAGCCAGTGATCGACGCCGGGGCGACGTTCCACGAGACGGTGTCGAGAAGAATCCACTGCGGCGGTGTCTTGTCGTTGAAGAAGTACACGTCGTTGCCGCGCGCCGCCAGCGGGGCGAGCTCCGGAAGCGTGGCACTGACGCTCTGCCCCTTCGGGATCATCCGCTCCGCCGCAGCGGCAGCCTTCGTATGGGCCGGGATCGCGTACGTCTCGCCCTGCCACAGATTCGACAGCGGCGACCACACTGCGAGTGCCGCGGCAGCCATAGCCATCATCGCCGGGGCATGATGGCCCAGGTACGGCCAAAGCCCCCTCGCCCGCGCAGGGCGACCGGAGTGTATTCGGGCGAGCCCGTCGACCGCGGCGACGAACAGGACGGGCATCAGCGTGGCGTTGTAGTGCCACGTCGCGCCCCAATAGACGTGATTATCGGAGTAGAAGCGCAGCGCGACCACAGGTAGGGCGATAGCAGCGAGGGGCGAGCGGAGCGCGACAAACGCTGTCGGCAGCAAAAGCAGGGCAAGCGTCGGCAGTTTGATGTCGAGGCCGGAGACAATGCCGCCGAGGTGACCGCTGTCCTTCCAATATGGGTAGAGATGAACGGGATTGAGCGCCGGTATGAGCACGTACACGGCCAGTAGCGACCAACCGATGCCCCACGCGGCGAGGAGAGCCCCTGTGAGGCGCTTGCCGTACACCACGGCCAGGATCAGGCCGGTGGCGGCGACTGTGAAGCCTTGGTCCTCCTTCACGAAGACCAGCGGCACCGCCCACCACACACTTGCGCGCAGCTTGCCGCGAACCATCGCCGAGACAGAGCAGGCAAGCAGCGGCACGGCGAAGCAGATCTCGTGCACGTCATACCAGGCCATCGAGGCCAGGCCCCACGAAAAGCCGTAAGCGGCGGCGACGAGCCGCGCCTCGGTCACGGAGAGTCGATCGACTGCGGCTCGGTACACCGGCACTACCGACACCGCAGTCAGCAGCGCCTGGCAGACCAGCAGCGTCGCCGCGCTCGGAAACAGCCACCACGCCGGGACAAACAACACGTCGGCCGGGGAGAAGTGGTCACCGAGCGCATCCATGCCACGGATATTCACCATCGGCGCCTGAAAGTGGGCGTAATGCCGTACTTCTTCCGTGAAGATCCCCAAATCCCACGACGCAGGGTTTCCCACGGCGTACCGGGACACCGACAGCACTGTATACGCGGCGAGCACAGCAAGGCACAGCGCCCACAGCACCGGATCGCCGGGCAGGCGCGGCACCCGCAGGGCAGGGCGGCGCACACGGGCGCCAGGTGAGACGGCCGGCACAGTGGGTGCCACCGGTCGGTCGTCATCAGTCACTGCAGTCTCCACGCAATCTCCACCCGAAAGTGTGAATGTGGCCGGAGTATGGCAGATGCGGGCGCCTTCCGAGCGTGAAGGAATGTATAGGAACGAAAAATGCGCCGTGCTCCGGCCTGAAGGCCACAAGAAGCCGGGGCACCAGGGTGGGGCAGGTGCCGGGACTCGATAGGCTGATTCCGACCGAAGCCTCCCGCCGAGCGGGGCGGCCCCGGTGCTGGACGCGAGGAGAGTCGAAAGAGATGGCAGGCAATACGGAGCCGCTGTCGGCACGGGCAAAACTGGCCGTGACGGCAGGGAGAGCCGCGGCAGCGGTATCGCGCGCTGCGGGTCGCGGCAGCGGATCGGTGATCGGCGGCCGAGTCGCTCTCAAACTCGACCCCGAGCTGCTCGCCCGGCTCGCGCGCCACTTGGACGTGGTACTGGTGTCGGCGACCAATGGCAAGACCACCACGACCCGGCTGATCGCCGAGGCGCTGCGCGCCGGCGGCGAGGTGGTCTCCAACGCTCTGGGCGCCAACATGCCGGCCGGCATCACCTCCGCACTCGCCGGCGGCTCCGCGGCCCGCTATGGCGTGATCGAGGTCGACGAAAAGTACCTTGCGGGCGTGGCCCGCGACGTCTCCCCCAAGGCCATCGCCCTGCTCAACCTCTCCCGCGACCAACTGGACCGTGCCTCTGAGACCCGGATGCTCGCCGAGCGATGGCGTGAGGGCCTGTCCGGCACCGACGCAGTGGTCGTCGCCAACGCCGACGACCCACTGGTGGCCTGGGCCGCCTCCTCCTGCCCGACGGTGATCTGGGTCGCCGCAGGCCAGGAGTGGAAAGACGACGCCTGGTCGTGCCCGTCGTGCGGCGGTGTGCTGCAGCGCCCCGGCGACGACTGGTTCTGCGGCGACTGCGGCTTCCGCCGCCCCGTGCCGACCTGGGCACTGTCCGGGGACTGTGTCGTCGCGCCGGACGGTGTCTCCTGGCCGATCCGGCTGCAGCTGCCCGGCCGCGCCAACAAGGCCAATGCGACGACGTCGGCCGCTGTCGCCGCGATTTTCGGGATCGCCCCCAAGATCGCGCTCGACCGCATGTACCACGTCCAGGCAGTCGCCGGCCGCTACGACGTCGTCCGCTACGAAGGCCGTGATCTGCGGCTGCTGCTCGCGAAGAACCCGGCGGGCTGGCTGGAGACGTTCTCGCTCATCGACGGCCCGCCCACGCCGGTGATCCTCTCCGTCAACGCCCGCAGCGCCGATGGCACCGACACCTCCTGGCTGTGGGACGTGGACTACACCCGGCTCGCCGGGCATCCGATCTTCGTGCTCGGCGACCGCAAGCTGGACCTCGCGGTACGGCTCGAAGTCGCCGGGCTCGACTTCCGTGTGTGCGCGGACCTCGCAGAGGCCGTGCGCTCCGCGCCCGGCGGCCGGATCGAGGCCATAGCCAACTACACCGCCTTCCAAGACCTCCGCCGCCTGATCGGCAACTGACCCCGGAAGGGTTTGCGAGCATGAGCGATTCCAGCCTGCGCCTGGTGTGGGTCTACCCCGACCTGCTCAGCACCTACGGCGACCAGGGCAACGCCCTGGTGCTCGAGCGCCGTGCGAGGCAGCGCGGCCTCGATGTCACCCGTATCGACGTCCGCTCCGATCAGCAGGTGCCCACCTCGGGTGACATCTATCTGATCGGCGGCGGCGAGGACCGCCCGCAGCGGCTGGCTGCCGAGCGACTGCGCCGTGACGGCGGCATCAACCGCGCGGTCGCCAACGGTGCGATCGTCTTCGCTGTCTGCGCCGGCTATCAGATCATCGGCCATGAGTTCATCAACGACCTCGGCCGCGTCGAACCGGGTCTTGGGATTCTCGACGTCCGCAGCGTGCGCAACGAGGGCGCCCGGCACGTCGGCGACGTTCTCGCCGACGTCGACGAGCGGCTCGGCCTACCGCCGCTGACCGGTTTCGAGAACCACCAGGGAAATACGGTGATCGGCCCCAGCGCCCGCCCGTTCGCCCGGCTCCGCTACGGGGGCGGCAACGGCACCGGCGACGGCACCGAGGGCGCATGGTGCGACACCGTTTTCGGTACGTACATGCACGGCCCGGTCATGGCGCGGAACCCAAAGATCGCAGACCTGCTGCTGAAGCTGGCGTTGGATGTGAACGCTCTGCCGCCGGTGGACGAGCGGTGGTACGAGGCGCTGCGCGCGGAGCGCATCGCAGCGGCGAGCCAGCCGGCCTGACGATCACCCGTTGGCGGCGCCCGCGGCACGGCGCCGCTAATTTTTCGGCAACCGGGACGGAACCGGCGCGTCGGTTCGCCTTTCCCTCACCCCGGTAGGGTGGCGGGGTACCTCTCCGGACGACGGAGTCCGGCCGACCGGTCATTTGCAGGTGCAGGAGTAGCGAGAGCAATGCGTATTGGTGTGCTGACCAGCGGCGGCGATTGCCCCGGGCTGAACGCTGTCATCCGATCCGTTGTGCACCGGGCCGTCGCCGACCACGGTGACGAGGTCATCGGCTTCCACGACGGGTGGAAGGGTCTGCTCGAGTGCGAGCACCGCAAACTGGATCTGGACGCGGTCGGCGGCATCCTGACCCGCGGCGGCACGATCCTGGGCTCCTCCCGAGTGCAGCCCGCCCATCTGCGGGACGGCGTGGAGCGGGCCAAGGGCCATGTGCAGGATCTGGGTCTCGACGCCATCATCCCGATCGGCGGCGAGGGGACCCTCAAGGCCGCCCGCATGCTTTCCGACGCCGGGCTGCCGATCGTGGGCGTGCC
>JAFAUH010000376.1 GCA_019243445.1 Streptomycetaceae bacterium | reverse complement strand
GGAGTGGGAGGTGGGCGAGGACACCGTCCGGCTGGGTGCCTCGGTGTCGTACACCCGCATCATCGAGAAGCTGCGCTCCCACCTGCCCGGTCTGGCGCTCGCCAGCCACACGGTTGCCTCCCCGCAGATCCGCAACCGTGGCGGAGTCGGCGGCAACCTTGGTACCGCATCCCCGGCCGGTGACGCCCACCCGGCGCTGCTCGCCTCCGGCGGCGAGGTCGAAGCCGTCTCCGTACGCGGTACTCGAATGATCCCGATCGACGACTTCTACGTGGGCGTCAAACGCAACGCACTCGAGCCCGACGAGCTGATCCGCGCTGTCCACCTGCCCAAGGCCGACGGGCCGCAGCAGTTCTCCAAGGTCGGCACCCGCAACGCGATGGTCATCGCGGTGTGCGCCTTCAGCCTGGCGCTGCACCCGAAGACCCGCACGGTTCGTACCGGCATCGGCTCGGCCGCCCCGACCCCGATCCGCGCCAAGGAAGCCGAGACTTTCCTTGCCGCCGCGCTGGAAGAAGGAAACTTCTGGGAGAATGGAAAGATCATTCCCCCTGTTGTCGCCCGCCGATTCGCGGAACTCGTCTCCGGCGCCGCCAACCCCATTGACGACGTGCGCGGATCCGCTTCCTACCGCCGTCATGCGCTGGACGTCATGGCCCGCCGCACCCTCGGCTGGACATGGGACGAATACCGCGGAAGCGAGAGGAGCGCACAATGCGCCTGACCTTCCGTGTCAACGGCCGGCAGCAGCAGGCCGACGACGTCTGGGAGGGCGAGAGCCTGCTGTATGTGCTGCGCGAGCGGCTCGGCCTGCCCGGCTCGAAGAACGCTTGCGAACAGGGCGAGTGCGGCTCGTGCACTGTACGCCTCGACGGCCTCCTGGTCTGTTCGTGCCTGGTCGCCGCCGGCCAGGCCCAGGGCAGGGACGTCGTCACCGTCGAGGGCCTCGCCAGCCAGGCAAAAAAGCGCGCTGACGGCCGCAGCGGTGGCGCCGACGGCCGGACTGGTAAGGCTGGCACCGACCTGCAGCCGCTCTCGCCGATCCAACAGGCATTCATCGACGCCGGCGCCGTCCAGTGCGGCTTTTGCACCCCAGGCATGCTCGTCGCCGCCGACGAACTGCTGGAGCGCAACGCCTCCCCGACGGACGCCGACATCCGCGAGGCGCTCTCCGGCAACCTGTGCCGCTGCACCGGCTATCAGACGATCCTCGCCGCCGTCCGCCTCGCCGCCGCTCGCGGCACGGCCGACACCGCAGGCACGGCCGACACCGCAGGAACGGGGGGCTGAGCCAGATGGGCACACAGATGCGAGGGACTGCCGCCCCGGGCCGCACACCCACTTCCCTCAGCCGGCGCAGCCGGACCAAGGGCGGCATCGGTGAGTCCACCCTGCGCCCCGACGGCACCTTGAAGGTGATCGGCGAGTTCGCGTACTCCTCGGACCTGTGGCACGAGGACATGCTGTGGGGCTTCACCCTCCGCAGCCCGCACCCGCACGCGCGTATCACGTCCATCGACATCTCCAAGGCCCTGGCACAGGCCGGCGTCCACGCCGTGCTCACCCACGACGACCTGCCGACCGCGCACACCCAATATGGCCTGGAATACACCGACACCCCGGTCCTCGCCGACGGCGTCGTCCGCCACCATGGTGAGCCGGTCGCCCTGGTCGCCGCCGACCACCCCGAGACAGCGCGCCGCGCCGCCGCGAAGATCAAAGTCGACTACGAGCCGCTGCCCGTCGTCCACGACGAGGCGTCCGCGCTCGCCGACGACGCGCCGATCCTCCACCCGAACCGCGACGACCACCACGCCGGCCACGTCCCGCACCCGAACATCGTCCACCGCCAACCGATCATCCGCGGCAACGCCGCGGAGGCCGCCAAACGTGCCGACGTGATCGTCACCGGCGAGTACGAAGTCGGCATGCAGGACCAGGCATTCCTCGGCCCGGAGTCCGGCCTCGCCGTGCCTGCCGAGGACGGCGGCATCGACTTGTACATCGCCACCCAGTGGCTGCACTCCGACCTCCGCCAGATCGCTCCCGTCCTCGGCCTGCCCGAGGAAAAAGTCCGCATGACACTCTCCGGCGTCGGCGGAGCCTTCGGCGGGCGCGAGGACCTGTCGATGCAGATCCACGCGTGCCTGCTCGCGCTGCGCACCGGCAAGCCGGTCAAGATCGTATACAACCGGTTCGAGTCCTTCTTCGGTCACGTCCACCGTCACCCGGCGAAGCTGTGGTACGAGCACGGCGCCACCAAGGACGGCAAGATCACGCACATGAAGTGCCGGATCGTACTGGACGGCGGCGCCTACGCCTCCTCCTCGCCGGCCGTCGTCGGCAACGCCTCCTCCCTGTCGGTCGGCCCGTACGTCGTCGACGACGTCGAAATCGAAGCCCTCGCCCTCTATACCAACAACCCGCCCTGCGGCGCGATGCGCGGCTTCGGTGCGGTCCAGGCGTGCTTTGCCTACGAGTCACAGATGGACAAGCTCGCTGAGAAGCTCGGCATGGACCCGGTGGAGTTCCGGCAGAAAAATGCCATGTCACAAGGCGCGATCATGCCCACCGGGCAGATCGTCGACTCCCCGGCGCCCGTTGCCGAACTGCTGCGCCTGATCAAGGCGATGCCGCTGCCGCCGGAAAAACAGTGGGAAACCGCAAGAGGTGCCGCCGACGTACGCGCCCTTCCCGGCGGTCTGTCCAACACCACACACGGCGAAGGCGTCGTCCGCGGAGTCGGCTACGCCGTCGGCATCAAGAACGTCGGCTTCTCCGAAGGCTTCGACGATTATTCGACCGCCCGCGTGCAGTTGCAGGTCATCGGTGGTGAGCCAGTGGCCACCGTGCACACCGCAATGGCCGAGGTCGGCCAGGGGGGGATCACCGTCAACGCGCAGATCGCCCGCACCGAACTCGGTGTCACCCAGGTGGTCATCCACCCGGCCGACACCCAGGTCGGCTCGGCCGGTTCGACCTCCGCCTCCCGTCAGACATACATGACCGGAGGCGCGGTGAAGAACGCTTGCGAGGCCATCCGGGAGAAAGTCCTGGAGACCGGCCGCCGCAAGTTCGGCACATACCACCCGGCGTGGGCCACCGCCGAACTGCTGCTCGAGGACGGCAAGGTCGTCACCGACAGCGACGAGCCGCTCGCCGACCTCGTTGACGTCCTCGGAGACGAGGTGATCGACATCGAGCTGCAGTGGCGCCACCGCCCGACCGAGGCGTTCGACCCGGTGACTGGGCAGGGCTTCGGCCACGTCCAGTACTCCTTCGCCGCACACCGCGCAGTCGTCGAGGTCGACACCGAGTTGGGGCTGGTCAAGGTGATCGAGCTCGCCTGCGCCCAGGATGTCGGCAAGGCCCTCAACCCGCTGTCGGTGAAGGGCCAGATCCACGGCGCCACCGTGCAGGGCCTCGGCCTCGCCGTGATGGAGGAGATCATCGTGGCGAAGGATGCGAAGGTCTGCAATCCCTCCTTCACGGACTACTTGATCCCCACCATCCTCGACACGCCGGCGATCCCGGTCGAGGTGCTCGAACTCGCCGACGAGCACGCCCCATACGGCCTTCGCGGCATCGGCGAGGCACCCACCCTCTCCTCCACCCCGGCCGTCGTCGCCGCCATCCGCGCGGCGACCGGCCTGCCCCTGGTCCGGGTACCGGTCCGTCCTGAACACATCACCGGCACATAGCAGGCCGAGTAGGGAGTCGGTCACCATGCTCGACATTGCTGACAAGTTGCACCACTGGTGCGAGCAGGGGCGACCTTTCGCGGTTGCGACCGTGGTCGCCACCGGCGGCAGTGCGCCCAGGCAGCCCGGCGCGGCGCTCGCCGTCGATTCCGACGGCACTGCCATCGGCAGCGTCTCCGGCGGGTGCGTCGAAGGAGCCGTATACGAGCTCTGCCAGGAGGTGCTGGAGTCCGGCGACAGCGTGTTCCAGCGCTTCGGATACTCGGACGAGGACGCCTTCGCCGTGGGGCTCAGCTGCGGCGGGGCGATCGACATCTTCGTCCAGCGCATCGACCCGGCCAGGCGGCTGGAGTTGGCCCACGCCCTGGCCGCTGCCGCCGCAGGGGATGCGACAGCGGTGGCGCGGATCGTCTCCGGGCCTGCTGAACTACTCAGCGAGGCGCTAGCGCTGGTGGTGGCGGCTGACGGTTCGTACGCGGGTGGCTTCGGCGACCCGGAGCTCGACGCTGTGGTGCGCGCCGAGACCGCCGCGTTCTTGGAGGCCGGCCGCACCGGCACCATCGAGATCGGCAAAGGCTTCGCATCCGGCCAAGAACAGCAAGAGCAGCAAGGACAGCAAGAACAGCAAGAACAGCAAGAACAGAGCGAAGGTGGAGTGCAGCGAGGCGGCAGCTTCTGCGGCGAACCGCTGAAACTCATCGTCGAATCGAGCGTGCCGCCGCCGCGGATGCTGGTGTTCGGCGCCATTGACTTCGCCTCCGCGCTGGTACGGGCTGGGAAGTTCCTCGGCTACCACGTGACGGTCTGCGACGCGCGCCCCGTCTTCGCGACCAAGGCCCGCTTCCCGGAGGCCGACGAGGTCGTCGTCGACTGGCCGCACCGCTACCTGGACTCGCAGACCCTTGATGGCCGCGCCGTGTTGTGCGTGCTCACCCATGACGCGAAGTTCGACATCCCGCTGCTGCAGCGGGCGTTGAAGCTTCCGGTGGGCTACATCGGCGCGATGGGATCGCGCCGCACCCACCTGCAACGCCTCCACCAGCTGCGGGATGCCGGTGTCACTCTGCTGGAACTGGCTCGGCTGCACTCGCCGATCGGTCTCGACCTCGGTGCCCGCACCCCCGAGGAGACGGCCCTGTCGATCACCGCGGAGATCGTCGCGCACCGGTGCGGCGGCACCGGTCGGCCACTGACCCGCAGCGGCGGATCCATCCACCACGACACCACTCCGTCCGCCGGTCAGGTCACCTCGGTGGCTTGAGATCACCGACATGCCCGCCCCGGTGCTGCGGGGCCAGTCGTACATCACGGCTTCCCCCTGCGCAGTTGCAGTGGTGAGCGTCACGGTGATGGCCATGTGTGAACTGTCCGCGAGGGAAACCTCGTTACTGAACTGGATGTCAGATGTGCTGACTTCCCTCGGCATGACCTAGCCAGACTTAGTCACTGACTCAGCACGGCCCCGGCGTAGTTGCTATTTGACCGGATAGGCCGGGCTTGTCCTGTGGGAAGGCCAGGTTGCAGAACGAGCGCAACTCCTGATGATCTTTCGGTTCTCACGCCAGAAGATCGACACAGGAGCCACGCCCGTGCCCGCATCCTGCCCTGCCAGCCCGGCCCTTGACCAGCTCGCCGACTTCGCTCGCTGGGAAGCTGAGCTCCACACGAATCCCACCGAGACCCAATCCGCACTGGTCAAGCGGCTGTGTGAGGTCCCGGACCGGCGCCGGGACAAGGGGCGTCGACATCCCTTGGTGGTGATCCTCACGCTGACCGCGTGCGCCACGCTGGTCGTCGGCTCGGACTCCATCACGGCGATCTGGCAGTGGGCCGCCCGCTCCTGTCAGGACGTACTCGCCCGTCTCGGCGCCCGCTTCGACGCCTTCAGCGGCCGCTACC
>JAFAUH010000065.1 GCA_019243445.1 Streptomycetaceae bacterium | reverse complement strand
CTGGTGCTCTCGCGGGTCCATCTCCCGCCGGTGGGGTGGCTGCTGATGCTGACCATGGAGCCGCGCACTCCCGTCGGCGAGCTGGATGATCTGGCTGAGCTCGGCTGGCCTTTGTGGAGCGACGTCCTGGAGCGCGACCCCCGATGGGTCGCCTCCTTCGACGCGGCAACCCGCCGTCTCACGCGGATCGTCCGCCTCAACGACGCGCAGAACGCTGTCGAGAAGGAGCTGTTCGACCTGGGCCCAGGAATCCCGGTGCCCGACTCCTTGCAGAGCATGCTCGCCATCTCCCGCCGCCACGCCGCCACACACGACCGCAGCGCCGGGAACGGATCGCTGATGCGCACTGCCGTCGTCGCCCTCGCCTACCTGGAGGACCCCAAGGCCATGACCGAGGCCGCCGCCCTGGTCAGCGACCTCACCCACGCCGACCCCGACTGCGCCGCCGCGTGCATCCTGTGGTGCTCCGGCATCCGCACGGCGGTCCTGGAGGGGACGTTCGAGGCGTCCGGGCCGGGCTCAGCCTGCTCGCCCCCGAGGAGCGCGCCTTGTGGGTGGCGCGGCTGGACGAGGCCGAGAACAACCCGCCGCGCCGCTTCGGCCCCCGGTCCGGCTGGGTGGTCGCCGCTCTCCAGGCCGCGTGGTCCGCGATCACCCGCACACCCGTCCCGCAGGACCGCCCCGAAGACGGCGTCTTCGCCGCTCAGCACTTCCAGTTCGCGCTGGAGGCCGCTTGTCCGCACGGGCACGGACACCGTCGCCGCGATCGCCGGTGCCCTCCTGGGCGCGCGCTGGGGCTGCTCCGTCATCCCCCTCGCCTGGCAGAACAGGGTCCACGGCTGGCCGACCAACACCGCCGCCGATCTGGTCCGCCTGGCGGCCGTCTTCGAGCTGGTGGGCGAGCGGCTGCCGGGGCACGCCTTCCGGCCGCCGCGCCGTCGGGCGGGCTGGCGGGCGTGGTTCTCACGCCGGTAGCCGGGACAGCGGCTGAACGGGCGTGGCCCCCGAGATCAGATCTCGGGGGCCACGCCCGTTCGTGCTGTGCGCCACGGGTCACTGGCGCGGGCGCCGTGTCCGGCCCTCGCGGGCTCTGCCTGGCCCCCTGCGCCCGTAGACGTGACGCTTGATGGTCTCCAGGTACCACATCGGCTCGAAGACCTCTGGTTTCTTGCGATCGCCCGGCTTTCGGTCCGGCGGCTCGAGGAGCCCGCGGGCCTTGTAGCCGGAGATCGTCGTCGGCGACAGGGGCTTGCCCCGGGTGGCGTTGCCCAGGATTGCCCCGTATCCGGCGAGGTCGTAGAGGTCCTTCGGGTCCCCCTGCGGCGGTGCGACGACCACCAAGGGGCCGGCGCCGGTGAACTCCGCCCACACGTGAGCCCTGTTCTTGCTCACCCAGGCGTCTACCTCGCTCACCCGCCACTTCCCCGACTCTGTGGAATCGGGGAAGCCGGCGGCGCTCTTCCAGGCGTTCACCGCCTGCGGGGTCACCTTGTAGCGGGCGGCCAGGCCTGATGGGCCGAGCAGTTCCTCCCCGGCATCGGCCTGCTGTTCGGTGGACTCCGCAGGCGCAGCGGGCGCTGTCGCTTTCCCGGTCGCCGCGGCCTTGGCCGGCCACGCCTGCGGCCGGTTCCCCTTGACCCAGATGTCGACCTGCTTCGCGTTCCACAGCCCGTCGTCGCCCCGGGCGGGGAAGTTCAGCAGCCGAACCCAGGAGTCGACGGTCCGCGGCAGCTGCTCGTAGGCGGTGCAGATGCCCGCGTGATCGATGCGCCCCTTGGGTGTGGTGCGGGTCATGATCGTGCCCTCCTCGGGAACGCCGGTACATCAGCGGGTTGGCGCCGACGGCGGCACCGCAGCGGGCCGGTCACTGCTCACTCCCCAGCTGGCCGGGGCGGCGCCAGAAGCGGCTGGCGGTCGAGCGGTACCACGACGCCTCCTTCACCGGCGGCTCCAGTCCGTCCTCCGGCGTCCGGTCGGGCTCGTCCAGCACCCCGTCGAAGAGGAAAGCCCTCATCTCCGCCCACGAGGTCGCCCTGCCGCGCCGCCGCACTCGCCCGTCGATCCGGCCGATTTGCTGCAGGTTAAGCAGATCGTCGTCCGCGCCCGCCGGCAGCTCAAGGTCGAGCAGCGGCTTCTCGTCCGCGAGGCCTTCCGCGCGGGAGCTTCCTGCCCGGCGGGCAAGCACTCCGAGCCGCCCGGGGCGGCGCCAGAAGCGGCTGGCGGTCGAGCGCAGCCAGGCCGGCTTCTCCACCGGCGGCTCCAGGCCGTCGCCCGGCATCCGGTCCGGCTTCGGCAGGAGGCCCTGGCCTTGCAGCTTCTTCATCGTCGACGCCGCGGTCGGCTTGCCCCAGCCGCGGGCGTGGCCGTCGATGTGACGGACCTGCTCCAGGGTCAGCAGGTCGTCATCACTGCCTTCCGGCAGCTCGAGGTCCAAGAGGTCCTCGTCGCTGTACGCCGGCGCCTCGCGCTCGACCGCGGTTCGCCGCACCCGACGCCGGGGCCGGCTGATGTAGGCGTAGGCCGTCTCGCGATGCCACATCTGCTGGGTGACGGTCGGGCGTTGGCCGTCGTCGGGCTCGCGATCGGGCTTGGCGAGGATGCCCTTGGAGATGTAGGTCCGCAGGGTTGCGACTTCAGTGGCCGGCCGGCCCAGAGCCCGGCCCTCCAGCTCGCCGATCCGCTTCAAGGTCAGCAGATCGCGCGGGCCGCCGTCGGGCAGGTTCAGGGGGTTCTTGTTGCCCTCGCGGGACTGCAGCCAGGCCGCGAAGTGGTTCTGGCGGACGAAGGCGTCGACCTCGTCCGCGTCGTAGATCGCCGCGTTCCCCTGGCCAGTCCTGGACAGCACATGGGGGAAGCCTTCCTCCTGCGACCACTGGTACGCAGCACTGCGATCGACCTTGTACCGGTCGGCCATCTTGTTGATGGTCGTGCGCTTCTGGGTGCTACCTGCGCGAATGACGGTCGGTTCCATGGGGCCGGCGCTCCTTCGTCGGGGTCCGGCCCGCTTGCGTTGCGGCGACCGAGACTGCTGTTCGCTTCCGCTGGCACCCGCCACCGGAGGCGCCGTGCACCCGCAGGACCGCAGGGGGCGGCCCGGCGAACAAGGCTAGCGATTAATAAAGAGTTCCACAATCCGCCCGGGAGGGCGTAGTGCGCGCCGGTCCGGGCATGCGAAGGGCGGGCCCAGTGGAGCACTGAAGCCCGCCCTCGCTGCGGTCGGTTCCTGCCGGATCAGGACGCCAAGCCGAATGGCGGCGCCTGTGTCCGCTTTTTCTTCTCCGCCAGACGCGCGTCCAGGGTGCGCTGCAAAGCGTTGCCAGGTTGAGTGAGTTCTCGGGAGGGTGATCCGGTTTGGGGCGTGTCTGGCTGCGGTGGTGACGGTAGTTCAGGCTGCTGTGGGCAGGGCGACACTCCCGGTGATGTGGTCCCAGATCGCGAAGCGGATGATCATTTCGGTGCGGTAGTCGGTGGCGGTCATGAGGTGGCGCCGGGGCCTGAAGTGGGGTGAGATGCCGCTGAACGCGGCCAGGAACCGTTGGGCCGCTCCCATCGAGCGGAAGCCTTTCCTCGCGCGTTCGCGTTGTCTGGTCGGTTGGTGGGAGTTCTCGGCCCGGTTGTTCAGGCCCTTGTGCGAGTGGTGCTCCACCGAGGGCATCACCTGCCGGTGGGCCGCGCCGTACGAGCGGAGCTTGTCGGTTGCGACCACCCTCGGCACGGACCGGGTCTTCTTCATCAGCTTCCGGAAGAAGCGCCTGGCCGCGGCCTCGTCGCGCCGGTTCTGCAGCAGGATGTCGAGCACGTTCCCGTCGGCGTCCACGGCCCGCCACAGGTACCGCTGCCGCCCCTGGATCTTGACGAAGACCTCGTCCAGGTGCCACTTGTCACCCGGCCTCGGGCGTTGCCGCGCAGCGCGGCGGCGTAGGCGGGGCCGAACCGGCGCGTCCACTGGTGGATCGTCTCGTGGCTGACCTCGACGCCGCGCTCGAGCATTAGCTCCTCGACATCGCGCAGGCTCAGGGCGAACCGGTGGTACAGCCACACGCATTGGGAGATGGCCTCCGGCGGAAACCGGAAACCCCGATACGACGGTGCATCCACGAACAGCCCCTCCCGCGACCCGACCAGACGGATGATCATGGCGCAGAAGAAGGCATCAACTCAACCTGACAACACCCTCGCTGCGCATGTCCGCGCCCCCCGACGTGTAGACTTACCGATTTCAAGGCCAGGACCGTCCCCCCCGTTACCTCCTGGTCCAGACCGGTCTGGCACTGAGTGGCGGGTAACCCGGCACATTCTGGAGGCTCTCGGTCAACACCGCGGTCTACGGCTCAGTGAACGGCCGACTCACCCCGGCTGGCTACGAGCGCCGAGACGCGCCAAAAGCGTCAACTCCCCGGCCCCTTGTTGCCGCGAGGGCACGTTCGTCGAGCTTGGAATCCGCCAGCGCCCACAGGATGGGCACCTCGGCCGGGGTTGAACACCAGATACAGCGGCAGGCCCCAGAAGGACCGCGAATGCGCCGCGCAGTAGCCGTAGTTCGCCCAGCCCGCCAGCTGTGACTGAAGTTGCTCCGGCACGAAGGACTCCTCCTTGGGGGGACCAATGTCCTGGGCCTGCTGGGGGTTGTTGGTGGTGCGGACTTCTCCGAGGGCGGAGGACAGTTCGGCTTCGTCGAGGTAGGCGACGAAGGCGGGGGTGGGTTCGGTGTCGTCTTCGGCGAAGATCTCCTGGGCGAGGTGGGTGGCGCGTAGCGTGTCGCGGGGGAGGCCGAGGAGGGCGTGGAGTCCGGCGCACAGGACGAGGTTTGCCGTGTTGTGCCCCGTATAGCGCCAGGGCGTAATGGCGGAAGCGGGTGTACACCGCATCAGTCCCTGAGCCCCGAGCGTGCGGCGAGCCCGCGCAGTTCCCCCGTCGTGCGGCCGGAAACGAGGAGGCCCTGGATCATCGACTTCACCGCGGGCCGGGCGTGGGTCTCCTCCGGGGCGACACGTTCGGCGGTCAGCAGGGCGCGCACGCATTCGTCGCGGCGGCCCCACGCGGCGTAGGCGGTGGCGACGTCGGTGTAGTAGCGGGCCCGGCGCTCTGCGGTGGGGAGTTCCTGGGGGGACAGGGTTCGGGCGGCGGTGAGGGCGAGGCTGGGGTCGCCGGCGGAGTTCTCGGCGGAGATGAGGTGCAGCTTGACGGTGGCGGGGCTGAATCCGCCGCCGTGGTGGCGCAGTCGGGTTGTGCCGCGGAGGGTGGTGGCGATGGCGGTGGCCTCGGCGGTGAGGTCGCGCATGCCCTGGGCGTCACCGCCGCGGGCGGCTGTGTAGGCGGCGGACTGCACCAGCAGGCCGCGCTGTGCCGCTCCGTCGGCCCCGACGGTTCGCAGGCGAGGATCGTCGGCGGCGGTGAGGGCCAGGGTCATGGCTTCACGTGTCCAGCCGGCGCGGCGGGCGAGGACAGCGAGTTGCCGGGCGGCCTCGGTGGACTGCATAACGTCGCCGTGGGCCTCGGCGTACTGCCTGGCCCTGTCGGCGGCCATCCACCCGAGTTGTTGCTCGTCAAGCTTCACGAGCATCCGCGTGGCCAGGATGTAGGCCCCGGCGAGGTTTGGTTCCGCTCCCTGCTCTTGGGTGTGACTGGCTCGGATCGCGTTCGGCAGCCGGGTCGAGAGCGAGGTGTAGTCGCAGGCGTGGAAGGCGGCCAGCGCCCGGTCGAGTTCCGCTTCCGGCGGGACCCGGGCAGGATCGATCGGAGCGCCGATGCCGAGCATGGCGTCCCTGAGACGGCCCACCAGCACGGATTCGATCGGGGCTTGCTCCTCACCGGTACCGGCTGGCACGGGAACTCCGGTCGCGGTGGCGGCCGTCGCCGCCAGGCCCGCCGCCAGTACGTTCCTCCGCTTCATCTGCTCTTCCTCTTCTCCTTGCTGCGGCCTTCGGCTCACCCGGGGGACGGGCAGGCGAGGCCAGAAGCCAGCCTCTCCCGGTAGGCCGGGGCGTGGTCCGGCGGGGGGTCTGGGGGACAGGCCCAGGTCGGCTGGTGCGATGTCGAGCGCCGTCGCGAACCGCCACAGCACGTCGACGTCCGTCAGTAGGGAGATCCCCCGCTCGTACCGGGACACTTGGGCGGCCGAGTATCCCGTTCGTTCGCCCAACTGGGCCAACGTCAGGCCGCGTTCCTTCCGGGCCCGGCGTACCACGTCCCCGGCATCGGTCCTCATGTCCGGCTCCTGATCGTCGTTGTCCACCCTCGTGCCCGATACGGGCCCCGGCAGCGTGCACCTCTTTTTGCACCTCATGCAAGGGCCTTTGCAGAGGGGGACAACGACCTGTCGACGCCGGGGCCTGACGCAGTCCCATGTGAGTACCGGGACAGCCCATCGCCGCCCCGGAGCCATCCCCGAACAGACCAGCGTGTCAACGGCCACAACGGGTCGACGTCCACGACCGCAACGCACTTCCCACCTGCCCAGTGAGCACACCCGAGAAGGGACTTCGCCGTGGATCGGTACTTTCCCCGTCGCGAACGGCTGCTGACCTCCAGTAGGCCGTTGCCGGACTTCGATGTCGTGACGGCGAGTGGCCCCTGGCTCCACTGCGCTGACGGCCGCCGGATCTTCGACGGATCGAGCGGACTCATCTGCGTGAACGTCGGCCAAGGCAGCCCCAAAGTCTTCTCCCGCATCGCCGAGCAGTTCGGTCGGTTCTCGTTCGGCGGCGCCGCAGTCGTGCGGCCCCACGCCCAGATGGAGCTGATGGACCGCCTGTGCCACGCCGTGGGACGTCCGCAGGACTCCGTCGCGCTGGTCACGTGCGGAACACTCGGTGTGGAGGTCGCCATCGGACTGGCCCGCAACATCGCACGCGTGCGCGGCGGAAAGCGGCGCGGGGACATCCTGACCTCCAGCCTGAGCTACCACGGGATGAGCGCGCTGACCCTCGCGCTCGCCGGCAACCACGCCCGGCGCCCGCGCACCGAGGATGCGCTCGGCCTCGGCCCGGCCTTCCCGGCGCCCTACCCGCCGACCCACGACCACGGCCAGGTAAGCGCGTGTGATGCCTCGTGTGCCGACGAAGTGGCCAACGCGATCGACAGCAGGGGCGCGCAGAACGTCGCCGCCGTCCTTCTGGAACCCGTCAACGGCACCACCGGCGGCGCCTACGTGCCGCCCGACGGATACCTGCGACGCGTATCGGAGATCTGCCGGGAGCGGAAGGTCCTCGTCATCCACGACGAGGTCCTGACCGGGCTGTGGCGCACCGGCACACCCCTGGCCAGCAACCACTGGGACGGCGCCGAGCCGGACCTGTGCATCCTGTCCAAGGGGCTGGGCGCCGGCTACACCAGCGTGGGCGCGGTACTGATCTCCCCCGAACTCGCACCGCTGCTCCGCCACGACGACGCGGATCCTCTGCCCGCGATGGGCACCATGGCCACTCACCCTCTCCAGGCGGCGGCCTGCCTCGGTGTCCTGGACGAGCTGGAATCCATGGACGTCGCCGCCTTTCAGACTCGCGGAAAACGGCTCGGGGCGCTTCTTCGGGCCTTGACCGGCCTGTCTGTCGTGCGGGATGTCCGCGGTCTTGGCCACCTGTACGCAGTGGAACTCGCACCCGGTCTGCTCTGGCCCCTGATGGCCGAGGCCGAGAAACGGGGCGCGTTCTTCTATCCGTTCACCGGAGCCGGCCACCCCAGAAGCGAGGGCCTGGTCGTCGCTCCTGCGCTGAACTCGACGGACGAGGACATCGACTTTCTGGCCGCAGCGCTTGGTGACGCGGCGGGTGCCGTGGACCGAAACGGCTAGGGGCGTACCACCGGCCCGGCCGTCAAACACCCATCACCTGTACTTCCGACACCGCCGTGCGCGCGTACCGCGCAGATGCATCAAGGAGGACACCGTGTTCCTGCCCCACCCCGTGATCGACTCCCTGACCCCCGACCAGGTCCGTATGTGGGAGGCGCACTTCTGCCCGGAGGCCGCCGGGCAGCGTCGCCCGGCCATCGAGGAGGGCATCTGGAGGCGCACCCAGGAGGCGGCCAACGCCGAGCAGTCCGGGTGGACCGAGGATGAGTCCGGGCGTCGCCGCGTCGTGCACTACCGCCTCCACTACGGCCTGGACCGGACCCAGCCGATGGAGCGCCTGGTGCTGGAGGAGCTGTACCTGTACGTGTCGTGGCTGGCCCCGGCCGGCGAGATCGCCGACCACCGGCGCGAGTTGGACCGGTGGCTCACCGACGGCCGGTGGAAGCCCACCGGCGACAAGGACGGCTCCTGGCGCCGCGGCGACCTATACGCCACCGCCTGTGAGCACACCGTCCACCCGCAAGACGAGCGTGCCGACCGGGACACCCCCGAGAAGTTCACGTCGCTGGACGTGACGATCCACTCCGAGGACTACAGCCTCACCCGGGCCGCACGGAACCTCCCCTGGGACGTGCTGGCCGGCGGGATGCGCGTCAAGGAGAAGCGCGGCACCCCGGCCTACGCCCAATGTCGCTCGATTAGTCCAAGATCGCCTATGATCCTGATCTTGTGTCGAGGGGTCATATAGCTGGTGAGACGTACCCGGAGCGGATCCGGATGGGGCTGCTGTCACGGACCTTCACGCCTGAGCTGGTCGACTTCGTGGTTGACGAGGCTGGGGCGCGGGAGGAGCGGACCCGGTCCCTTCCGTCGCGGCTGGTGGTGTACTTCGTGCTCACGATGTGGCTGTTCACGGGGAACGGATACGGGCTGGTGCTGCGGGAGTTGGTGGAGCATTGGCCGCGTCGGCGGGGTGAGGAATGGCGGCCGGCCCGCACAGGTTCGCTGACGTCGGCCCGTCAGCGGGTGGGGCCCGGTCCACTGCGGTTGCTGTTCGACCGGGTGGCCGGGCCGAGCGGGACACCGGCCACGCCTGGCGCCTTCTGGCGCGGCCTGCGCCTGGCATCCTTGGACGGCTCCCTGTTCGATGTGCCGGACAGCGAGGCGAACGCGGCCGCCTACACCCGCGCCTCCAACGGCGACCGGCCCGGCCCGTATCCGCAGGTGCGGCTGCTGGCACTGGTGGAGTGCGGCACCAAGGCGATGATCGGCGCGGTCTTCGACTCCTTCGCGGTAGGCGAGCGGACCCTGGCATGGCGCCTGCTGGCGCACCTGCACACCGGGATGCTGCTGATGGCCGACCGGGGCTTTCCCGCCTTCGAGCTGTGGCAGGCAGCCGCGGCTACCGGCGCCCAACTCCTGTGGCGCGCCTCGGGCTCCTTCGCCCTGCCGGTGGACCGGGTGCTGTCGGACGGTACCTATCTCTCCCACCTCAACGGTGCGCGCGGGAAGCGGATCGCGGTGCGGGTGATCGAGTACACGGTGGTGACCACCACCCTGGGTGCCGACGGCGTCAGCGAGGAGACCTCCGAGCTGTTCCGCCTGATCAGCACGCTGCTCGACCCGGCCACGGCGCCGGCCCGCGAGCTGGCGGAGCTGTACACGGCGCGCTGGACCAGCGAAACGATCTTCAAGCACATCAAGATCGAACAGCGCGGCGGGCGGACCGCCACCCTGCGCTCCAACAGTCCAGCGATGGTCGAGCAGGAACTGTGGGCCATGCTGTGCGTCTACCAGGCCATCCACCAGTTGGCCGCCGATACTGCCGACCGCGCTCACCTGCCCGTCTCGCACATCAGCTTCAAACAGACCCTCGCCGCCGCCCGACGCTCCGTCGGCGCGGATTTTCCCCCCTCACCAGCTAACCGCCAAGGTCCGTGACGTCCAAGCCGACCTGATCCACGAGGCCATCAAGCCCCGCCCCGGACGCGCCTCACCCCGCGCCGCAAAGCGCGGCGGCAGCCGCTACCGCACCCTGCGGCCTGACGAGCCAGCCACCGCCCACGTCACCCACACCGTCCAGCTTCACCTCTTCCCCGAAGACCAACGCCCCGCACCACCCAGCGACTCAGTGATCCTGCAGACAAAAGTATTTGACCAAACGTCACTTCAGCTTCGACGGATGACACGAGCCGCCTAAATCAAGCGACGTTGGGCCTACGCCGACGACCTGTCCGGCCTGCTGGACCACCTGCCGTTCGTCGTGGAAGCCGGATGCGGAACCAGCATCGAGGCCGGCATCCCGCCGCTGCACTGGCTGCACGAGGTCTACCGGGTCACCGCCCGCGCGGGCAACGACCTCACCCAGGGCTACGCCTTCACCCTCGCCCCGGCCTCCGACATCCTGATCAAGGAGATCCTGACCGACACGCAACGCAAGGTCGACGACATGGTGTCGATGTTCCGCTCCCTGGTCCTCGCAGAGCCAACCAGCGCGCATCGGGCCCTGAAGGCCCTCCACGACGCCGGGCACATGACCGGCCCGGTGGCCACCCACAACTTCGACCGCCTCTTCGCCAGGGCGGGGCTGGAGGAGGCATTCATGCGCCGCTACGACCAGCGCACCCCGCACATGCCGTTCCCCGACGACGCCAAGTCCCTGCTCGTGATCGGTCTGCACGCCGACCGCCGGGCGATTCAGGCCCGCGCCCGCGAGCGCGGCCTGAAGGTCTTCTACCTCGACACCGAGGGCGTCACCGAGCACGGGCTCCACAGGCCCTACCTCATCGAGGGCGCCCGGGAGGGCGACGTCGTGGTCCGCTGCGAGGCCACCCCCGCCCTGCTCCGCCTGGCCGAACTCCTCGGCGTGGACGTCTGATTGAAACCGGGGGCGCTCCGGCGCCGCTCCCGCACCGATAGCGTCTGGGGGCGCACCGAGCACGGTGTGCCCCCCGGCAGACAAGGACTTTGTCATGCGTGTTTCCGTGATCGGCTGTGGTCACCTCGGCATCCCGCACGCGGCGGCGATGGCCGAACTCGGCCACGACGTCACCGGCGTGGACGTCGACCAGGCCAAGGTCGACCGGCTCAATTCCGGTGAATGCCCCATCTACGAGACAGGGCTTCCCGAACTGCTCGCCCGCCACACCGCAAGCGGGCGTCTGCGGTTCACCACCGACATCCGTGAGGCCGCCGACTTCGCCGAGGTGCACTTCATCGGCGTCGGCACCCCCATCGACGCCGACGGCCGCTCCTACGACACCGGACAGGTCTACGGCGCCATCCGCCAACTCGCCCCCCACCTCCATCGCCCCTGCACGATCGTCGGGAAGAGCACGGTCACCGTCGGCACGACCAGCCAGGTCACCGCCCTCGCCCAGCGCCTGGCCCCCGCCGGCGCGGGTGTTGATGTCGTGTGGAACCCGGAATTCCTCCGCGAGGGACACGCGGTGCAAGACACCCTCCGCCCGGACCGCATCATCGCCGGACTGACCACCGCCGAGGCCGAGAAGACGGTCCGCGCCGTCTACGCGCCCATCCTGGACGCCGGCGTCCCGCTGTTCGCCTGCGACCCGCAGACCGCTGAACTCGCCAAGGGCGCGGCGAACACCTTCCTCGGCCTGAAGATCTCCTACATCAATGCCGTCGCCGACATGTGCGAGGCCGCCGGCGGCGACATCTCCCAGATCGTGGACATCCTCGGCATCGACCCCCGAATCGGCAGCGGCGGCATGAGGCCCGGTATCGGCTACGGCGGCGGCTGCCTCCCCAAGGACATCCGCGCCTTCACCGCCTCCGCCCGGCAGCTCGGCGCCGACCAGGCCGCGACCCTGCTGCGTGCCGCCGAGACAATCAACGAAACCCGCACCGGCGTCGCCATGGACCTCATCACCCGGGCCCTGGGAGAGCGCCCCCTCAAGGGCGCCCGGGTCACCGTATGGGGCGCCGCGTTCAAACCCGGCACCAACGACGTCCGCGAATCCCCGGCCCTCGCCCTCGCCCACGCCCTCCAGCAGGCCGGCGCCACCGTCACCGTCCACGACCCGCAGGCCGTGGCCACGGCCATGACTCGCAACCCCGAACTCGACTACACCGACGACCTGCCCGCCTCCCTCGACGGCGCCGATCTCGTTGTCCTGGCCACCGAATGGCCCGAGTACCAGCAGGCCAACCCCCAGGCCCTCGCAGACCACCCCGCCAACCCCCTGCTCATCGACTGCCGCACCACCCTGGACCCCGAGCCCTGGCGCGCAGCGGGCTGGACCGTCCACCAGCTCGGACGGCCCGGGAAGTAGAAGGGTGCCCAAGCAGTGGGCCTCGTAGACCCTCATCAAAGGGTCTATCACGGTTCATGACACTCCCTCATCAAACCGTGAGCGCCCGTGGAGGTCTCGCGCTGTGAACAGTGATGCCGTTGTTCTCCGTCGTGCGGGCGACGCCGACGCGCACGGCGCGGCCGATGTGTGGCTGCGTTCCTTCACCGCCGCGCTGCCGTCGGTACGCCGTGCACACGACGATGCCGAGGTGCGGGACTGGTTCTCACGCGTGCTGGTGCCGCAGTACGAGACCTGGGTGGCGGTCACCAACAGCGGTGTGGTGGGACTCTTGGTGCTCAACGTCGAGGAGCTGAAGCAACTCTACCTCGATCCAATGTGGTGCGGGCGGGGGCTGGGCGATCGGTTCATGGTCCTGGCCAAGCAGCGACGGCCAGACGGGCTGGCGCTGTGGACGTTCCAGGTCAACGAAGCGGCACAGCGGTTCTATAAACGGCACGGCTTCATCGAGGTCGAGCGAACGGACGGGCTGCGCAACGAGGAGCGAGAGCCGGACGTCCGCTACGTCTGGCAGCCCCAGAACAGCGGGTGAGGAGAGCGATCAGACCCGAGGGTGTGCAGTCGGTCGCCCGCCTGGCCCGAGCGATCTGCCACAGCGGCCGGGGCTAGATCCGGCACGCTGACGGCGGCGGCGGTCACCCGAACTCGGGGTGACCGCCGCCGCCGTCTGGTCCTCAGCGGCACAAAACGACATGCGCGCTACCCGGTTCGGCCCCGTCGGCGGGCGGCGGGGCCCGCGCTGAGCCACGTGCCGGGTGCGGGCCATACAGGGTGTGAGCGCGGTGCAGCGGCAGGATTCGGATCGACGCCGCCGTAGGGGTCTGCTGGTGTGCCAGGCACAACCGATAGGATCCTCTGGAACGGCAGCAGGTTACCGGTCCGGCCACAGCCCAGCTCCTGCTGAGCATTCCTGAGGGATGCTCAGCAGTGTCCGCAGGAATACGGCCGGGGCGTTCGGTGCGTCAAGGTGATCAGTTCCAGTTGCAGGTGTTGAGCAGGGCGGGCACGCTCGTCGCGTAATCCTCACCCTTCTGCGGACGCCAGGACTCCAGATCCCAGGTGCCGTGAGAAAGGTAGTGGCCGAACAGCTTGAAGTCCCACTTCGCGTGACAGGTGAGCTGGTCCTTCATCGAGGCGAGCTGCGTCTGGCTCAGTTGTGTCCCGTCGAGCGGCAAGGGTGTGGGGACTACGTTCCACACCTGCTGCCATAGTGAGTTGTAGTCGGTCGATGCCTGATCGAATCCCTTCTGCGTCGGGGTGACGCTTACCTCGATGTGATCAGCATCCCCGTCGGGCAGTGCGTACTTGACGGCGACCGAATCAACCCACACCTCGCCCGCACTCAGGACGTAGCCGACGCACTCCCCGGTGCAGACTTCATTACCATCGCCCATTCCGGCACTCCAGAACAGGGTCGTATTGCGGACGGAGAAACCCTGCCGGTATCCGTTCAGGCTGTCGTCACGCCGCTCGTCGGTGACCGGGTATCCGAACCGGCCAGCTTCCTTGCCGTAACGATTCCACAGCCTCGCGATCTGTCCCCACACAGGGTGCGCCCCGTAGCGGGGATGCCAGTACACGGTGCCGCCCTCGAACTGCTGCCGCTTGCCCACCCCGTCAAGGTTGGTCAACTCGTCGTCGACTGGATAGCCCAGCGCTCCGGCCTCCCAGTTGAGAGCGCCCCACTTGTCGCCGATGGCCCCCCATACGGGGTGCGCACCCGTCGAGGCCTTCCAGTAGATGGATCCGTGCTCGAACTGCTGCCGCTTGCCGACACCGTCCGGATTGGTCAGCTCGTCAGTGAGCGGGCAGCCGAGGACACCACCGGACTGGCCGAGACTGGTGTACTTAGTGAGGATGTCGCCGCCGACCTTGTGGATTTCGCCGACCTTGTGTCTGCAAAACGACTCGAACGGCTCGTCGGCCGTTGCGGGTGCCGCCTGAACGGTAACCATAGCGGCGAGGGCCGCAAGGACAGTGAAGACCGCCTTGAGTGCGGGAATCTTCTGTGCAGAAGGAGTGGTTGTGGTCACATCGGGCTCCTTTCCAGCGCACCACCGTACGGGAAAAAGAAGTTGAGAAAGATTGAATCTCATACCCGGTCGCCGCAGATGCGTTCGAGGTAGAGGCCGTGGCGCAGGAGATGCCACGAAACCCCTGGGGCGGGACATCTTCGCTGCCACGATCTGGCGCACCGGAGACGGCCGCACATGCCGCTCTGCCCGCCCAGCAGGACCATGCCGCCGACCGGGACAGCACCACCACAGTGACGTCGTTGGCCGATCCGGCCGGGGATGACGAGTAGACGGTGGAATTGCGCTAGACCCACGAACGTCACCTGCAGCAGATCATCCTCATCACCCTGCGCCACGCCCGCGCCAAGGACCCGACCTTCCCGGCCCCGGCGGGCGAACTCCTCTACCGCGTCGGCGACATCAAGCGGTGTGAGTGCGAATGCGATTATCTACCCCTTGGCCTGCGGCCCAGACTGCAAGCATGACGTCATGGACGCTGCGCACGACCAGGACATCGCGCCCTGCTCAAGCAGCTCGCAGAAAGGGGAGGTAGTCATGGTGTGGAGGACTGAGGAGTTCGGGGTGTGCCACGAGGGCATCGCCGGGGCAGTCCTGGCCGACGGCACCGAGCCCAAACCGGTGTATCTGGACATCGGCAGCGCCTGCGCCGGGCACGAGACCGGTGAATGGTGGGCGTACGACGGCACGATGGGCCGGCCGCAGGCAGCCGCCTTCCGGGGCTCGTGCGCGTGCGGTTGGCGGGGCACGAGCTATCAGATCGATTGGGACCAGCTCGGCGAACGCCGCTTGTACGACTTGGACACCTCCAGCCCGCACCACGACTGGATCGAGCACATCCGCACCGTGGAGCACCAGACGGTGCCGCTTCCCACTGAACTCACCGACCTCATCGACCGGCTCCAGGAGCAGTTGCTCACGCTCGCCGGGGATGCGCCGGCGGCCGCGCTGAAAGCGGTGGCCGCACTGGAACGCATCACCCGTAGTACTGGCCGGGAGGCCGCTTATGCTGCCGAGGCCGACGAGCAGTGGGAGACGCTCGGCAAGGCGCTCGGGCTCTCACCAGGCAAGGCCCGCGCACGCGTCCACGGTTACCTCCTATCCTGACCGGGTTATCTGTACGGTTACGACATCGTGAAGGCAGTGAACTGCCTACCCGGCCCGGCGCAAGGCGTACCGCCAACCGCGTCGAAGCCGCGCAAACCGCCCCTGCCCCTGAGCTGAAGTTCTGTTCCCGACTGCCGTACCACGAACAGACCATGCTGCGGCGGGCGTTGGCTGATCGGGGGACCGTGGGCGCTACTTGGGGTGGTCACCGGCCGCAATTGCGGCCGGTGACACGATCGTTAAGACTCACCTGAGGTGGTGTCTCGCTCATCTTCGGATACGGCGTACGGGCTGTCTCTATAGTCGTAGTGGCTGATCCCGCTGGAGAAACCCCGCGCCGATTTGGTGCCGGTCCCGAGCTGCGGCCAGGGCTGTCGGACGGTGGCGAGCGGGTCACCGGTCCGGCGGCGCGTCGGATGTGGGTTTCGAGCCGCTTGAGCGGACGTACACTCGGCCCATGGGTCACACACGTGCCGTGAGGGAGTGCCTGCAGCAGGCCACCGGTGCGCTGTCCCCGGCCGCTGCGGGTTCGGCAGTCGTCGGCCTGGCGACCGCGGCGGACGTCGAGGCGCCGCAGACCGGCCGCAGTGCGTTGCACGGCCATGGCTAGCGATTCTCAGCGGCCCCTGTCCCCGGCTTGCTGCTCTTCCAAGAACACCGCAGGACGTCGCCTGCCGGGCTGAGCCGCCGTGTCCGGCTCTCATCGGGCATGTCCCCGCCCACCTGCTCCACATCATCACCGCAGCTTCCGGCACGCCGTCGGCGCTGCCGCCTGGCGACGGCCGCACGACCGGGCCGAGCCACCTTCGAAGGGATCATTGTGAAGCTGAGCGAGCTGCTGGCCGGGCACGACCACCACATTCTCCAGGGCGACCCGGAGACGACGTGGATCACCGCGGGAACAACCTTCGATGCCAACCGGGTGACGCCGGGTTCGCTGTTCATCGCGGTGCCCGGCCACCGTGAAGGCGATCCCGACTCCGTCGGACCGGCCCTCGCACGCGGCGCGGCGGCGGTACTCGTCGACGGCGGGACACCGGATCTTCCGGCGTCGGCGGCGGGTGCGTGCGCCGTGCGGGTGCCGGATATCCGGACGGCGGCCGCGGTCGTCGCCTCCCGCTATTTTGGCGAGCCGGGGCGGCAGATGGACATGGTGGCGATCACCGGTACCAACGGGAAGACGTCGGTGTCGTACATGGTCGAGTCGGTGTTGCGGATCTCCGAGGGCGCGACGGTGGGCGTCATCGGGACGGCCGGCAGCCGGATCGGCGACGAGCCGATCCCGATGCCGAGATCGGTGCTGACCACACCGGAGTCGCCGGATCTGCAATACCTGCTGGGCTGCATGCGCGACCGCGGGGCCGGCAGCGTGGTACTGGAGGCCACGTCGATGGCCCTGCTGACGCACCGGGTGGACCGCGCGTTCATCGATATCGGGGTCTTCACCAACCTGACGCAGGATCACCTAGACGATCATGGAACGATGGAGAACTACCGGGACGCCAAACTCCGCCTGTTCCAGGGCCTGTGCCGACGCGCGGTGGTCAACGCCGACGACCCGGTGGGCGCCGGAATCCAGGCGATGATGCCCGGCGCGGTCACCACCTACGGCCTCGACGCCGAAGCGGCGGACTACCGGGCCACCGACCTCACCGTGGACGCTTCCGGCACGCGGTTCACCCTGCACCACGACGGCCGCACATATCCGGCGGCAATCCCTGTACCGGGCCGGTTCTCGGTGGCCAACGCGCTGGCCACCGTGGCGGCCTGCCACGCCTTGGGGCACGACCTGGGCGGCCTGGTCGCCGCGCTCGACCGGATGCCCCCGATCCCGGGCCGGTTCGAACGCTTTCAGACCCCGCGCGGCACGTCGGTGATCGTGGACTACGCCCACTCACCGGACGCCCTGGACAAGGTCTTGACCACCATCCGGGGCTTCGCCTCCGGCCGGGTCATCACCGTCTTCGGCTGCGGCGGGGATCGGGACACCACCAAGCGGGCCGAAATGGGCGAGATCGCCGGGACCCACTCCGACCTGTGCGTCCTCACCTCCGACAACCCCCGCAACGAAGACCCTCAGGCGATCCTGGACCAGATCGCCCCAGGTCTCACGGCGACCGGCACACCGTTCGAACGGTTCACCGACCGCCATCGCGCGATCGCCTTTGCCCTGTCCGCCGCGGGCCCGGACGATATCGTCCTGATCGCCGGCAAAGGCAGCGAGCCGCACCAGATCGTCGGTGAAAAACTGCTCCCCTTCAGCGACATGGCAACAGTGCGCGAACTCGCTGGAGCAGCCGGCGAGTTCCCCGGCCCGCGCGCAGCCCAGCAGGCCGAGCCCGCCCGGTGACCTATCAGGTCACTCCGGCGTGCGTCGGCACAGCCCAAAGGGGGTCTTCGTGCCGTCGAGGTATCCGTCCTGGTTGAGTTGGCGCATCACGGTGTGCAGCAGGGACACCGTCGTGTCGGTCGGCCACAGGGAAGGCTCACGCCAGAACCGCCTCCAGCTCGGCCCGTGCCCGTGCGCGTCGCGGTAGGCGTCGATCCACCCCAGGGCCCGCTCACGCCATGCCGGATCGCCGGTCAGCTGCACCGCGCGCTCCTGGGCCGCCCTGCTGCCGTTCCACCAGCGGCGGCCGCCCTCGGGGCCCAGAGCCTTCGTGGGGATCTCCAGCCCGGCCTCGACGGTGACCTGCGGACAAAGCGGGCAGTTCACCGCAGCCGCGATGGACGCCTGCACTCTCGCCGCACGGTCCTGGCGAGCGGCCTGGCGATTCCTCGTCGCTGTCTTGCTCATGGAGCGCAGCCTCCCCGGCCCGACCTGGGGTACTCAAGACGGCACGCGGCGGGGAACCGAGCAGCGTCGATCGTTACTGCGCAGCCCTCGGGGCTTCAAGATCAACTACTGGCGGCTTTTGGCCTTCCCTCGGCGGCACACAGCCCTTGACGACGGACACCCCCGCCGGGTCGACCGTGACGATTACCCGGTGTGCCGGCCTTCGAGGTCGAGAAGATAGGGAGCGACGAAACCCTGATAGGCGGCTTTGCGGTCGGACGGCAGGTCCTTCCAGCCCGTGATCCGGCCACGGCACCGGGGCGTCCGGCACTGACAGCGGGCCGGAAAATGCTTGATGGTGTAGTTCCGCATGGCGTAGTCGAAAGTGATCTCCTGACCGGCCGCAATGGGGAAGCGGGAAACCAGGTCATGAGCACCGGAGACGTTGAGCCGGATCCCGCAGTTGGGATCGCACGAATGATTCACCTTCGGCATCAGACCACCGTGCCGAACGAACCGCCCCTCATCAATCTGGGAGGCATGAGCGTCGTTGTGATCGAGTTCGGCCTCGATCACACCAACAAGAACCAGCTCCCCACCCAGAAAGGACCGGGTGGCGAATACCCCCTCCCCTCTGTCCGCGGCGTTCCGAAGTCCGACGCCAGAGGCAAGAACCACGGGATCCAGCGCGGCGGACCGCTGCGCGGTGCCAGCAAGAGGATCGCGGCGCTGGGCACCTCCGCGCGAGCGGAACGCGACCCCGGCATCGGCCAGGAGACGGTGGACCCCGCCGTAGGAACGGCCACTCGACTCGGCGAGCGCGCGGACCGACGTGCCCGCTTCGTACCGGACCTTGAGGTCGGCAGCGACCTTGTCACGCTCGGAGCCGCGTAGCAGGCGACGGGCCGGTGACTTCCTGGACATGAACGGATTCCTCCCACGAGACAGCCAACCCCGCCATGATCGCGTGAAGCGGTCAGCAAAGGCCACAGATTTGACCGATCCCGCCGCAACCCGGCCGGTACGGTAGGCGAAGAACAAAACAGGTGAGGGGCTGCAGACATGGCGGGCGAGACACTGGTGACGGTAGTGGGCAACCTGACCGCCGATCCGGAACTGCGGCACACCGCCTCCGGCATGACACCTTTCCCCGCGTCGACATGCGTCTGTGCCCTGCGGCGAATGGCCGAAGTCGACGCCCGCTGAGCGGTGTTAAGAGCATCCCGTACGGGGGAAGCCCACGATGACAAGGGGAGGCAGCATCATGGGGAAGCGGAA
>JAFAUH010000049.1 GCA_019243445.1 Streptomycetaceae bacterium | reverse complement strand
CCCCTTTGCGGTGCGGTGCAGCTGATAGTGTCGGTGAGATCACGTAGAGTGTTGAGCGCGGCTGCCAAACTCCGTAACTCTTTCGAGTGAGCGTCGTTAAGGGTGCGGAGGTGGTTGGACGGCAAGTGATGCGGGCCTATGCCCGAGGCCGTCAGCCCCACCGGTGACGATTCGTACCAGCCTGGAGGCTCAACGTGAAGCGGATCAGCTGCGGAGGGCGGTCATGACATCCGTCCTCGTCTGCGACGACTCCCCGCTTGCCCGAGAGGCATTGCGCCGTGCGGTCGCGACCGTGCCCGGCGTCGAGCGCGTGACGACGGCGGCCAACGGCGAGGAAGTCCTCCGCCGCTGGGGCGCCGACCGCTCCGACCTCATCTTGATGGACGTCCGGATGCCCGGACTCGGCGGTGTCGAGACGGTCAGGCGGCTGCTGTCCGCGGACCCCGGCGCCCGCATCATCATGCTCACCGTCGCTGAGGATCTCGACGGAGTAGCGCTTGCAGTGGCTGCCGGTGCCCGCGGGTATCTGCACAAGGACGCCTCGCGCGCCGAGTTGCGCGCCACCGTCACGCAGGCGCTTGCCGACCCGACGTGGCGGCTCGCCCCCCGCAGATTGCGGTCGGCCGAGATGGGTGCGGCGCCCACGCTCACCGCACGCGAGATCCAGGTGCTTGAAGGGATGAGTCACGGCCGTTCCAACGCCGAAATCGGCCGTGAGCTGTTCCTGTCCGAGGACACCGTCAAGACGCACGCACGGCGACTGTTCAAGAAGCTGGGCGCCTCCGACCGGGCACACGCGGTGGCGCTCGGCTTCCGCTGGGGCCTGGTCCGCTGAGGACGGCGCTGTGTGTGGCCGTGCCCCGGGGGACGCTGTGTGTGGCCGTGCCCCGGGGGACTGGGAATTGCCGCCCATCCCCGGGCTTGTCAGGTCAAAGCGTGTCAGGGAAGGACGGCGATGTCCTTGGCGACGGAGGCGAGCGGCGTGGGCTTGCCTCTCGTCACCTCCTTCCGGCGCGCGTTGCTCCGCGAATCCGCGAAGTTCCAGATCTCCGCGCGAGGACGCATGCTTGGGTGTATGGACTTCCTCGGGGACGAGCGGCAGCGCGCGGTCGGATCAGCGCGAGTGGCGGGAGAGAAGCGGGAGGGGCAAGGGGTGAGCGGTATGACGGCTGCAGCCTCAGTGGGGGTCACAACCCCGCCCATGTCCCCGACGTCTCCATCGGCCGCACCGGCTTCCCAACCCCGTACCGTGCCCTCGCGGACTCGGTCGTGTAACGCTTCGGGCGACAAGTTGGGGTGCGGTGCCCCAGATGCCAGAGCGACCAGGCACCATGGAGCGGTGCGCGACGACGAGAATTCGGCCACCCACGTCATCGGAGCCCTCGTGCGCCGTGCCGTCGCTGGCGACGAGCAGGCCACGCACGACCTGCTGGCCCATGTGCATCCGCTCGCCCAGCGCTATTGCCGCACGAGGCTGTCTCGGCTGCCCGGTGGCGCACGGCACTTGGTGGAGGACCTCGCCCAGGAAGTCTGCCTCGCGGTACTGTGCGCGTTGCCTCGCTACCGCGACCAGGGACGGCCCTTTGAGGCGTTCGTCTTCGCCATCGCCTCGCACAAGGTCGCTGATCTGCAGCGTTCCGCCATGCGCGGGCCGGGCTCCACAGCCGTACCGTCCGAGGATCTGCCGGAGAAGCCGGACGATTCGCTCGGCCCCGAGGAGCGCGCGGTGCTCAGCAGCGACGCCGAGTGGGCCAAGGCGCTGCTGGCCAACCTTCCCGCCACCCAGCGTGAACTGGTGCTGCTGCGGGTCGCCGTCGGGCTCACGGCCGAGGAGACCGGCCAGGTGCTCGGGATGTCGCCGGGCGCGGTCCGCGTCGCACAGCACCGGGCGCTCAGTCGGTTGCGGGCACTTGCCGAACAGGCGGAGGCGATGCGAACGGAGGACGCCTCCGGGCTGAGCGCTTAGAGGTCCTCTTGGGCTCCATGCGTTCGGAGGTGGGCCGGGTAACACGCCAAACCCCAGTACCATGGGATGCCACGCCGGGCAGGACCTCAATGGGGATGGTGTCATGACTGCGAACGCCGACGGAGTGGCCGAAAAGTTCGGTTCCCTCGGGCTCACTTACGACGACGTGCTGCTGCTGCCCGGGCCGTCCGACATGGCACCGGAGGAGATCGACACCGCCACGCGTGTCTCGAAGAACGTACGGGTGAACATCCCGCTGATCTCGGCGGCGATGGACAAGGTCACCGAGGCACGGATGGCCATCGCGATGGCCCGCCAGGGCGGCGTGGGCGTGCTCCACCGCAATCTTTCCATCGCCGACCAGGCCAACCAGGTTGACCTCGTCAAACGCTCCGAGTCCGGCATGGTCACCGACCCGATCACCGTGCGCCCGGAGGCCACGCTCGCCGAAGCCGATGAGCTGTGCGCCAAGTTCCGCATCAGCGGCGTCCCGGTGACGGATGTGGCGGGCAAGCTGCTCGGTATCGTCACCAACCGCGACATGGCCTTCGAGGTGGACCGCAGCCGTCAGGTGCGCGAGGTCATGACGCCAATGCCGCTGGTCACCGGCAACGTCGGCATCTCGGGGCACGACGCCATGCAGTTGCTGCGCCGCCACAAGATCGAAAAGCTGCCGCTTGTCGACGCCGAGGGTGTGCTCAAGGGCCTGATCACCGTCAAGGACTTCGTCAAGGCGGAGAAGTATCCGCATGCCGCAAAGGACAAGGAAGGCCGGTTGATCGTCGGCGCGGCGGTCGGTGTGGCAGGCGACGCGTTCGAGCGTGCCCAGGCGCTGATCGATGCGGGTGCCGACTTCATTGTCGTCGACACCGCGCACGGCCACTCCAAGCTGGTCGGCGACATGGTCGCGAAGATCAAGTCGAATGCGGCGATCGACATCATCGGCGGCAACGTCGCCACCCGCGACGGTGCTCAGTCACTGATCGACGCGGGCGTGGACGGCATCAAGGTCGGTGTCGGCCCCGGCTCGATCTGCACCACACGAGTGGTCGCCGGCATCGGCGTCCCGCAAGTCACCGCGATCTACGAAGCGGCGCTCGCCGCCAAGCAGGCCGGCGTCCCGGTGATCGGCGACGGCGGCCTTCAGTACAGCGGCGACATCGCCAAGGCACTCGTCGCCGGCGCGGATACGGTGATGCTCGGTTCGCTCCTCGCAGGTTGCGAGGAGTCGCCCGGCGAGCTGCTCTTCATCAACGGCAAGCAGTTCAAGTCGTACCGCGGCATGGGCTCGCTCGGCGCCATGCAGTCGCGTGGCGACCGCAAGTCCTTCTCCAAGGACCGCTACTTCCAAGAGGGCGTGGGCGGTGACGACAAGCTCATCCCCGAGGGCATCGAGGGCCAGGTGCCGTATCGCGGACCATTGGCCGCAGTGGTCCACCAGCTGGTGGGTGGCCTGCGCCAGTCGATGTTCTATGTCGGCGGTCGGACGGTGCCGGAGCTGCAGGAGCGTGGGCGCTTTGTGCGTATCACCGCCGCCGGGCTGAAGGAAAGCCACCCGCACGACATCCAGATGACTACCGAGGCGCCCAACTATCGCGTGGGCTAAGGCTCACGACAAGGTCGTAAGAGAGCCCCTCATAAAAGGGGCCGCCTCTCACGACCTTGTCGTGAGCCCTGGCAGTGAAGGGGGGTACGACGCGTGCGTATCCCCCTTCAATTGTGCCCTGGGATACTGGACGACGGGCAGGCCACGAAGAAAGGCGAACAGTGACTGAGATCGAGATCGGGCGGGGCAAGCGCGGCCGCAGGGCCTACGCATTCGACGACATCGCCGTCGTCCCGAGTCGGCGCACCCGGGACCCTAAGGAGGTCTCGATTGCCTGGCAGATCGATGCCTACCGCTTTGAGCTGCCTTTCTTGGCCGCACCCATGGATTCGGTGGTCTCCCCCGAGACCGCTATCCGCCTCGGCCGCCTCGGCGGCCTCGGCGTGCTCAATCTCGAGGGTCTATGGACCCGTTATGAAGATCCTGAGCCGCTGCTCGCCGAGATCGCCGAGCTCGACGACACATCGGCGACGCGTCGGCTGCAGGAGATCTATTCGGCTCCCATCAAGGAGGAGTTGATCGGCCAGCGGATCAAGGAGGTGCGCGAGGCGGGCGTCGTCACCGCGGCGGCGCTCTCACCGCAGCGCACGGCGCAGTTCTCCAAGGCTGTCGTGGACGCGGGGATCGACCTTTTCGTGATCCGCGGGACGACGGTCTCCGCCGAGCACGTCTCCGGGGCGCACGAGCCGCTCAATCTCAAGCAGTTCATCTACGAACTGGACGTTCCGGTGATTGTCGGTGGCTGTGCCACATACACCGCGGCGCTGCATTTGATGCGTACCGGCGCGGCGGGGGTGCTGGTCGGCTTCGGCGGAGGCGCCGCGCACACCACGCGCAATGTGCTCGGCATCCAGGTGCCGATGGCGACAGCGGTCGCCGATGTCGCGGCGGCCCGCCGTGACTACCTGGATGAATCGGGCGGCCGGTATGTGCACGTCATCGCGGACGGTGGCTTCGGCGCCAGCGGTGATCTGCCGAAGGCGATCGCGTGCGGTGCGGACGCGTTGATGATGGGTTCGCCGCTCGCCCGCGCCACGGACGCGCCGGGCCGCGGCTTCCACTGGGGCATGGAGGCGGTCCACGAGGAACTGCCGCGCGGTAAGCGGATGAATCTTGGTGCGGCCGGTACGACGGAGGAGATCCTTCTTGGGCCCTCGCATGCCCCGGATGGGTCGATGAACTTCTTCGGTGCGCTGCGGCGTGCCATGGCTACGACCGGCTACTCGGATCTGAAGGAGTTCCAGCGGGTCGAGGTGACAGTCTCGCCCGTCGCCGCGCACAGTCTCCGGCGGTAGGGAGCGCGGGTAGTCAACTGTTGGTTGCGTGTGAGTTGCGTATTGGTGGTGAGGCCCCGGACTCGACGGACGAGTCCGGGGCCTCACCTGTTTGATTGGGGGTCTGGCAATCGTACGATCAGATGCCTCGTCAATCGGCAGGGAAATATGAATATGGGCGATAATCGCGTGTTATGGGGCATAAGAAACCGTTCTCCGGACGCGACATGGGCATCGACCTGGGCACTGCTAACACATTGGTGTATGTCAGAGGCGAAGGGATCGTGCTCAACGAGCCGTCAGTGGTGGCCGTGAACGCCGTTGATGGCGAGGTGGTCAGTATTGGCTGCGACGCAAAGCGCACGATTGGCCGAACACCCTCGCACATCGTTGCCGTGCGTCCAATGAAGGACGGTGTGATCGCCGACTTCGACATGGCGGAGCGGATGCTCGCGCACTTCGTCCGCAAGGTGGCGGGTGTGCGCCGCTTCAATCGTCCGCAGGTGGTGATCTGCGTGCCGTCCGGGATCACGGGGGTCGAGCGGCGTGCGGTCATCGAGGCGGCAATGGGGGCGGGCGCGCGCCAGGTTCATCTGATCGAGGAGCCGATGGCGGCGGCGATCGGTGCCGGGCTACCGGTGAACGAGCCGACGGGATCCATGATTGTCGACATCGGCGGTGGTACGACCGAGGTCGCGGTGGTCTCGATGGGCGGCATCGTGGCGGTGCGGTCGCTGAGAACGGCCGGCGACGCCGTCGACGCGGCGATCATGGACTATGTCAAGCGTGAACACTCCCTGCTGATCGGCGAGCAGACGGCCGAAGAACTGAAGGTGACGATCGGTTCGGCCTCTCCGATGGGCTACTGGTCGACCGAGTTGCGTCACCTGGACCGGGAGATCGAACGGGACGATACGGCGCCGGAGGCCGAAGTCGAGGCCGAGGACGGTTGCGGGGTTCGGTTCGACGACGGGATCACGCAAAGCCTGCTGCCGCCGGACCGCTGTCGTATCCGCGGACGCGACCAGGTCAGCGGGCTGCCGAAGACGCTCGACATCGACGCCGACGACGTGCGGCACGCGATCGCCGAACCCGTCGACGCGATCCTCGACGCCGTCCGGCACACCCTCGACACCTGCCCCCCTGAGCTGGCCGGGGACATCA
>JAFAUH010000368.1 GCA_019243445.1 Streptomycetaceae bacterium | reverse complement strand
CGCTGGCGGTCTCCGCCAGAGTGGCACCGCTCGGCTCACGCCTGGTGCTACTGCTCGTCGAGGACCTCACCGAAGTCCGGCGTATCGAGGCGGTGCGACGTGATTTCGTCGCCAACGTCAGCCATGAGCTCAAAACGCCGGTGGGCGCGCTGTCCCTGCTCTCCGAGGCTGTGATGGACGCGGCCGACGATCCGGAGGCGGTCAACCGTTTTGCCGGCCGGATGCAGATCGAGGCAACTCGGCTGACCAGCCTGGTCCAGGAGATCATCGATCTGTCGCGGGTACAGAACGACGACCCGCTCGAGGACGCGGAGCCGGTCGCTGTCGAGGATCTCGTTGCCGAGGCCGTCGACCGCTGCCGCCACCCCGCCAACGCCAAACAGATCACCATGGCCACTGGCGGCGCCTCCGACCTGTATGTGTGGGGGCATCGCGGCCAGCTTGCGGCGGCACTCGGCAACCTTGTCGAGAACGCCGTGAATTACAGCCCGGCCTGCACCCGCGTCGGCATTGTGGGGCGCAGGATCCCCGCTCCTGGCGGAGGGGGTACCTCCCAGACCGGAGGCTCTGGGGGACTGATCGAAATCTCCGTGACCGACCAGGGCATGGGTATCTCGCAGGCCGACCGGGAGCGGATCTTCGAGCGGTTTTACCGAGTCGACCCGGCGCGTTCGCGCGCCACCGGCGGAACGGGGCTCGGACTTTCGATCGTGAAGCATGTGGCCGCCTCACACGGCGGGGAGGTCACGGTGTGGAGTGCTGAGGGTCAGGGCTCCACCTTCACCTTGCGGCTGCCCGAGGCCGGCAGCGTCCGCGCTGCGGGCCGCGCCCAGGACGCACCGGCCGACGATGACAGCCAGACCAGCCAGACCAGCCAGACTATGGGGGGCGCGCCGGATGACTCCGGCACCGCGGATGATGGTCTGGACGAGGTGGCGAGTGCGGGGAACACGACCGGCACTGCTACCGGCGCCACCCCGGACACCACGCTCACCACACCGCCGTACGCGGCCATCACCAAAACCCTTCCTGCCCCGGAGGTCCTTCCGTGACCCGAGTGCTCGTCGTCGAGGACGAGGAATCGTTCAGCGATGCACTGTCGTACATGCTCCGCAAGGAGGGCTTCGAAGTCGCGATCGCGACCACTGGGCCCGAAGGGCTCGATGAGTTCGAGCGGAACGGCGCCGATCTGGTGCTGCTCGACTTGATGCTGCCCGGCCTGCCGGGGACGGAGGTCTGCCGCCAGTTGCGCGGCAAGTCCAACGTGCCCGTGATCATGGTGACTGCCAAGGACAGCGAGATCGACAAAGTCGTCGGCCTGGAGATAGGCGCTGATGACTATGTGACCAAGCCCTTCTCCTCGCGTGAGCTGGTCGCCCGCATCCGCGCGGTGCTGCGCCGCCGCGGCGAACCGGAGGAGGTTGTTCCGACCGCGCTCGAAGCCGGCCCGGTGCGGATGGACGTGGACCGGCATGTCGTCACCGTCTCCGGCGGCAAGGTGGATCTGCCGCTGAAGGAGTTCGACCTGCTGGAGATGTTGTTGCGCAACGCGGGCCGGGTGCTCACCCGGATGCAGCTGATCGACCGGGTGTGGGGCGCGGACTACGTGGGCGACACCAAGACGCTCGACGTCCACGTCAAGCGGTTGCGCGCCAAGATCGAGCCGGATCCGGGCGCGCCGCGCTACCTGGTGACGGTGCGCGGCCTCGGCTACAAGTTCGAGCCGTGAGCAGGCTCTCAGAGCCCTTACAGCTCTCAAAGCCCCTTACAGAATGGGCGCCCATTCTGTAAGGGGCTTTTCGCTGTGCGTCAGTTCGCTGTACGTCAGTCAGGGGCTCAGTGGTGGGCACCTGGCTTGCTGCTCGTGGACGCGGTCGCCGACGGAGTGCTGGAGGGCGGGGTCGGCATGGCCGACGAGGCCGGCCCGTAACCCTGGAAGTAGTGCAGAGCCGGGACGACGGTCGGGGCGAGCGAGATCTGTCCGGCGCTGCTGAAGGTGAAGACGACGTTCTGGACGTTGCCGTCCTTGATGACGCTCTGGCTGTTTTGGACGATCGCAGTCGGGTTGCCGGGACCGCCAAGCGCGATGGTGCCGCCGGCCGGGATGGTCAGCGAGCCCGTCTTGCCATTGGTGTCAGTGAGTTGCACGGGCTGGTTGAGGGCCGGCACGGAGATGGCCGTCAGCTGCTGAGCGGACTGGCCGTTGTTGAAGATACGCGCGGTGATGGCTGCCGGGCCTGCCTGGGCCGGGTCAGTGATGATCACGGCATTTTGGACGCTGATGTTGTCGGAGGCGGCCATCACAGTATCCGGCTTCACCTGCTGGGTCTGGGCGTCCATGCCCGCTCCGCAGGCGGCCAGCGGGGCGATCGACAGAGCGAGGACGGCGGCGAGGGCGCCGCTTCGATAGCTGCGGCTCACGGCGGCGGCTTCTCCTTGGACGAGTTGCGGCGGCGCACAGGGCCGCTGCTTGGGGACCTTCCAGCGCGCTTAGGTTACCGAGCCTTCCCGAGCACCTTGCACCCGGCTACCTCTTCCCGGGCCGACCTCACCCGCGCGGGCTCCCTTTTCTCCGTTTGCCCTGCCGCTTTCTCCGTTCGCCCTGCCGTGCCAGAGGGGTGCTTCCTTAGCTTTGGGTGGGAGGCACCCCCCTGGCGCGGCAGAGCAATTCTGTACGGTTCCCGATTATCGTCGACGGATACGAAAAATGGATCTTCATGCCAGTGGTCGGGTTGCGGCAGGGGAATCGTGAATCTCCGAACGGAGTAGCGAGGATTCACTCGTGAGTGAACGACAAAACGTGACGAAACACCCTTTCTTTGAGGGGTGAAGTCGTGTAGCGTGCCGGTTTCACCTCGCTCGCACATGTGCTCTGACCTGCGAATATCTGTCCGTAAGCCTGTCCTGGAGCATGTTCCGGCCGGTCTTGTCAAGCCCTGAAATATGCGCTGACCTGCGAAAACGCCATTCAGATGAAGCTGTTCCCGTGTTACTCTGGATAGCCACGGAAGGGGTACCTGTCACATGACGTTCAAGGTTGGCGACACCGTGGTCTATCCCCATCACGGGGCCGCGCTGATCGAGGCCATCGAAACTCGTCAGATCAAAGGCGTGGACAAGACCTACTTGGTGCTCAAGGTTGCGCAGGGCGACTTGACGGTACGTGTGCCTGCGGACAATGCGGAGTTCGTCGGCGTACGCGACGTGGTCGGTCAAGACGGACTGGACCGGGTCTTCGAGGTGCTGCGCGCGCCGTACACCGAGGAGCCGACGAACTGGTCGCGCCGTTACAAAGCAAATTTGGAGAAGCTCGCCTCGGGCGATGTCATCAAGGTTGCTGAAGTGGTCCGCGACCTGTGGCGCCGCGAGAGGGAGCGCGGGCTGTCGGCCGGCGAGAAGCGCATGCTTGCCAAGGCCCGGCAGATCCTGGTCAGCGAACTGGCGCTGGCCGAGAACACCAACGAGGACAAGGCCGAGACGCTCCTTGATGAGGTCCTCGCGTCCTGACGCGCAGGTGACATCAGTCTCCCCCTGCCTTCCGGAGGTACCTCCCGCCGTAAGCAGAGAGAGGGAGGCGCCCCTGCTGCGGCGAGCGACCCCGTAGGTGACGCAATCATTGCCGCGGTGCCCGACCGATGCCGGGCGCTGCGGCATGTTTGCCTATTTGTCGGTACAGTCGTCTGACTTTGTCGGTACAGTCGTCTGACGCGGTTGGCTGTCCGATGCGGTTGGTTGTCTCAACGCGCCTGTCATGTATGCCTGTCACGCTGTTCACGCAGACGTGTACAACCACATGCTGTACAACCACACGCGTACAACCGCGTGCATACAGTGTGCTCGTACACCCTCGTGCATCACTTATGCGTGTGCCGGGTCCGGGCAGCCGCCCCACGGGGCTGCGCCACTGCGGCTTCACGGAAGGGGACCGCAGCGACGAAGTACCCGACACGCCTAGGCGATACCCAATTCGGCCAAGGACACAAACCTGAGTACTGCAGCCGTCATCCCTGCTGCCGGACGTGGAGTCCGGCTCGGCCCCGGCGCGCCCAAGGCACTGCGCCCCCTCGGTGGCATCCCGATGCTGGTGCATGCGGTGCGGGCACTCGCCCGCGCCCGTGAGGTCGCTCTCGTTGTCGTGGTCGCACCGCCCGACGGGATCGCCGAGGTCCGGGCCCTGCTCGACACGCACGGTTTCCCTGAGTCCAAGGAGATAAAGGTCGTCGCAGGAGGTGAGACCCGCCAGGAGTCGGTCCGGCTCGGCCTTGGCGCACTCCCCGACGACATCGGCATCGTGCTGGTGCACGACGCCGCGCGACCCTTGGTGCCGGTCGACACCGTCGACGCCGTCGCTGCCGCCGTACGCGACGGTGCCCCCGCTGTCGTACCGGCGCTGCCGCTCGCGGACACCGTCAAGCAGGTCGAACCGGACGCCGCGGGCGGACCCGAGCCGGTCGTGGACACCCCCGAGCGGTCCCGGCTGCGCGCGGTGCAGACCCCGCAGGGCTTCCGGCGCGACGTGCTCACCGAAGCCCACGAGAAGCTTGCCGACCAGGCGACGGACGGCCCCGGAGCCACCGACGACGCCGCAATGGCCGAGCGGATTGGCGTCCAGGTGGTCGCGATCCCGGGGCATGAGGAGGCGTTCAAGATCACCCGGCCGATCGACCTGGTCCTCGCCGAGGCCGTGCTCGCCCGCCGGAGAGCCACCGATGCCTTCTGAGGAGCTGGAGCCTTCTGAGGAGCCGGAGCTGCCGTTCGGCGCGCCGCGTGTCGGTATCGGCACCGATGTCCACGCCTTCGAGCAGGGCCGCGAACTGCGGGTCGCCGGCCTGCTGTGGGAAGGCGAGCAGTACGGCCTGGCCGGCCACTCCGACGGGGACGTGGCCGCTCATGCCGCCTGCGACGCGCTCTTCTCGGCCGCGGGCGTCGGCGACCTCGGTGCGCACTTCGGCACCGGCCGTCCCGAGTGGTCCGGCGCTGCGGGCGTGACCCTGCTCGCCGAGGCGGCCCGGATCGTACGCGAGGCGGGCTTTGCGATCGGCAACGTCGCGATCCAGGTGATCGGCGTACGCCCGAAGATCGGTAAGCGCCGCGACGAGGCGAACACGGTGCTTTCGGGAGCGGTGGGTGCGCCGGTGTCGGTCTCCGGCACGACGACGGACGGTCTCGGGCTCACCGGTCGCGCTGAAGGCCTCGCCGCCATCGCCACTGCCGTGATCTTCCCCCGTCTGCCCGGCAGGTAATCCCCGTAGTCGGCGCGTGGCGTTGGGTACGGTGCAGATGACCGTACCCCCGGTCCGCAGACGGCGAAGAGGGCTGCGCCGCTGCGCCGCGGAAGCGGAGAAGCGAGCGAGAGACGAGCAATGGAAGGGACATCCGATGCCATCCCAACTCACGGACCACGCACGCCGGTTGCTCGACGACAAGAGCTTTGTGACCCTCGCGACGCTGGAAGCGGACGGCAGCCCGCAGCAGACCGTCGTCTGGGCGGCGCGGGACGGTGACAACGTGCTGATCTCCACCATCGAGGGGCGTCGCAAGCACCAGAATTTGGCGCGTGATCCACGGGCGTCGGTGATGATCAACCCACCGGACAAGCCGTACACATACGTCGAGATCCGCGGCAAGGCATCGATGACCACCGAAGGTGGCCGGGAGCTGATCAACAAGCTTGCCCACAAGTACATCGGCAAGGATTACGATATGGACACGCCAGACGCCGTCCGCGTGGTCATTCGTATCAGTCCGGAGAAAGTCATCGACCGCGGCTGACGCGCTCTCATGATGATTTCTCTGTGTCCCTGTGGCCGTTCTGTCGCAGGGCAGGCGGCTCAGGCCACTACCCTTGTCACGTGACTATTCGCCTGTACGACACCAGCGCGCGCCGGATCCGTGACTTCATCCCGCTTGTGCCGGGCTGTGTCTCGATCTACCTGTGCGGCGCGACCGTGCAGGCTCCCCCGCACATCGGCCACATCAGGTCGGGGCTGAACTTCGACATCATGCGACGGTGGTTCGCCTACCGCGGCTACGAGGTCACGTTCGTCCGCAACGTCACCGACATCGACGACAAGATCCTCACCAAGTCGGCCGAACAGCAGCGCCCGTGGTGGGCGATCGGTTACGAGAACGAACGGGCTTTCAGTAACAGCTACGACGTGCTCGGCTGCTTGCCGCCGACATATGAACCACGCGCCACCGGCCACATCCCCGAGATGATCGAGATGATGCGCGGCCTGATCGAGCGCGGCCACGCCTATCCGGGCGAGGGCAATGTCTATTTCGACGTGCGCTCCTTCCCCGGCTACCTGCAACTGTCCCGCCAGGAGTTGGACAACCTACTGAAACCGCCGGGCGAGGCCGAGGCCGGCAAGCGCGACCCGCATGACTTCGCCCTGTGGAAGGCAGCCAGACCCGGCGAGCCCTCATGGGAGACGCCATGGGGGCGCGGCCGTCCCGGCTGGCACCTGGAATGCTCGGTGATGGCCCACAAATACCTCGGTGAACGGTTCGACATCCACGGCGGCGGCATCGACCTGATCTTCCCGCACCATGAGAACGAGATTGCCCAGGCGAAGGGGTACGGCGACGACTTCGCCGCATACTGGGTGCACAACGCCTGGGTGACCATGAGCGGCGAGAAGATGAGCAAGTCGCTCGGCAACTCGGTGCTCGTGTCCAAAATGGTCAAGCAGTGGCGGCCGATCGTGCTGCGCTATTACCTCGCCTCCCCGCACTACCGCTCGAAGATCGAGTACAGCGAAGAGGCGCTGCGCGAGGCGGAGTCGGCCTTCGCCCGCATCGAGGGCTTTATGCAACGGGTCGCCGAAAAGGCCGGGAAGGTGGTCCTTCCGGCCGACCAGGTGCCGCCCGCGTTCGCCGAAGCGATGGACGACGACTTCGGCGTCCCGCAGGCGCTGGCGATCGTCCACACCACGGTGCGCCAGGGGAACTCGGCGCTGACTGCGGACGACAAGGAGACCGCCGTCGCCCGGCTTGCTGAACTGCGTGCCATGCTCGGGGTGCTGGGTCTGGATCCGCTCGATGCGCACTGGGCGGGAGAGGACCGCGGTGAAGACCTTCACGGCGTCGTCGACTCCCTCGTCCGGCTGGTACTGGAGCAGCGGCAGGCGGCCCGAGTGCGCAAGGATTACGCCACCGCCGACGCCATCCGTGACCAGCTTCAACAATCCGGCCTGACCATCGAGGACACCCCCGAAGGCCCCCGCTGGTCACTCGGCACGCCCTGAGCTGTCAAGGCTGCCGACCCACCGCCGTCTGTACGTGTATGCACATGTATTCCGTGTGCATTCCGTGCATTCACAGTTCGTAGTATTCGTGGTTGTGTTCGTAGTTCGTAGTTCGTAGCTCGTAGTTCGCAGGAAGAAGTGAAGGTGCCCCATGGCCGGGAACAGTCAGCGGCGGAATCGCCGCACCACGTCCAAGAAGGGTGCCCAGGTCGGCAGCGGCGGCAAGCGCCGCCGCGCCCTTGAAGGCAAGGGCCCGACCCCGCCCGCCGAGATGCGCAAAGGGCACCCCAAGCAGCGTGCCGCGCAGGCGAAGGCGAAGCACGCCGCCGGCGCCCAGCGGCGGACGTCCGGCGGACGCGGCGGCAAATCGGCCGCCGAGATGGTCGTCGGCCGCAACCCGGTCGTCGAAGCGCTGCGCGCGGACATCCCGGCGAGCACCATCTACGTCCTGCAATACATCGACAGCGACGACCGCGTGCGCGAGGCGATCAAGCTCGCCACCGAGCGAGGCATCCCGCTGCTCGAAGCGGGTCGGCCCGAACTCGACCGGATGACTGGCGGGCTGAATCACCAGGGCTTGGTACTGCAGATCCCGCCGTACGAGTACGCGCACCCCGAGGATTTGGCAGCGGAGGCCTACGACCGCGGTGAGCAGCCGCTGATCGTCGCCCTCGACGGGGTGACCGACCCGCGCAACCTCGGTGCCGTCGTCCGATCGGTGGCGGCCTTCGGCGGCCACGGCGTCGTCGTACCGGAGCGGCGCGCCGCCGGGATGACGGCGGGCGCCTGGAAGACATCAGCGGGCACCGCCGCACGGATCCCGGTGGCCCGGGCGACCAATCTCACCCGTACGCTCGAGGCGTACCAGAAGGACGGTCTGATGGTGGTCGGCCTCGCCGCCGACGGTGACATCGCGCTCACCGATGCCGAGGTGCTCGACGGGCCGGTGGTCATCGTCATCGGCAGCGAGGGCAAGGGGCTGTCGCGGCTTGTCGGCGAGACGTGCGACTTGCGGGTGCGCATCCCGATGCCGGGCGGGGCGGCGGAGTCGCTCAACGCGGGTGTCGCCGCAGGCGTCGTACTGTACGAGGCGACGCGCCGCCGCTCGTAGCCCTGGTCCGGGGCGTCCTGTCCAGGGCCTCCTGTCCTGGGCGTCCTGTCCTGGACCGGGGCAGGCGTCAGGCAGTGTCCTATCCGGGTGTCACTCGGTTAGATGAGTGTGGACACCAGAGAACCCCGCTCCCCTTCGGGGGGACGGACGCCGGGATTCGAGGAGCAGACGCTCAACGCGGTGAAGGTGCCGTGCGACCCGGCCCAGGTCATCGTCAACCACGCGAGCTTCCGGGTCCGGCTCGGTTCCGGCGCGCCGCCGCCACGCTACGGTGCTGCCTACACCGTGCCGATGCCCGTCATCCCGACGTCGGTGCGCTCTGCCGCCGAGGTGCGGATGCCAGGGCGGCGCCGCGCTGCGCCCGTGGTGTGGTCGGGGCGGTCCTCACCCGGTGACCCGGCGGCGACGACCCAGCTGCTCCAGGCGGTGCGCAGTGCGGGTACCACACAGCTGCTGCCCAGCCCCGGTGAGGCCCCCGACGACTTCGACGACGGCATGCCACCGGTGCGGCCTGCGGTCGTCGCGCCGCGCCAGTCGGTCAGCGGCGCCCCCGTACCGCCGCCCGGCGATCTGCTTGGCGCGGTGCGGCTGGTGCGCGGTGCGGGTGCGGAGTACAGGCCGTACGACCCATACGATCCGCAGACGGGGGACGACTACAGCAGGGGCAGGAGGTCCTCGTACAGCGGCGACACCTACGGGGGCATGTACGGCGGCATGTACCGCGATCACGTCGACGCGGACGTCGACGCAGACGTCGACGCCGACGCGGAGGCGGACGAGTTGGCTGGCCGGCGCCGCCGTGCCGAGACGGTTCGTCACGCCTGGCACCCCGGACGCCGGATGAACCTCGGTGTCGTCCTACTCCCGCTGCGGATTTTCCTCGGCTTCATCTCGATCTACGCGGGCATGGGCAAGCTCTGCGACCCCGTTTACTTCGACGGCGGCCGGCGCGGCTCGATGGTCCAATGGCTCTCCTCGCTGCACCCGTGGTCGGTGGCCGAACCGCTGCGTGCGGCAGCGCTGGACCACCCGGTGGGCGCGGGTCTCATGGTGGCGTTCTTGCAGATGGCCGTGGGCATGCTGACGATCACAGGATTGTGGCAGCGGGCTGCGGCCACCATCGGGGCCATGCTGTCGGTGGCACTGCTGGTGACGGTCAGCTGGCGCACCGTTCCCGTCTACAACGCGCCCGAGATCATCTACCTTGCCGCATGGAGCCCGCTGGTCATCGCGGGTGCGCCGGTGTACTCAGTGGACGCCCGGCTTGCGGGGGAGGCCTGGCGCACACTCGGGCCGCGCGCTCCTTTGTGGGAGCTGCGCCGCCGGGTACTGCGTCGTGGCACGTTCCTGGTGACGCTCGTGGGCGGCGGCACCCTGCTGGTGGGCGCGCTGCTCGGCAGCGCGGTGCGCTCTTCCGAGATGGTCACCGAGCAGCCCAGCACACCGTCGCCGGTCCCGACCAACAACCTTCCCGGCTCGCCGCTTCCGCAGCCGATCCTCACCCGGAGCGGTCGCTACGCCCACCATCACCCGCGGTCGTCTGCCTCGCCGTCGGCGTCCAAGAAGCCGGACTCCGGGCTGATTTCGAGCGCGACGCCCGGCGCCGGGAAGGCAGGACAGGACGGGAGGCTCGGCGGCCCCGGTCGGCAGCAGACGGTCCATGTGCCGCCCGCCACGGCCCCGGCCGGCACATCCTCGACGGGCGGATCCAACGGCTCGTCACCCGGTGGCGGTTCGCTCGGTGGACTGCTGGGTAGCAAGTCGTCTTCTGGCTGGCTGCTGGGGATACCGGGAATGCGCCGACCCGGCGCGGCCTCCGGCAAAGCTTCGGGCAAAGGTGGGGCGCCGGCGTAGCACGGGGTCGAGTAGAAACCGCGCAGAGAGTGGAGTGTCTCTGCGCGGCGGTCGTCGATCGGCTGACTTTCAAGGGCACCCTGATCACTGATCCAGGCCGGTACCGATTCCTCCCAGCTCAAGACCACCGAAGCCGAACGTTTTTGCGTCAGTCCTGGGGAAGGGCGGGAAGGTTGGCATGCGATGCGGGTGGTCGCGGGTGTCGCGGTGGCTGGAAAAGACCTTGGGTCCGCACGGCGTGGCGGGCGACAGCCTGCGACGCGCTTCAACGCACGGCCTCAGCCTCAGCCTCGCCTGTCGTAAGTCTCGTACGCCTCGCCTGTGGTGGCCCGTGCCAGTTCCTTCGCTGCTTCGCTCAGGTCCTTCGCGGTGTCGATGGCCCGCCAGTACGACCCCTGGGGCAGCGGGAATCCCGCGAGTCGGTGTTCCCACGCCAGCTGAGGGAATGTCGTCCGCTCATGGTCGCCCACCTCGGGTAGCAGCGCTGTGAATTCGGGTGCGAAGACGTAAAGACCGGCGTTGATCAGATACGGCGACGGGGGTGCCTCGATGAAGTCCAGTACGTGGCCGAACTCGTCGGTCTCCACTGCGCCCCACGGGATGTTCGGCCGGGCCAGCGCCAGTGTCGCCGTCGCCGCACGCTCGGCGTGGAACGTGGCCATGTCGCGCAGCGAGAAACGCGTCCAGATGTCGCCGTTAGTGGCGTACCACGGCTCGTCGGGACGCGGCAGGGCCGCTGCCGCGTACTTCAGCCCGCCGCCGCGCCCCAGCGGCTCCTTCTCCACGACGGTGCTCGCAGTCAGCGGTAGATCCGTCGAGTCGAGCCATTTCTGTAGTACGTCGGCGAGGTGGCCGCAGGAGACGACGACGTCCGTCACGCCCTCTGCAGCAAGCCAGGCCAGCTGGTGGCCGATGATCGGGGTCCCAGTTCCGGGAATCTCGATCATCGGCTTCGGCCGGTCGTCGGTGTACGGCCGCAATCGCGAGCCCTGGCCGCCCGCGAGGACGACTGCCTGCGTGACTGCGGCGGGTGAGCCGGCCGCGGTCGGGGAACCTGTCGTCATGGTGCGAACAATACGTGCACACGGTGACATACGGAGGAAATGCCGTCACTCCGAATGACCGGCATGACCGGCATGACCGGCATGACCGGCATGACCCGTGCACGCGATCATTGGATGATTTGATCACCCAACTGAGGCAACGCCGAGTGCGAAAGAGGTGTCGCACACCGGCCGCGCCCACGCCTGTGCGCGCTGCACTGCGACTGAACCAATGTCGTAACGAGCGTACTTGGCGACGGCGGCGCGTCCCAGTGCCCGTGCGATGGCCGTGCAGTAGCGCGCAAGCGAGGGGCGCTTGGCCATCTCGATCTGCAGGTCGGTGAGCGCGACGCCGGGGTTCTTCTCCTGCAGTTCAGCGATGAGGCGGCGGCGCAGTGCATCCTGCGGAGCATTGGATGTGTCCGCGTCGGTGCGCTTGGCGGATGCCGTGAGTACCTGCGCGTCGGAGGCGGATGTAGCCCATGGGACGCGGGTGACGGCGAGGGTCCCGGACAGGACGAGAACGACCGGGAGAACGAGTGCGAGAGTCTTGCCGATATGGCGGGCTGCCTGGTTCACATCCGTGATGCTAGCGAAGGGTGGCGATTTGGCGACATTTAGTCACCCTGATGAGCGAAAGAAATCCCCGGACGGCGGGTTTGGTGTTGACGACAGTGCCCGAAACGGCCGATTTGCAGAAAAAATATCCGCACATCAGGGTTCGTGGACCTGACGGATCTGGCGGACCTGACAGACTCGACGGACCTGACTGGCAGTCAACAGCGACGCGGCAACAAACCGCAATATGCAGCACACCACAGCACACCACAGCACACCACAGCACACCGCAACATGACGCAATGAGCCGCAAAAGGCGATACGGCGGTTACCCGCGCATCCTCGAGCGCGAGTTGGCCGCCGTACCGCGTCGTGTGTCCTGTCGTCAGTCGCTGAGCCGCTCGCCGGAGGAGGGCGAGAAGACATGCGTCTCGCCTGCCCGCGGCACGACGTGCAGCACATCGCCCTTCATCGGCACCTGACGTCCGCCGACTCGGACGACGAGGTCCTTCTGCTCGCCGCCGAACTCGGCCGTACCGTAAACGTATCCGTCCGCGCCGAGCTCCTCGACGACGTTGACCGTCACTGCCACGCCCGCCGGCTCGTTGCCGACGACTCCCTGTGCATAGCCGTTGGCGAGGTCGAAGTGCTCGGGCCGCACGCCCACTGTCACCGTACGGTCGCCCTTGTCGGCGGCGGCTGCGAGGGCCTCACGGCTGACGTTGACGATGCTGTTGCCGAACATCACGCCGCCATCGGTGATCGGTACCTCGACGAGATTCATCGCGGGGGAGCCGATGAAGCCCGCGACGAAGAGGTTGGCCGGCCGGTCGTACATGTTGCGCGGCGAGTCGATCTGCTGCAGCACACCACCCTTGAGCACCGCCACCCGGTCGCCCATCGTCATTGCCTCCACTTGGTCGTGGGTGACGTAGACGGTGGTGGTGCCGAGGCGGCGCTGCAACCCAGCGATCTGCGTCCGGGTCTGGACGCGGAGCTTGGCATCGAGGTTCGACAGCGGCTCATCCATCAGGAAGACCTGCGGTTCACGGACGATGGCCCGTCCCATTGCCACACGCTGCCGCTGACCACCAGAGAGCGCCTTCGGCTTGCGACCGAGGTACTCGGTGAGGTCCAGGATCTTCGCGGCTTCCTCGACCCGCTTGCGGATGTCCGCCTTATTGACACCGGCGATTTTGAGCGCGAAACCCATGTTGTCGGCGACGGTCATGTGCGGGTAGAGCGCGTAGTTCTGGAACACCATGGCGATGTCCCGGTCCTTCGGCGGCAGATGCGTCACATCGCGGTCACCGATCCGGATGGCGCCGCCGTTGACGTCCTCGAGCCCGGCGAGCATCCGCAAGGAGGTGGACTTTCCGCAGCCGGACGGTCCGACGAGCACGAGGAATTCGCCGTCTGCGATCTCGATGTTGAGCTTGTCGACCGCTGCCCGGTCCGAATTGGGGTATATACGGGTCGCGTTGTCGAACGTGACAGTAGCCATGGTGGGCTGATCCCTTCACCGGCAGGAACGTGCCGGACGATCCGAGTAGAGGGAGGTTTAGTTCACTGGGCGTGGACTCACCGTGACGCTACCCGCCTAGCTCTCGCTTGTCAGCACCCATCGCCCTCCAATTTCCCCGGCTTCCCCCCGTCCCTGCCCCGGACCCTTGGTAACCTTGTCTTGGCCCCATCGCCCACCCGGCATGCAGGGTCACGCCCCCTTAGCTCAGCTGGCCAGAGCACCGCTCTTGTAAAGCGGGGGTCGTCGGTTCGAACCCGACAGGGGGCTCCGCGCAAGGCCCAGGTTTTCAAGTCCGTGACCTGGGCCTTCTTCCTTTCCGTGATCTTGGCAGGCAGTTGCTGCCGGGCCTGGCTGGAGGCCTGAGAGGCCGCCGGTGGACAACCGGTGGACACGGCTGCAGCGCCGCTGCACGAGCGGTGGACACCGTGGAGGAACGGGGCGCGCGAGCACAGGTTTGGCCTTGTCGGACACCCACAAATACCTCTCCGTGCTCAGAGGAGTGCGCTGAGGCAGGCCCGCGATGTCTCGCAGAGGGAGAAGCTCGAATCGCGACGCCACCTCCCCCCGCCTGTGACCGGCGTCGCGGGCGCCGAGCCCGGAGTGACCCCTTGAAGTGCTTGGCGCGGTTGCGCGAGCTGGCCGGGGACGCCGAAGGCGCAAAGCGGCTGGAGAGATTCGGTCTGGAGGCTGATGGTCATCCGGACCAGCCGTGCTGGTAACACAAAAGACGTGCCCACGGCCGGGGTACTCTCATGGTCCGGGTCTTCGCCTGACATCGTCGGTACAGTCTCAAGTGCAGGACTGACAAGGCGGTTGGCCAGTAGGGAACCACTCCAGGTGCAGCACCGGAGCGTGGAATGATCGCTGATGCTGTTCGTGCCGTACGGGCGGGTGTGCCCGATTACCGCCGCCAGCACAGGCCGGAGTCCCGGTCAGATTCCGGCTGACCGGGACTGCTTGCTATCGCAGGTTTAGGCAGAACGTTCCTCCGCTGGTCCGGTCGTCTTCCGGGGTGGAGCTGCTTGGGGCCCGCGCTTAGTTGCCGGGGCTTCGTGGTCGGTGACGACGGAGAGCCGTTTGCGCGAGCGGGGTACTATCTGGACGACCTTTTCGGCTGCGTCGCGGGCGAGGTCGTCGAGGACGGATAATGGTGACGTCGGGTATTGGAACTGTCCGAATGCCCCGCTAGCAGCCGGGAAATGGGAGTGCGTCCCGGCAGTGATCGCGGCAGGATGCGATCATGGTTCCCCCCTTGGACGTCCCGCGCTTGATGGCGGGTGACAGTTTCGTGCTCCGCCCCTGGGAGCTCGGCGATCTGCCTCTCGTCCGGGAAGCGTCGAGCGACGATTACATTCCGTTGATCACGACCATTCCCTCGACGTACTCGCCGGAGGCGGGCGAAGCCTTCGTCCGGCGGCAGTGGGAGCGGGCGTCGACTGGCAGTGGGTATCCATTCGTCATCGTGCGGGTTGAGGACGGGCGCTCGCTCGGGTCGGTCGGACTGTGGCTGAGGGAACTGAACGAGGGCCGTGCGTCGCTGGGCTATTGGCTGGCCGGGTCAGCTCGTGGGCAGGGGGTTGCTGCGGAAGCTCTTCGAGGGGTCGCTGCCTGGGCCCTTGCTGAGCTGCAGATTCCTCGTCTTCAGCTCTATGTCGAGCCGTGGAACGCCGCTTCGCAGCGGACAGCTGAGCGTGTCGGCTTCCAGCGTGAGGGCTTGCTTCGCAGTTGGCAGCGGGTGGGTGAGGAGCGTCGGGACATGATCATGTATTCGATGCTGGGTGTTGATCTGTCCTGATGGGCCGCTGGCTGACTTCGGCGGCGTAGGTGGCCCAGTCTCCGGCGGAGAGACGTTGCCAGGCGATGGCGACGTCGGTGTGGATGCCCAGGGTGCGGGCGAGGATCGCGGCGGGGATCTCGGTGGCGAGCTGGAAGAGCGCGGTGCTGCGGGCTTGGTTGGGGCGGATCCCGAGCTGGTTTAGCCGCTGGGTCAGCTGTCCGGTGCTGATCGGTCGGCCTGGCTGGCCGCCGGGGAAGAGCCAAGGGGATGGGGTCAGGGCTCCGATGGTCGCGTGGCCTTTGCGGTTCGCGAGGACGGCGCGGGCCAGTGTGGCGACGGGCTCAGGCAGTTGGATGGGGGAATGGCCGAGGTGGAGTCGTACTTCGTGGGCGTGGGCATCGATGTCCTCAACGGTCAACCTGCTGATTGAAGCTGGACGTTGGGCATAGAGGAGGAGAAGCAGGCTGGCGAGGCGGTCCTCAGTCTTGAGGGCGTCGTCGTGCAGGAGTCGACGTGCGACGTCCCAGCGGTGCTGCTCGTCCAGGGGCTGGGTAGGGCCGTTCCAGCGAAGAGCGGGGACATGGACGGTGGTGAGTTTGTTGGTGCGGGCCCAGCGGATGAAGTGCCCGGCTATGTTGCGGTAGGTGGCGGAGTCGTCGGTGAGCCAGCGGTCGAGGTCGGCTTGCCGGCAGGTGCTCAGAGCGAGGTCGTGGGACCTCAGCCAGTTCAAGAAGGCGACGGCCGCGTGGGTGCGTTGGCGGATGGAGTTGAACTGCTGGGGGGGTGACGGGGCGGCCGTTGGTGCGGTGACGCAGTCGCCGCACCAGGTGCCAGATCGTGTAGCGGTGCAGGAGTTTGCGCTGGTCGGGGTCCTGTTGCGAGGCGAGAAGACTGGTGAGGAAGCGTTCGACGCGGACCATGTGCTCGTCGCGTTCGGGCAGGGCACCGACGCCGACGAGGACGTGGCGGAGGTGGGCGAGGGGTGGGCTGTCGGGTAGTTCGTCCAGGGCCTGGTGTGTCAGTGCCCGTCGGCCGGCCGCGAGGTCGGACAGCACTGGTGCGATGGACGGTTTGTTCAGCCAGCGTCTGGCGGTGGTGGGGTGTTCGGTGGTGGCGATGTTGTGCCGGAGGGCTTCGAGCCCGGGATGGAGGGCATCGGAGACAGGGCCCAGCAACTCGTTAGGGACCGCCTCGAAATAAGTTGTATGCGAACACCGTGTCTGAGCTGTGGTGTCAAGAGATCCAACGCACAACTTATTTTCCGGCGGGCCCTCAGCATGGGGGTAGGTGCGCAGAATCCAGCGAGCGACGATCTTGGCCGTAGTGCGGCTCAGCTCGATCGGCTGGCCTGCCGCATCCTTGACCGTCGCGTGCGGGTGCGGCCAGACCATCCGAGGGTCTCGGAGGGTCACCAGAATGGTGGCCGCGCCCGGGATCATGTCAGCGAGCTGGGCGGCCAGGCGGTGCTGGCGGTCGGCGGTGTCCGGGCAGGCCGGGATTCCGCTCGGCATGGCAAGCATGCGATACTCCGTATTTCGTAGGAGCGCGATGCGGCGGTACTCGTCGAAAAGCCCCGCCGCCCGCGAGTTGTGAATCGGCCCCTTCGGGGTGCCGGCCCGGTGCCTCGGGAGCTGGTAACTCCCGGGCGCCGGTCTCTTTCGTTGCGACTCGGGGCCTCATGGCCCGCGTGCGCGCATTGTCTCTCCCCCCTCCGACCCTCTTCCGGTCGATGATCTTCCGGTGCGGGGACCAGGACCGTATGTCGACCCCTGGCACAAGTCCAGCCTCTTCGCACCACCCCCACCAGCAGAGGAACACTGCACTGGATGCGATTGCGTGCCCAACGTACACCACAATTGCGCACGTGCGTCAACTGCAATGTCGGAACCAGCCCCCATGAGGTACCCGATCAACACTGGACTGGATAGAATCAGGGCATGATGAAGGGCGGGAGATGACCGACAAGCATGAGCGGGCCTTCGCGGAGCTGCTCGACTACCTGTTCAGGGAGGTGCATCCGAAGGGTCGAGGGCCGTACACCTACGCTGAGGTGGCGCAGGGCATCCGGGAGACCTCCGGTGTGACGATCTCGGCGAGCGCTATCCAGCAGCTCAGGACGGGCACCAACACCAACCCCAAGATGCAGACGATCAAGGCGCTCGCTGCATTCTTCGGGGTACCAGCCGGGTACTTCTTCGACGAGCGCGTGGCCGAGCGAACGCGCGCCGAAATCCAAGTGGTGGCGGCCATGCGCGACCATGAAGTACGCCGCGTTGCCCTCCGCGCCAGCGGGCTCAGCACCTCGAGTCTCCACATGCTCAACACGGTGATCGAACAGGCCCGGCGACTCGAAGGACTACCGGGCGACCAGGAGGACTCCGGACTGCTCGACGACGAGTGAGACACCACGACGCCTGCACACGGCCGTCGACGTGCCCCAGAAGGGCATCGCAAGAGATCGTTCCAGCTATAATCCCGAACGCCTTTCCTCGCGGACTTCCATAAGGACAATCACGCGAAGGCGGAGACTGTGCATAGGAGTCAGGGCGACGATGTGGACAGCCACCTCCGTGCCCCGATGCCAGGGCACCTTGAGCCTGCGCAGGTCGCCGACGGCGTGCTCGTAGACTTCACGGCGGTCCCACATCTCACGCGCCTCCGGACTCACGGCCCCGGCGTAGTTGCTATTTGACCGGATAGCCCGGATTTGTCCTGTAGGGAGGCCAGGTTGCAGAACGAGCGCAACTCCTGATGTTCTTTCGGTTCTCACGCCAGAAGGATCATCACAGGAGCCACGCCCGTGTCCGCATCTTGCCCTGCCAGCCCGGCTCTTGACCAGCTCGCCGACTTCGCCCGCTGGGAAGCTGAGCTCCACACGAATCCCACCGAGACCCAATCCGCGCTGGTCAAGCGGCTGCGCGAGGTCCCGGACCTGCGCCGGGACAAGGGGCGTCGGCATCCCCTGGTGGTGATCCTCACGCTGACCGCGTGCGCCACGCTGGTCGTCGGCTCGGACTCCATCACGGCGATCTGGCAGTGGGCCGCCCGCTCCTGTCAGGACGTACTCGCCCGTCTCGGCGCCCGCTTCGACGCCTTCAGCGGCCGCTACC
>JAFAUH010000117.1 GCA_019243445.1 Streptomycetaceae bacterium | reverse complement strand
CACCGGCGATATCGGCATCGTCCTCCACGACCAGCAAATCAGCGAGTGCCATGGCACAAGTACACACTGCTGCCACGAGCACGCGCGCACCAGCCTGAATTCTGGCAAGAAACAGGCCTACTACTACAATCGGTGGTTTCACCGGTGGGTTGCATCGGACGCGGTAGTGGCCGGCGCGGGCCTGGGTTTGGCGCAGTCGGCGCACGGGCGGTGTTCGAAAGCGGCCTCGGGGACCAGCGCCCCAGCTGGCTGGCGTGCCTGCTTGGTGTGCCCATCGGCCAAAGGGGAGGCTCTCGTCCTTGGGGAAGGCGAGCACGTAGCGCACGCGGTGCTCCTCCAGCCATGCCCACAGCCGCAAGATATCGCTAAGGGAGCCGACTTCCGACGTTGTGAGGCGTACCTCGCTGCCGAAGAGATGAGGTGTCCGCCTTCCCGCTCCCCGGCGCCGAACCGTCCTCCGAGGAGCGGTTGCCGGACCAACGACGGGCAAGTGCGGCGCATGTGATCAGCTGAAGCATGTGATAGAGCATCACTGGCAGCATGACCAGGCCGACATCCCGTCCGGTGAAGAGCACGGTGGCGATGGGAAGCCCACTCGCAAGGCTCTTGGTCGAAGCGCAGAAGACGGCGGTGACCCGGTCCTCGTACGAGTACCGCAGCCATTTCGACACTGTGAAGGCGAGCGCGAGCACCAGGCTCAGCAATGCCGCACACAGCAGCAACACCACCAGAAGTCGGGCGACGGACACACGCTGCCAGATCCCGTCATTGATTCCCTTGCTGAATGCCGAGTACACCACCAGCAGAATGGAGCCGCGATCGCACAGAAGAGTCAAAGTCCGGTGCGAGGCGACCCAATCGGAAATCCAGGGGCGAACCAACTGCCCTGCCAGAAACGGGACAAGGAGCTGCAGCACGATGTCGACAACCTGGGACATGGAGAAATGAACGCTTCCGCCTCCGCGTAGCAGCAGAGCGGCCAGGACCGGCGTGAGGAAAACTCCGAGCAGGCTGGAGAACGAAGCCGAGCAGATAGCAGCCGCTACATTCCCTCGGGCGATTGAGGTGAAAGCTACAGACGACTGCACGGTGGACGGCAGCAGACAAAGGAAGATCAAGCCGGTCGCGAGCCCAGTGCTCAGGGCGGCTGTCAGCAGGGGACGCGCCATGAGACTCAAAAGCGGAAACAAGGCAAAGGTGCACATCAGGATCGGCACGTGCAGCCTCCAGTGCCGTAGTCCGGCGAAGGCAGCCTGCGGCGAGAGGCGGGCACCGTAGAGGAAGAAGAGCAACCCGACCGCCAGTTTCGTGGCACCGTCCAGAAATCCTGCCGCGGCTCCGCCAGCCGGCAGCACGGTAGCCACACCAACGGTGCAGATCAGCGCCAGAATGTAGCGGTCGATCCGGCTCAGCAGAGCGCGGATCAGGGGGATGGCGCGGGGGATGAGCATACAGGGATTCCCTTCCGGAACGACGGGTCGAGATCGTCAGTGGTCTGCGGCCTTGTGAGGGAGCCTTTTGTGGAGAGGCAACCGTGTGCGGTGGGGCCCACACCGCACACGGTTGCCTTCGTTGCCGGCTCGGCGAGCCGGTGTGCGCCTCAGCGAACGGTCATCCCGGCCTTTTCCCGGCCGTGTCGCCTGCTGATGTTCTTCTCCAGCAGGGCAATGGACTCAGCCACCCCCACGCTCTCGGCCCTGTGCTCCGGCAGGCGGCCGTCCGTCTTCTTCAGTTCCGCCAAGGCCTGGTCAATCGCTGTGTGTGCCGCGAACAAGCAGGGTGTGCTGTAGATCGCGACGTCCACGCCCAAGTCGCTCAACTCGGACAGTGAGAGCCGCGGAGATTTTCCTCCGGCTATCTGATTGAACAACAGCCGCTTGTCACCGATGACCGCACGCACCTTGTGAATCCACTCGACGCTGCGCACACCGTCGACCAGAATCACGTCAGCATCTGTTTCGGCCAAGGCCTTGGCGCGGCGCAGTATCTCGCTCTCCTCAGTGGCGTCGGTGCGGGCGACGACCACCAGATCGCGCCGTGAGTCGAGGACCATTTCCAGTTTCTCCAGATACTCCTCCAGCGGAAGTATCTGCTTGCCCTCCACATGCCCGCAGCGCCGAGGCCGTTTCTGGTCCTCCAGAATCACCCCGGAAGCACCGATCGCTTCAAGGTGTTGGATGACGTGGCACGCCGTCTCCGGATCGACGTAGCCATCGTCGATGTCCACCAACAGGTGCTGATCGGGGAACGCCAGACGCAGCCGCTGTACGAAGGCGACGATGTCGGGCCAGGCGATGAATCCGATGTCCGGCAATCCGTAGTGGGACGCGGCGAAACCGAATCCGGATACGAACATTCCCTCGTAGTGCTGTGCTGCGATCGAAGCTGAGAACATGTCGAAGACACCGATGAGTGGCGTGGTGCCGTCCTCCGCGATCGCATCGCGTAGACGATTCGCATAGTTCATGAGCATTCTTCCTCCGACAGTGATGTGGCCTATACCGGCACGATTTTTCGGTGGAAATTGCGTCCGCCCGGCCGAATTGCTGCCGGCTTGCTGCCGACATGACGCCGAGACGGGTCACCGACTGGGACATAGCAGCGTGTTGTCGGGATCCTCCTGCCGCCCGGGAAGCACCGTGGAAGTCCCCGGTCGCCGTGAAACCGCTCGCTCCGGTCGCTTCGAGTGGAAGATACCCCGACACACAGCCGCTGTTGACAAGAGCTGTCGGAGCATTGGGTAATGGTGCCCTAACCTTGGACAGAGTTCTCCTTTACCTTGCTTCAGGGGGCTGTGCTGAGGCGGAGCCGAGACAGGCGAACGCGCTGCCGTTTTCGAGCGCGATCCCGCCCGTCGACGCGGCTCCCCGGCAACCTGTGAAATGGCAACGTGCTGTGGGGCGGCGAGGGGCGCGCGTGGCTGATCGACCCTGCTGCGCATGGCGGGCACCGGGCGGCCGACCTGGCGATGTTGGAGCTGTTGGGGTGTCCGCACGTGGACCGACTGCCGGCCGCGTTCCCTGTCACTCGAACAAGGTACGGGCACATGCTGGTTGGCCACGCGTGACGGCGGGTACGTATAGCACTCCTGGGACGTGAGCATGAACAACTTCTGTTAATTGGTGCAAACCGCTGATACTAGACGGTCGTTGGGGTTACTGTCGGTTTCGTGTTCGCAGCAGAACGTCGCCAGTTGATCCTCGAAATGGTGCGAGCGAACGGAGCGGTATCGCTCCGTGAACTCGCCCGCGTCGTCCAGACCTCCGAAGTGACCGTACGGCGTGACGTGCGGGCGTTGGAGGCCGAAGGGCTGCTCGACCGCCGACATGGTGGTGCGGTGCTGCCGGGTGGATTCACCAGAGAGTCCGGCTTTCCGCAGAAATCCTTGTCAGCGAGTGTCGAGAAGACAGCCATAGCCGATCTCGCGGCCGGTCTCGTGGAGGAGGGCGAGGCCATCGTCATCGGTGCCGGGACCACCACGCAGGAGCTGGCCCGTCGGCTGGCCCGGATCCCCGGCCTCACCGTGGTCACCAACTCCCTGCTGGTGGCCCAGGCGTTGGCGCACGCGAACCGGGTCGAGGTCGTGATGACCGGCGGTACGCTGCGCGGCTCCAACTACGCGCTGGTCGGCAGCGGTGCGGAGCAGTCCTTGCAGGGGCTGCGGGTCTCGCGTGCGTTTCTTTCAGGAAGCGGTCTGACCGCTGAGCGCGGGCTGTCCACTTCCAACATGCTCTCAGCGAGCGTGGACCGGGCGCTGATGCAAGCCGCGTCCGAGATCGTCGTCCTCGCCGACCACAGCAAGCTGGGCATCGACACCATGTTCCAGACCGTGCCGTCCGAGGTGATCACGCATCTGGTCACCAACGAGCCACCGATGGGCGATGACCGTGCGTCGGCAGAACTGCAGGCGCTGGCGGATTACGGTGTGCGGATCACCGTCGCTTCATTGACCGCCATGGGCGGCGGCAACGGTGACCCGGTCGGCGGCCGTCCTCGCCATGACGCTCACATGCCCGGCCCGCGCCGCCATGCCCGCTCCGGCAGCACGGTCCCGCCGGGCGGTCCGCTGCGCAGTGCCCCCCTGGAGCCGATGACGGGCACGACAGCGGGTGGCCGAGTGACGGACCTGGCGCCACGTCGGCGGTGAGCGCGCTGTTGCTCGTTGGATGGGGTGGCTGTCCTCGAATGGGTGAAAATCCAGTGGCGTTCGCTGGCCGAGATCCGTTGACTACGACCTATCCATCCTGAAGAAATCAAAGAGTGCCAGGTGGCCATTTGCGACTTACCGGAAGCTCCGTCCTCAGAAACAGCCCACCTCATGGGAGAGTCCGGTTATTACCGGTTGCATATCGGCAACTTCTGGGTGCTCTACTTTTTCGACACTTTTTCGACAAGGCGCAAGACCGCATTTGCATGGCAAACATCGGGCGTTTCTCGCCGCGGCCCTGACTCGTCCATACATGCTGGGGCCCCGGCCGGAGAATCGGCCAGGGCCCCAGCATGAGTGGTGCGCCGTCAGTCCTTGATGTCGCAGATGGGGGCGCCCGAGGAGAGGGATGAACCCACCTCTGCCGACAGGCCCTTGACGGTCCCGGAGCGGTGGGCGTTGATGGGTTGTTCCATCTTCATCGCTTCGAGGACGACGACGAGGTCGCCCTCGTTGACCTGCTGGCCCTCCTCGACGGCGATCTTGACGATGGTGCCTTGCATGGGGGAGGCGAGAGTGTCGCCGGAGACGGCGGGGCCGGACCTCTTCGCCCCCGCACGCCGCTTGGGGCGGGCGCCGCCGGCCGCGGCGGTGCGGGCGATCTGCATGCCCAGCGAGGCGGGCAGGGAGACCTCGAGCCGTTTGCCGCCCACCTCGACCACCACGGTTTCGCGGCCGACTTCCTCGGTTTCTTCGGCGACCTCGGCGCCGGTGAACGGCTCGATGGTGTTGACGAATTCGGTCTCGATCCAACGGGTGTGGACGGAGAACGGCTCACCGGTGAAGGCCGGATCGGCCACCACGGCACGGTGGAAGGGGATGGCGGTGGCCATGCCCTCCACGGTGAACTCCGCCAGCGCCCGCCGTGCCCGCTCCAACGCCTGCCGACGAGTGGCGCCGGTGACGATGAGTTTGGCGAGCAGGGAGTCCCAGGCCGGGCCGATCACGCTGCCGGTCTCCACTCCCGCATCCAGCCGCACCCCAGGACCGGCCGGTGGGGCGAACCTGGTCACCGTGCCGGGAGCGGGCAGGAAGCCTCGCCCCGGGTCCTCGCCGTTGATACGGAACTCGAAGGAGTGGCCGCGCTGTGGCGGGTCGTCGTAACCAAGCACTTCACCGTCGGCGATACGGAACATTTCGCGAACCAGGTCGATGCCGCTGACCTCTTCGGTGACTGGGTGCTCGACCTGCAGGCGGGTGTTGACCTCAAGGAAGGAGATGGTGCCATCGGTGCCGACCAAGAACTCACATGTGCCGGCGCCGACGTAGCCGGCCTCCTTCAAAATCGCCTTCGAGGCGCGGTACAGCTCGGCGTTCTGTTGCTCGGTCAAAAACGGTGCCGGGGCTTCTTCGACCAGCTTTTGGTGGCGGCGTTGCAGCGAGCAGTCGCGGGTGGAGACCACCACGACATTGCCATGGGAGTCGGCCAGACACTGGGTCTCCACATGGCGGGGCTTGTCCAGATAGCGCTCGACGAAGCATTCGCCGCGGCCGAAGGCAGCGACCGCCTCACGGACGGCGGAGTCGTACAGCTCGGGGATCTCCTCCAGCGTGCGGGCGACCTTCAAGCCGCGGCCACCGCCGCCGAAAGCGGCCTTGATGGCGATCGGCAGCCCGTGCTGCTGCGCGAAGGCCACGACCTCCTCGGCGCCGGAGACGGGGTCGGGGGTGCCGGCGACCAGCGGGGCGCCGGCGCGCTGCGCGATGTGGCGGGCGGCGACCTTGTCCCCCAGGTCGCGGATGGCCTGCGGCGGCGGTCCGATCCAGATCAGTCCGGCATCGACCACCGCTTGGGCGAAGTCGGCGTTCTCCGACAAGAAGCCGTAGCCGGGATGGATGGCATCCGCGCCGGAATCGGCGGCGGCCTTGAGTACCTTGATGATGTCCAGATAGCTGGTGGCCGGGGTGTCACCGCCCAGGGCGTAAGCTTCGTCGGCGGCCCGCACATGCAGCGCGTCCCGGTCCGGCTCTGCGTAGACCGCTACGCTGGCGATCCCCGCATCCCGGCAGGCACGGGCGACACGGACGGCGATTTCGCCGCGATTGGCGATGAGCACCTTGCGCACGATGGCTCCCTTCTTGAAACAAGGCGAGTTTAGAGACTGCCGACACGTTGTGCCGACCTACCCCTGTGGGTGAGCTTGCCCACACGCACGGTTGCGCGGCTGGCTCGCCTGGCGCTTGAAACCTTGTCGTCCCACGGTACGCCGGGGTTTTGGCCATGCTCGTGAGGTGTGCGGAACGATCGGGGCGGCTGTGCGGAGCGTGGCGTGGTGACGCGGATTCTTTGTGGAATCCCCATGAAATGCATACGCAAAGTTTGCCCCCGCCGTGGCGCCCCTACGAGTGACGCACGGCGACCCTTGTCGCCATCATTACCCATTAGTACTACTTGTATGCAAAGTCTGGCTCCACAAGTCCGTGATGCGCACGCCCACTTCGGCAAGCAGTTCCCGCAGCAGCGGCAACGACAAGCCGATGACGTTGCCGTGGTCGCCCTCAATGGAATCGATGAACGGCGCGGACCGGCCGTCGAGCGTGAACGCGCCTGCCACATGGAGCGGTTCGCCACTCGCCACATATGCCTCGATCTCGGCATCGTCGGGCGTACCGAACCGCACCGTCGTCGATGCCGTCCGCGACGCGCGCTTACCGCTCACCGTGTCGATCACGCAGTGCCCGGTCCGCAGTACGCCCGAACGCCCGCGCATCGACCTCCATCGGGCTGTCGCCTCGACCGCGTCACGCGGCTTGCCCAGCGCCTGACCATCGAGCTCGAGCACCGAGTCGCAACCGACGACGAGAGCGTCCTCGCCGCGGCCTGCACGCTCGCTGTCGCTGTTGCCATCGGCCAACTGTGCGGCGACGACCGCCGCCTTGGCCTCGGCGAGCAGCAGCGCGAGATCGCCGGGGGTAGCCGCGGTGACCCTGTCTTCGTCCACCCCGCTGACGACGACCTTCGGGTCGAGGCCGGCCTGTCTGAGCAGACCGAGCCGGGCGGGGGAGGCGGAGGCGAGAACAAGTGTGCGCTGGGCCATGAAGAAAAGGGTAGCGGGGTGAGGAAATGAGAGTAACGAGCCGCGAGCGGAGTGCTCAGTCGCGCCAGGAGGCGATCAGCATGATCAGTGGTGCCATGATCGCTATCACCAGACTGGCCCGCCGCAGCATCACCTGGGCCCGCCGCACCTCCTCGGGCTGCTCGTCGTTGGAAAGGTCGGACCACAGCATGGTTGTGATCCTGGGCGGTGCACCTTGCGGTGCGCCTGAGTACGGATACTCATGTCCGGCCCTACCCTGCGGCCTCTAAGGACCGGCGAAGACCGGCGAAGACCGGTAAGAGCCGGTAAAGGTCAGTATGGCCAATACGTGCTGCGCCAGGCCTTCGGCCCGAGTTTCGGCATCCGCCGCGCCGCGATGTTGCGAGCCGGATCGGCCCACGTGTCGAGCCGCTCCGAGCCGCCCGGCCCGATGACCGCACCCGCCGCCGCGCGTGCCTGCACCACCGCGAGCGCGGCGGCCAGCTCCTCCGAGGTCGGGTTCCCGCGTATGATCTTGAACATATGAACAGCCCCTTCTCTGCAGCGTCTACAACCTTTGCAGGCTGCCTTTGCAGGCAACCTCTGTAAACCTCTACAGCGGAATGTTGCCGTGCTTCTTCGGCGGCAGGCTCTCGCGTTTGTTCCGCAGCGTCCGCAGCGCCTTGACAATGTGCAGCCGGGTCTCGGACGGGACGATCACCGCGTCGACGTAGCCGCGTTCGGCGGCGATCTACGGATTGAGGAGCGCGTCCTCGTATTCGGTGAGCAGTTGTTTGCGCAGTTCCTCCGGGCTGTCGGATTCGGCGAGCGGACGGCGGTGCAGGATGTTGACCGCGCCCTGCGCGCCCATCACTGCGATCTGTGCTGTCGGCCAGGCGAGGTTGAGGTCGGCGCCGAGGTGCTTGGAGCCCATGACGTCGTACGCACCGCCGTACGCCTTGCGGGTGATCACGGTGATCAGCGGGACGGTCGCCTCGGCGTAGGCGAAGATCAGTTTGGCGCCGCGTCGGATGATGCCGTTCCACTCCTGGTCGGTGCCGGGCAGAAAGCCGGGCACGTCCACGAAAGTCACAACGGGGACGTTGAAGCTGTCGCAGGTCCGCACGAAGCGCGCGGCTTTTTCGGAGGCGTCGATGTCGAGACAGCCGGCGAACTGCATCGGCTGATTGGCGACAATGCCGACCGTGCGGCCCTCCACTCGGCCGAAGCCGGTGAGGATGTTCGGCGCGAACATCCCCTGCATCTCCAGGAATTCACCGTCGTCGAGGATGTGCTCGAAAACTTTGTGCATGTCGTACGGCTGGTTCGCGGAGTCCGGGATCAGCTTGTCGAGTTCAAGGTCGCCGGCGGTGACTGTCCCCTCCGCCTCCTCGGCGTAGGCGGGCGGCTCCTCGAGGTTGTTGCTCGGCAGATACGACAGCAATGCCTTGACGAAGTCGATCGCGTCCTTCTCATCGCCCGCCATGTGGTGGGCGTTGCCGGACTTGGTGGCGTGCGAGCGGGCGCCGCCGAGTTCCTCGAAGCCGACGTCCTCACCGGTGACGGTCTTGATCACATCGGGACCGGTGATGAACATGTGCGAAGTCTGCTTGACCATGAAGATGAAGTCGG
>JAFAUH010000009.1 GCA_019243445.1 Streptomycetaceae bacterium | reverse complement strand
CAACACAGCCCCGGCCCACCGGGCGCCGGACCCGGGCCGGATTGCCCGAGGCCTGTGACGAGCGGGCCCGTGGACGGCAATCACTCACACAGCGTCACTAACCTGGGCGCGAGCTACCGGCAAAGGACCTGCGACGCGCTGCACTAGTCGTCTGGCTCACCAGCACCATCGGTCTCGGCGGACTCACGCGGCAGCGCGAGGGAGAAAGTCGAGTCAGTAGCGCGTGTTACGCAAATCAGTAAGCCACGGTTCGTCGGGGTGTGTGTCCCAGCGCTGACGGAGGGCGGCCTCCCGAAGCGCGTAACTCCCCTGGTGGCAGAGGCCGCCATGGGAGATGGTCACGCTCATGGCCAGGTCGGATTCGCTGGAGACCCAGTGCGGGGTGAGGATGTGGCTCCAGGCGAGGTCACCGGGTCGCAGGCGGATGGACTGTCGGTCAGTGGCCTCGTGCGGGGGCGGGTGTTCAGCGGTGATCTCGCTTCTGATGGCGGCGTCGACCGAGACAACGCGGTCGGGCTCACGATAGCTGTGGAAAGTCTTGGTGCCTTCGATTTGCCATACGAGACCGTGGGAGTTGTCGGCATGGTACGTCGAGCTGCTGCCATGGGTGGAGAGGAAGAGCGTCGGGGCGCAGCGCTGCCACGTGAAGCCTTGAGAGGACAGGAATGTACGCCAGGGGATCATGATCTGATCTTGGAAGTCGCACAGCAGGCCGTCGTAGAAGCGGCTGAGGTTGAAGTGGACCAGTCGGAACGGCCAAGTGGCGATCTCGTCCAGGGGCGCGGCGCGGAAGGCCGCTGATCGCGCTGTCCGGACGGCTGGGTCAGCGCCTCCGAGGATGGCGATTCGCGTCTCAGGGTCCTTGCGGACGACGTCCAGCACATGGCCGGCGTCGGGGAAGGCGCGTTTGAACGGGATCAGTTCGGCGGCGATACGGAAATTGGGCGGTGTGTGCCATCGGGACGTGAAGTCCCGTTCGGTCGCTACGGTGTCGTCCATCTCGTGGCCTAGTAGGGTTTCATGCTGCTGCACGGCAGAGTGCGGCGCAATCCGGGGTGACTTGGTCCGTGGGAGGGCTGGCGAGGAATCGGGCGATGTCGGCGCGCGGGGCCGACACGTTGATTCCTTGGGTTCCGTAAGGGCAGCGCCGTAGTTCGCCGGTTGCTGAGAGGTACAGGGTGGGTGAGCAGCAGTGGGGGCGCTCGGCGGTGGAACTCAACCCGCGGAGGGTGCGCAGATGCTGTTGGAAGCGGGCTCCCAGCTCGAAGCGCCGGTCCAGCATCTCGTTGTCCTGCCGTTGCTGCTCTGTGTAGGAATCCGGGGTGAGGCTGGCACGGTGCAGACCCTTCGTGTCCAGGGTGACGGGGCTGAGCTGGAGCGTTGCTCCCGTCTTGTCTACTACCTGGGCGATCTCTCGGCACTCGTGGTCGGTGAGGTTCCAGTAGGTCAGGTGGAGGACCGTGCTCTCAGTGTCGATCCGTCGAAGGGCATACACAGCGGAGCGGACCGAGCGAAGGGTGCGGCCGAGGCGCATTGCGCCGCGTGAGTCCGCGGAGATGGTGACGTTAGCGAGGAGATGGGCGACCTGTTCCAGGCGCCGCACCTCGGCCTCCGCGCGGGCCGAGGTAACGACGGAGACAGGCATACCGAATTGGTGGGAGAGGCGTACGAGCTGGCGGAGTTCTGGGTGGTGGGTCGGCTCGCCGCCGGTGAGACAGATATCGCTTACCCGGTGCTCCTTCAGCCGGGAGAGGGCTCGCGCGTAGGTGGAAACCTCGAGGAAGCCGTGCGCGCGGTCGGCACGGAAGCAAAAGCCGCAGGCGATCGCGCAGTGGCCTGCCGTGCTGATGAGCGCGGAATGGTAGCGCGGCTGGTGCGTGGGCTTTGTCATTGGACCCCCGTGTTGTCCCAGAGGGCGATCTCGACGGTCTCGGTGTAGAAGGCGCACATTTCGGGGTCCGGGGTGTCGCCTCCGATGAGGAGCTGCTCGTTGCGGGACGGGCCGCCGCAGATGGCGAGGGCCGGGCAGTCTCCGCACGCGGGGATGGGTGCGATGCGTTTGGTGACGGTGCCGAGGACCTCCGGGTGGTGGCGCAGTTCGTTGAGGGTGAAGAGGAAGTCCGGCTCGGTGAAGTTGATGTCGCACAGACTGACCCGCTTGCCCGGCAGGTACGCCGCGTTGAGCGTGCCATCGCCCTGCATGTGGTCGAAGAGCATGGGGCGGCGCGTGTCGAGGGCTTGGAAGGCACGGTCGAGTACGGAGAAGAGGAGGCCGCCCTTGCTGAGGGCGACCAGGCGTGCCTCGTACAGCTCGCGTGCGAGATCCCGGCCGTTGACGCGCCAGCGCCCGCCGGTCGGGATGGGCGTGTTCACGTAGATGAACTTCAACCCGAGCGTGTCGATGATCCAGGCGACGGTCTCGGCGAGGCGCCCGATGTTGGCTGCGGTGGGCGTGAGGTTGCAGCCGACGTGGAGTTCGTCGGCCCCGACGAGACGTTGGACGTTGCCGCGGATGCGGGTGTCGGCGGGCTGGCCGCCGAGCAGGAGGCGGTTGGCGGAGTTGATGTCGGGTGGGCCGTCGATCGAGATTCCGACGCCGTACTCGTAGCGGATGAAGTGGTTCAGGGCCTCGTCCGTCAGGCGGGCGCCATTGGTGACGACGGTGCGCCGGACGCGCTTGACCTGGTGCTCGACGGCGAGGCGGTCAGCGAGTTCGTCGCCGTACTGCATCAGGTCGAACCGGATGGTCGGCTCGCCGCCGAACCACTGGATGGAGACCTCGTCCTGACCAGCGTTTTCCTCGAAGAGGTAGCGCAGGCCCTCGGCCAGCTCTTCCTCTGTCATGTCCGGCTTGCCGGAGTTCGTGTCAACGAAGCAGTAAGTGCAGGCCATGTTGCAGCGGTCCGTGAGCACGATACGCAGGCCGCTGATCCGGTGCGGCGTCGGGTCGAGGACGAGGTTGCGGAGTGCTTCGCGCCGGTCGGCGGCGGGGCCGTCCGGGGTGAAGCCGAGCTCGGCGAGAGCGTCGTGAGTCGCGGTCGGGGAGACCGCGGAGAGGTCGGTGACCTCCCTGCGGTCGAGGTAGCAGCTGTTCAGCGCGACCGGGTCGAGGAGGGCGGCCTCCCCATCCCGGTCGTACTGAAAGTACTTCCCCCACAGAAGGCGGGTCGCTGCCATGATCGTCAGGCGGCGGCTTCCTCGGCGATCCCGAGGTCGCTCATCACTTGGCGAACGAGGTCTTCGCCGTTGGCCTGCAGGAGGGCGGAGGCGGCCGGGGAGCCGCCGTCGGCGAGGACGATCAGGCCCGGGAGCGTCGGGTTCGGGGCGATGACCGTGATGCCGGCCGGGGCGGTGCTGATTGCCATGATGGCGCCTTCCAGCGGAACCCAGTTCAGGGCGTCCTTGAGCCCTTCGAGGATCTGGCGCTGCTTGTCCTGGAACGAGGCACGCTCTCCCATCCAGACGCCGGCCTTGCTCTTGGAGTCCACGACGTCCGCGTGGATCAGATGATCAGTCTTCGTGCGACGAGGTGTGGGCATGTACCTCTCCTTACCTTCGGTCTATGGAGCTGGGGCGGACCCGCAACGGATCCGGAGGGGGAAATCCGTCCTCCGCTGCGGTCACCTTGAGAAGGCTGCCGGTCGGAGCAGGGCTGTGGGGATGTCGGCGTGCCGCACTGCCGCTGCAATGACGCTGCTGCGGCGTCGAAGTGGTGTGAGGGCTCACGGATGGGCGTCGAACTGCTGGCTACTGCAGTCGTGCTGAACCGGCGTTGCAGCGAAGCAACTTCGCCGCTGGTCAAGTCGCCCTACGCTGTTAACGTTGTGGCGTCGGTCGAAGGGGCCTCGGGTGAGCGCGGTGCAACGGTGGACCGGGCGGGAAGCGCGTGCATTACGTCTGGCGACGCGGATGAGCCTGCGCCGCTTCGCGGCCCACCTCGGCGTCAGCGATCGCACGGTGTCCAACTGGGAGGCCGGGGGCGCGGAGATCGAGCCCGTACCGGACTCGCAGGCGTTGTTGGATACGGTCCTGGAGCAGGCCGACACGGCCGTCCGGCAGCGGTTCCGGGAAATCCTCGGGGTGCCGGCCGCTGCGGAGCCGCCGGCGCTGGGCAGCTTCGTACTCGCACCACCCCCGGAGTCCTCCTTGGTTCACAGGTCTGACGATTTCGAGGGCCTCGTCTCCGTCGTCGAGGAGGCGTCGGCCGCTGACGGGGTCGCGGTCGTAGCTGTCTGCGGACCCGGCGGGTTCGGCAAGACGACGTTGGTTGCCCAGGTTTGCGACGACTCGCGGATCCGCGAACTCTTCCCGGAAATCTTGTGGGTTGAGACGGGTGAGGCGTGCACGGCTGCCCGTGCCGTCCAGTTGATCTCGGATCTCTGCGTCCACCTGAACGGGACTCGTCCAGCGCTCGCTGACCCTGAGCAGGCGGGATTCCACCTTGCGCGCCTGCTCCAGGACCGGCGCGTCCTGCTCATCATCGACAACGTGTGGTCGGCAGCGGACCTCGCTCCGTTCCTGCTGGGCGGGGAGGGCTGTGTACGAGTCGTGACGACGCGGAATGTCCGAGTCTGCCCGTCGACGGCGCGGGTCGTGCGACTCGGCCCCATGTCGGCGAGCGAGATCAGCGAAATGCTGACCCGCAACGTCACGGCTCTCGGCATGTCGGACACAGCACGGCTGGCCACGCTGTGCGGCGGCTGGCCGCTGCTGGCCACCCTTGTCAGCTCCGCCGTCTCGCAGGACGTGGCAGCTGGCGCATGCCCCGATCGCGCCATGGTCGAGGCTGGCGAGGCATTGCGGGTGGAGGGACCGCAGGCGTTCGACGTATGGGACGCCGACCAGCGCAAGAACACGATCGGCCAGGCGATCACCTCGAGCCTGCACAGCCTCGACAGCAGTGTCATGATCAACGGAGCCTCGGGGCTGCGTGAACGGTTCCTGTCCCTGGCCGTGTTCCCGGCCGCCGTGCCGATCCCGCTCAGCGTCCTGACCCACTGGTGGCGGGCGGCATACGACTGGACCCCGACTGCCGTACGGCAGTTCTGCCGACTCCTTGCTGATCGGTCCCTGATCAGCGGCTACCTCGCCGATCGCGCGGCGATCGTCATCCATGACGTGTTCCGCGCCTACATGAGGCACATGGTCGGCGGCGATTGGACGGCGCACCACCGGTCGCTGGTCGAGGCATACCGCGCGGCAACGGGCGGACGGTGGGAGGCCCTGAGCGAGTCCCATTCCTACATGTGGCAGAACCTGCCCTATCACCTGCACGAGGCCACACTCGACGACGAGCTCGTCGAGCTGCTGGCCTCGCCCTCGTATGTCGTACGCAGAGCCGGTCTCATCGGGCATCAGGCACTGGTCTCGGACGCGAGCGTCCTCGACTCGCTGACGGAGTGGCAGGCGGCGGACCACCCTAGACGGGGGGCCTGGGCGACGGCGCGAACGATGGCTGGTGCCGGATACCTGCTGAGTGGGCTTCAGCATCCGGCCGACGTAGCGAGCACGCTCGGTGTCGCCTTGGGGCGAACCGGAGATGCGGACGCCGTGGCCGCGCTGGATGGTGCCGTGGGCTTCCGTTCGCGAGTGGTGCTGCAAGATGATGGGCACCGTGCGGACGGGCACATCGGCGCGATCGTCAGCGTCGCCTCCGCGGGCGGCCTGGTCGCTTCGGGCGGTGAGGACGGGGTGCTGCGGCTGTGGGATCTCGGGAAGCGGCAGCTCGTCCGTGCGCACCGGGCACACACCGGCTGGATCTTCGCGGTCGCGCTGTCACGCGATGGGTTGCTTGTAGCGTCCGCCGGTGACGACGCGATGATCCGGCTGTGGCGCACCGACACCGGCGTGGCCCTCGGGGTCCTGAGCGGGCATGGTCGGCGGATCCGCGGCCTGGCGTTCTCCGCTTCCGGCGCACTCCTCGTCTCGGGCGCCGAGGACGGACGCGTATGCGTGTGGGACGTCGAACGTATGGTGCTCGCCGGCTCCATGAAGACCGTCGGTACCCCGGTCTGGTCTGTGGCGGTCGGGTGCGATGACACAGTGGTGGCTGCGGTCGGCGAGGACGAATTCGTCCGCCTCTTCGAGCTGCGCACCGGCCGGTTGCTGGACGAACGGGCAGGGCATCGCGACTGGGTGCGCACGGCGGCGTTTGCCCCCGGCTCGTCGCTCCTGGTCACCGGATCCGGTGACCGGTCGGTCGTCGTCTGGAACGCAGCCAAAGAGCACCTGATCCCCGTTCGGCGGATCGAGGACACCAAGGCCCGCATTCGCGCAGTAACGGTACTCGAACACTCGCAAGTGGTCATCGCCGCCACCGAGGAGCCGAGACTGCACGCCTTCGGCATTGACGGATCGGTCGGAGAAGTGCAGCTGCCGCCTGGAGTGGACTGGGTTCGATCGGTCGCCCGGACCGGCAACGGCCCGGTTGTTGCTGGCTGCGAGGACGGTGCAGTCCGGCTGTGGGGCGGAGCGGGGCGTGGCCGACTGGAGAACCTCGCCAGCGGCTCGAACACCGTGTGGTCCACGCAGTTCGCCGATAGCGGGCGCATCGCCGTCATCGGAGACGGGTCCGGGGTAGTTGAGCTGATCAGGACATCCTCAGAGGAAGCGCGCCGACCGCTACAGGCTGGTCGTGGCCGAGTTTGGTCTCTGGCGACCGGCGGGGAGTACGTGGCAGCGGCTTGCGGAGACGGGAGAGTACGGGCCTGGTCGTGGCGTGACACGCAATGGAGCCGCACGCTGAACGAGGACGTGTCACGTACCTGGGCGGTAGCCCTGGCGCACGCGGCGCCACGGCTGGCGGCCAGCACGGGCGACGGCCACTTCCGCTGCTGGGACCTGCCCTCCGGCGAACTGCTCTGGACACAGGACGTCCGTGCCGGGCGACTGCGCTCGATCGCCTTCGACGACGCGGGCGAGATCGTGGCCGCCTGCGGTGGCGACGGCTCGGTACGCGTCTGGCGAGCCGGGACCGGTGAGCACATCAGCCGGTTCAGAAACGCGGGCGGGTGGGCTCGCACCATCGCCCTCGACGCGGCAGGAGCACGCGCGGCGGTCGGCTCGGGGACCGGTGAGATCTCCGTGCGAGACATCGGCGGCGAGAGGTTCACCACGCATCTGGCTGGGCATACTGGGCGCATCCTCATGCTCGGCTTCGCCAACGATGATGATGGACTGGTGTCGGCGGCTGCCGACGGAACGGTACGCCTGTGGTCGCTCAGCGAGCAGCAGCAGACCGCTCAGGTGCGTGTCGATGCCTCGCTCCATTGCGCCGGGTTCGACCGCGCGACGGGGCAGGTTCTCGTCGGCAGCGCAGCTGGCGTCGTCGCTCTGACCATCAACGACCAAGCAACCCCAGACGGAGGAACTCGGTAGACGATGCCCGAAGCAGCGAACGCGGCCATACACGGCGCACCCGTGATCACGAGCGAGACGCCGGGCTCCTTCGCCTGGAGCGTCCTCCACAAGCGGCACCCGGCCCTGATCCAGCAGGTGCGTGACGCCTTCCCGTACACGCCGGAGCAGCACCAGGCGCTCGACGCCCTGCTTGAGGAGATCACGGACGGAGTGATCGAGCCGCTGCCCGTCGGCGCGCACGGCGAGAGGGAGTGGGCCGAGTGGGGGAAGGGGTACTTCGGCCGATCCTGGTTCGAGGTGCCGTTCTTGTGGGCCGAGAGCTACTTCTACCGCAAGCTCCTCGGAGCCGTCGGCTACTTCAAGCCGGTCCCATGGCAGGGCATCGATCCCTTCGCCCCGTTCAAACGCGCCGAGCTGCGCGGCTCGGCTGTCGCAGAGGAACTTGCCGCCCTCGACGATCTGGCCGATCTCCCTCCGGGCGACCAGGATCGCGCCGTGCTCCTCGGCGCGTTGTGGGGCAACCGCGCCGATCTCGGGTTCCGCATCTCCTCCGGAGAGGTCGAGGAGAGCGCCGGCAACCTCATCGTGGACGACAGCGCCCAGCTCTGGGACCGCCTGGGCTCGTCGCCCAACGCCACGGTGTGCCTGGTCGCGGACAACGCCGGCCGCGAACTGATCCCCGACCTGATCCTCATCGACCATCTCCTGCAGACCGGCCGCGCCACCCACGTGGTGCTACACGTCAAGCCGTACGCGTACTACGTCTCCGACGCCACCATGGCCGACGTCATCGACTGCCTGCGCCGCCTCACCGAGGCGCCAGGCCGCGCAGGTCAGATCGGCGGCCGGTTGTGGGACGCCATGGGCAGCGGCCGACTGGATGTGCGGGCGCACTCGTTCTCCTGCGCACCGCTGCCCTACGCCGAGATGCCCGCGGATCTGCGAGCCGACTTCGCGCAGGCCACGCTCACCATCTTCAAGGGAGACCTGAACTACCGCCGCCTCGTCGGCGACCAGCTGTGGCCCGCGACCACCTCATTCACCGACCGCACCTGCTACTTCCCCGGCTCGGTGATTGCGCTCCGTACGCTGAAGTCTGACGTGATCGTCGGCCTCGACGCTCAGACCCTCGCCACGCTCGAAGCGACAGAGGAGGCGTGGCGCACAAGCGGGACGCACGCCGTCATCCAAGGTCGGCCGTAGAGGGGTTGGTTGTCCGGGCGGCACGGCGCCGCCCGGACAACGCTGCCGCTGTCAGGGCGTCAGCCGGTGCAGGTCACGCGGGAACAGCGTGGTACGGCGGATGTTGTCCGCGCCAGTCAGGCGGGCGGTCCACCGCTCCAGGCCCAGGGCGAACCCGCCGTGCGGCGGCATCCCGTGGGCGAAGGCGGACAGGTAGCTCTCGTACGGCTCGGTGGATTCACCGCGTGCGGCGAGCGCCGTCACATACTCCTCGTACCGGTGCAGCCGCTGACCGCCGGTGACCAACTCCAGACCGCGGAAGAGCAGGTCGAAGCTGTTGGAGTACTGCGGGCGGCCCGGCTCTGGGTGGGTGTAGAAGGGGCGCTTGGCCATCGGGTAGCCGGTGACGAACAGGAACTCGCTGCCGTGCTCGCGCAGCGCCCACTCGCTCAGGTACCGCTCGTGCGCCGGGGCGAGGTCGGGCTCGTCGGCGCCGAGCATGGCCATGGCGTCGGCGAAGTGGATCTGCGGGATCTCGGCTGGCACCTCCGGCAGCTTCACGCCGAGGAGTTGGACGGCCTCGGCGGCACGCGAGGCTACCTGCTCGACCATCCTGGCGACGGCCTCTCTCACCACGGCCATGACGTCGCGGTGGTCGGTGATGAACCCGAGTTCGGCGTCGAGGCTGGTGTACTGGGCCAGGTGCCGGGCGGTGTCGTGCGGCTCGGCGCGGAAGACCGGACCGGTCTCGTACACCCGCTCGAAAACCCCGACCATCGCCTGCTTGAAGAACTGCGGCGACTGGGCCAGGTACGCGGTGCGGCCGAACCAGTCCAGGGTGAAGACGTTGGCACCGGACTCGGTCGCTGAGGAGACCACCTTCGGAGTGTGGATCTCGGTGAAGCCCGCAGCGTCCAGAGCCGCACGGAAACCCGCGACGGAAGCTGCGGAGATCTGGTACGGCGCGCGTAGCTGCGGGTGCCGCAGGGTGACCGGGGCGTGGTCCAGGATGGTCGGCAGACCCGCAGGCACGGTGGGTCGGTACAGGTCGAACGGCGGTGCCTCCGCCAGGCTCGACAGCCGCTCAACTTCGGGCGAGGCCAGCTCGACGCCGCCCGGGGCTTGGGTGTTGGCGGTCACTGTGCCGCGCACGCGCAGCACGGTCTCCTCGGGGAAGTCGCCGCCCGGCTCCGTCAGGATGACCTGGGCGAGTCCGGAGCGGTCACGCAGGATCAGGAAGGTGACAGATTTCAGCTCGCGGCGGCGGTGCAGCCAACCGGAGACTTCAACGGTTTCGCCTACGTGTTCTGGCAGCTCAGCGGCCAGCACGCGGGTCGTAGGGTGGATCATCGCGGCCCTCCAAGGGCGTCGTGGTGATCCCTTGGGGGTGCGGGCGAGAAGGGCAACTCGCTGTGCCACCGCACCTTCGCCGCCGCAGCACGTGGCGGCCTCGTTCGGGCCCGATCACGGGGGCTGGCCGGCGGGGCATTAGGCCGTCAGGCCGTTCCTCCCCGCGCTCGGGAGGGTCTTCGCCTCGGGGCGCGAGACTGCCTTCACAGCTACCGGCAGCTCTCTCGGCTCGCGTGAGCCCGCGGCTACTCGTCTCCGTCAATGCGTTACGCGCCAGGATAAAGGTCATCGCGACCCCGCACCAACGAAATGTCGACGGTGGCCGATATCGGGATGCGACGTGCGGCGCTGGTTCGGCACAGTTGGGGGATGAAGCCTGTGGAGGCCGCGTGCGCGGTGGTGCGCGATCATCACCCGGGGGCGCGTGCGGCGTTCCTCTGCGGCAGCGTCCTGACCGGCCGCCGTACCCCCACCTCGGACCTGGACATCGTGGTGCTGATCGACGGCCCGCCCGCTCCGTATCGCGAGAGCCTGATCTTCGCGGGTTGGCCGGTTGAGCTGTTCGTCCACACCGAGGAGTCCTGGCACCGCTACGTCGACCGGGAGATCGCACATCGGCGCTCTCCCCTGTTGAGGATGTGCGCGGCGGGCACGCTGCTGGCCGACAGCGATGGGGTCGGCACTCGTCTCGCCGACGAGGCACGGGCGTTGCTTGCTGCCGGACCACCTGAGGCTACGCTCGCAGAGATCGAGGACCGGCGGTATGCGCTCACCGACCTGCTGGATGATCTCGCGGCATGCACGGACGAGGGTGAGCGGCTGTTCATCGTCACCGAGCTCGCTACCCGTACGGCACAATTGGTGCTCATGCTCAAGAGTTCGTGGCTCGGCAGTGGAAAATGGCTAGCCCGGGAACTCGACCAGCAGGCCCCCGGTCTCGCGCACCGTTTGGACGCTGCCGTGCGACAGGCACTCGTCGGCTTCTCGGGTGCCCTGGTCGGCCTCGCTGAAGAGGTTCTGACTCAGGCGGGAGGACGGCTGTGGGCCGGATACCGGCGTGACGGCACACCGTAAGGTGGCCGCGACCATGCTGCGTGTTGGACTGGTCAGTATCTTCAGGCCAGTTGTGTGCGTTGGGCGTTGAACGTTCGGTAGCGTGTTCTCCCTGTTCTACGATCACGTGATAGCCGCCATCGGTACTGAGAGTTCGTATCGGGGGGGTATGGGGGTTCTCGTGGCTGAGGTTCCCCGCCGCCCGGCAACGGCCCTGGTCGCGCGTCCAGGACCGCGGGATGTGCAGTTCCCGGTCCACCGCCGCATGGCTGCGAGCACCTGCATAGACCCACACAAGAAATGATCATCAACGGTAGCCGTACCCGTCCTCGGCCCAGCTCAGCCCTCCAACATGATCAAGATCTGCGTTCGGAGTGCTGCCCGGCCCAGCCGGTGGCGGCCATCACCTCACGTGCGATATCCGCGACAGGCCGCCCGTCAGTCACCACCCGCACAGTCTCCGCCGGGGCCCACTGGTCCAGGAACCGTGCCTTGCGGACGCTGCTCTCCAGTTCCTGCTCCAGCTCCGAGCCGAGTTCCCGGCCAGCCAACCGCTCACGGGCGGTAGCATCGGAGGCGGTGAGCAGGACCCGTATGATCCGCACCCCGGCACCCATGGCGCGCTGAAACATTCCCGTCGCCTCCGGCAGCACGCTCACGGTGTTTGTGTAAATCAGTCGGCGGTAGCCCCGCTGGGCAAAATTCGCCCACACGGCCGTCAGATTGCTCTCGGTGATCTCCGAGCGGTGAGGGTCCCCCTCAGGCGCCGGATGTACCTGGCCCATGAAGTCACCCTCGATGACCGCGTGGGGGACCGCAACGGCACGCAGCAGCGCCGAAACCTCCCACCCCACCGTCGTTTTGCCGACACCGGCCCGCCCTCCGAGGAGCAGTACTTCCGCGTGATCCATAGGAGCAGCATGCCAGCCCGTGACCGCGTCACGGGATCCGATATCGCTCCGTCCCCTTGGCTTACAGGAGGTCGGGATATCGGCGCCCATCCTCGGAAGCCCTGGCGCAGGCGATGCTCAACCGGCTCGGGAAGCGGTCCCGTAGCCACGCCGAGGAGATCCGCGACTGCACTGTTAAGGGCCTGGAAATGAACAACACGCTCAACTGAAGGCAATGTTGGCTGGGGCGATGCTGTAATTCCACTCCCCATGCCACTCGTGTGGGGTCAGGTACTGGTCGATCAGTGCCTTCATTTCACGGTTGGAGATTTTGATGCCGCGT
>JAFAUH010000003.1 GCA_019243445.1 Streptomycetaceae bacterium | reverse complement strand
GACGACACCCTCGGCAAGCACCGGATCGGAGAACTGGCCGCTGCCATGAAGGAACTGGGGGTCGCCGACCACCGTTTCCTCGGCGGACCCGGCCGCTACCGCGACTCCGGGATGATGGGCGCCGCGCAGAATGAGCGGCCGGACTGCTTCTGGCAGGCCGGCCTCGACGACGCGGCCGGTCACCTGGTCGAGGTGATCCGCGAAGTACGGCCGCAGGTGCTCGTCACATACGACGAGAACGGCGGCTACGGACACCCCGACCACATCCAGGCACACCGCGTTGCGATGCGCGCCGCCGATCTCGCCGCTGATCCGGCCCACGGCCACGGCGAGCCGTACGTCATCTCCAAGATTTACTGGAACTGCGTGCCACGCTCGGTCGTCGAGGAGGGCTTCCGGCGGCTGCGGGAGGCGGGCCGCACCTTCCCCTTCGAGGGGATCGCCACCGCGGATGACGTACCGGGCGTACTGGAGGACTCGGAGGTGACGGCGGCGATCGACGCCACCGCGTATGCGGAGCGGAAGGTGGCAGCGATGCGGGCGCATGCGACGCAGATTGCCGTGGACGGGCCGTTCTTCACGCTCTCCAATGACCTCGGACAGCCGATCTTTTCAACCGAATTCTACCGATTGGCCCGGGGGGTGGCTGGATCCAGCGGAGGAGTGGGTTCACGCGAGGGTGATCTGTTCGCCGGGCTGGAGGTGTGGTGATGTCACGTAATTTCCTGCTTGTCGTGTCTATCAGATATCTCGGATATCTCGGCTTGGCTGTACTCGGCTGTCTCGTGGCGACAGCAGGCGCACTCGTCCAGGAGGGCTGGTTTCCTGGCGGTTTGATCCTGGCGCTCATGGGTACGGCCGGGCTCTTCTGTGGGGGCAGAATGCTGATGGGAAGCCGACGGGGTGCTGTGGTGCCGCTGGTGATGTGGTTCCTCACCGTGATGTATCTGAGCATCTCGCGGCCGGAAGGAGATTTCCTCTTCGCCGCCGCGATCGGTCCGTATATCTTTCTGCTTGGCGGTTTGGCCGCCGGAGTGATCTGCACTACTTTGCAGCGCCCTTCGCCGTCAGGCGGGCCACCGGGCGCATGGGATGCCCGGCTTGGGCGGTAATGAGGACTATGTCCTGAAAGCTGGCTCGGAGGGGAGGGGGCCGATAGGGCATCGGTATCCGTTCGAAATGGCGTTCCAGGGGCCATGCTTGGCGTCGGCCAGTATGGTGGTGCGCGCTGGCGAGCCGCCTGCGGATGGCCGTGACGGGTGGCGAAGCTAACCGGGAGAACCTGCCTTGAGTCGTGAAACTGACAGTTCGTCCTCAGGATCCCAGGGCCGCGGCGGTGCCGCGTACCCCTCCGGGACCCCGCCATACGGCACGCGCCAGTACCAGTATCCGTCCCTGCGTCCGCAGAATGATCCGCTGGGCAACGGTGAGGGGTCCACGGGGCGCGCGGGAGCCGTTGGTGATGAGGGAGCCGCTGAGTCCCGCTCCCAAGAGCAGAAGACCGAGACCACGCTGACCACTCGGATCCGGATCAATATCCCCGGTTCCCGGCCGATTCCGCCGGTGGTGGTGCGCAAGGCGGTCTCGGGAGGTAAGGACGACTCCGCTAAGGTGCAAAGCGTCGGCGCCCCGCCGGATGAGGCGCCCCCGGGTGTCCGCTCGGGTCAGGCGCCTGCGCCATGGCCGCCGCCGGGTACGGAAGCCGTCAGCGCTGCAGGCGCGACTGAGGCCGGTGTCTCGGGGCCGGGCAATGGCGGTACGGAAAAGCCCGCCAGCGACTGGTTCGCCCCCCGCAAGCCGCTGAACTTGTCTGATTCGTCTGGCTCATCCGGTTCGTCTGGATCTCCCTCGGAGGGTACTCCGGGCACTCCGCGCTCTGCGGCGCCCGTCGAGCAGGCGCCGCCCGCCCCTGTGGCCCCGTTGTGGCCTGCCGCGCCCGTGCCGGAGTCGGGCCCGTACGCCGGGCCGCCGCTCGGCAGTGTTCCGTATCCGATGCAAGGGTCGTCCGTCGGCAGCGCCGCACAGGAGCCGCCCGCGAGGCCCACCGTTGGGTCGATGAGCGGCGAATTGCATACACCCACCGAGCCCCTGCGGCCCGACTACCGCACGCCGAGCGGCGGCACCGGGCCTTTGCACGCGCGCTCCGACACAGCGGCGGACGCACTGGCAGCTCCGGGTCCGCTGAGTTCGACGGATGTACCGAATGCGCCGAGTACGTCGAATGCGCCGAGTACGTCGAAAGCATTCGATATACCCGACCCGAGGCACGAGATGCCGAACGTGTCGTCAGCGCCTTCTGTATCGTCGGCTGCCTACAGCGATCACGATCCCGGGGCACATGCCTACGGTCTTACCCCGATCAGCGACATACCCACAGTGCCCCCGCCGGTGGCGGACCCCGTCGAACCGCAGAATACGGCCCCTCCTCCGGATCCGCAGGCGCGGCCGGCGCGCAAGGGACGTTCCAAGCTGGTGCTCGCGGGCGTCGGCCTGGTCGGCGCGATCGCCGTCGCATACGGCGCAGGCCTGCTCATGGATCATGCAGATGTTCCCAACGGCACCGTTGCGCTGGGTACGAACATCGGCGGGAAGAGCAAGGAGGACGCCGTCAAGGCGCTGGATGCGGCCATGGGCAACCGGGCGACCGCACCGATGCAGATCCAGATCGGCAACGAGAACAAGCAGTTGGACCCACAGCTCGCCGGGCTCGGCATCGACACGGGCGAAACGGTCCGCGAAGTCGCGCACCGCAACTACAACCCGATCCCAGTGATCAGCTCCCTCTTCGGCGGAACGCATGACGTCACCCCCGCGATCACTGTCGACCAGGACAAACTGGGCAGCGCCCTGCAGATGTTGTTGGCGGGAACGGGTTCCGGCTCCGACGGCATGGTCAAGTTCGTCGACGGAAAGCCGGTCGCCGTGCCGGGTACGCCGTTCCAGGCCGTGGACTTGAACCTCGCCGCCCAGCAGATAACGGCGGCATACACGCAGCGCGCCGAGACCGGCCAGAACGTGTTGGTGAGGCTGCCGTTGACCACGCAGAAGCCCCAGGTCACCCAGGCCGCGCTCGAAGAGGCGATCAAGACAATCGGCGATCCGGCGATGTCCGGAAAGATCATCGTGGTCGCAGGGGCCAAGCAGGTCCCGTTCAGTCCGCAGAAGTCGCTGAGCAAGATCCTCACCATCGTCTCCGGCAGTGACGGACAGCTCACGCTCCACTTCGACTTGCAGGTGCTGCAGCAGCTGTACGGCAACTCCTTCGCTGGTGTGCTGCTCGAGCGCGGCGATGGCTCGAAGACTCCAGTCACACCTCAGGACGTGGCGTCGGCAATGATGCCGGAGCTGCGCAAGACGGCGGCCACAAAGATCGCGACGATCCCCAACGTGGCCCAGTAGCGCTGTGGTAGAGCGAGGAATTCCAGTCCGCGCAAGCACAATGCTGTGTCAGCAACTGCAAAGCACGGGGCCACGATTCCGATGCTGTTCCAGCCCGTCTCCCGTGCTGTTCCAGTCCGTCGGGCTCGAAGCACGTCAGGGGCTGCGCGGATAGGGGGCGCAGCCCCTTAGTTGAGCATCGCCCGGGCCGCGCGGGCCCGTTGGCGTACGGTTTCCGCTGCCGCGGGATCCAATGGCGCCACGACCTGCGCGTACTCCTCCATTTCCACGCAGCCTGTGAGGAAATCCCCCTGCTGTACGAGCAGTTGGGCTCGCTCGAAGCGCAGCCGCGCGGGATGGTGGGGGAGCAGCAGCGACAGGTCGACTGCCCATAGCTGCACGCTGGTGTGCTCGGGGCGGACGGCGGCCCAGGCCCGTATGTTGTTGAGGATCCGGGCGATGATCTCGAGCGGCTCTGCGGGGACGAGCATCGACGGGGTCAAGGTGGTGCCGGCCGTGCCGCTGACGAGTAGTTCGGTGTCCTGCACCGTCAGCGCCTGTCCGCCGCGGAACGGATCGGCGAGCACATGCTGCCTGTCCGGCTCGCCGACCCCGATCACGAAGTGCCCAGGCAGCGCGACCCCGTACACCGGAGCGTCGAGCCGGCGTCCGACTTCCACCCAGACCACCGACAGCAGGATCGGCAACCCGCGCCTGCGCCGCAGCACGTGCTGGAGCAGGGAGGAGTCAAGGCGCTGGTAGTCCGACTGCACCCCGTGGAAGCCGTAGCCCTCGCCGAGGACGTCGGCGAGCGCTTCCGCCCAGCCGTACGGCCCCTCCGGGACGCGGTGCCTTACCACAGCCTCCGCGATCCGATCGAGCTCATCCATGCAGGCCGCCATGTCGGCGGTCCCGAGGTCCGGATCCGCTTCCGCGCCCACCAGCAGACACAGCAGCGCGAGATCCGGCTGCTCGGCACGCACCTCCTCGAAGAACCGCTGGCGGCGGTCGGCCTTGTCCATGTCGCACACCTCTCCATCGGCACCAAGCGGAGTGAGGCTATCGGCGGCGCGCCGGCGGGTCCGGTACGACTTTTCCCGCCACCACCGACGATTGCGTGATGTGGACGGTCTGCCCATCCCGGCGTGTGATGATCAACACATCCTGTGACCATGATGTGAGAACGCCAACCGTGTCGGAGAACACGGGACGTCCTTGGGCGATCTCCACCACCCTCCGCACGGATACGCGTTTGCCCACGTCAGCAGGGGTAATGCGGATGCCGGGACGTGCTTCGTCAGAGAACGTCAAAGTGCCTCCCGCCCTGAGGTTCGTATGCCGACCGGGAACGGAGATACTAGAGGCGGGCATCGACGACGCCGCGCTCCCGCGCGAGATAAGCCCTACCGAGGAGGAACGACAGCGTGACTTACGTCATCGCGCAGCCTTGTGTCGACGTGAAGGACAAGGCGTGCATCGAGGAGTGCCCCGTCGACTGCATTTACGAGGGCGCCCGGTCCTTGTACATCCACCCGGACGAATGCGTGGACTGCGGGGCATGTGAGCCGGTCTGCCCGGTGGAGGCGATCTTCTACGAGGACGACACCCCGGAGGAGTGGAAGGACTATTACAAGGCGAATGTCGAGTTCTTCGATGAGCTCGGTTCGCCCGGTGGTGCCTCCAAGCTGGGCCTGATCGAGCGTGACCACCCCATCATCGCCGCCCTGCCTCCGCAGAACCAGGACGCTTGATCACCCCCTTCTGTCCTTTCTGTGAGCGGGCTTATGGCGATTGGACATCCCTGGCGGTCCCGTGCGGCAGCGCGCCGTACGGGACCGCTGTTTGGGCTCGTTGTTTGGGCTCGTTGTTGTGAGAGACCGCTGTTGTAACGGAACGAGGAAAGTGAGCAGCACCATGGCCCGAGTCTCCGACCGGCTTCCCGTCTTTCCCTGGGACCGCCTCGAGCCGTACAAGACCGCGGCAGTCGCGCATCCCGAGGGTGTCGTCGACTTGTCCGTGGGCACCCCGGTCGATCCCGTACCGACCGTCGTCCAGCAGGCGCTCACCGCCGCCGCCGACAGCCCCGGCTACCCGGCCACCTACGGGACGCCCGCGCTCCGCGAGGCGATCGCCGGCTGGCTGCGCGGGCGTCTCGGCGTGGCGGCCGACCCGGCGCATGTGCTGCCGCTGATCGGGTCCAAGGAACTGGTCGGCTGGTTGCCGACACTGCTCGACCTGGGTCCCGGCGACCAGGTGGCCTACCCTGAGCTGGCCTACCCGAGCTACGAGATCGGTTCGCGCATCGCCCGCGCGCAGGCCGTCGGCTACGCCGACCCCGTGGCCGATCTCGACCCGGCGCGGGTCAGGCTGTTGTGGCTCAATACCCCCTCGAACCCGACCGGCCGCACGCTCGACACCGCTGAACTGCGCCGCATCGTCGGCTGGGCGCGCGAGCACGGCGTCCTCGTCGTCTCCGACGAGTGCTACATCGAGCTGGGCTGGGAGACCGAGCCGGTCTCAGTGCTGCACCCGGAGGTGTGCGGGGCCACGCACGACGGTCTGCTGGCTGTCCACTCGCTCTCCAAGCGCTCCAACTTCGCCGGTTACCGCGGGGCGTTCCTCGCGGGTGACTCAACAGTGGTCAAGGAACTGCTCGGGGTGCGCAAGCACCTCGGTTTGATGGTCCCGGCACCAGTGCAGAACGCGATGATCGTTGCGCTTGGAGACCAGGCTCACGTCGATGAACAGCGGGCTCGTTACGCCCGGCGGCGCCTCGCGCTGCGCGACGCCTTCGAGGGCGCTGGATTCCGCATCGAGCACAGTGAGGCGAGCCTGTACCTGTGGGCGACCCGGGACGAACCGTGCTGGGACACCGTCGGTAGCCTCGCCAAGGACGGCATCCTCGTCGCGCCGGGCGAGTTCTATGGCCGGGCGGGGGAGAAGTATGTGCGCATCGCCTTCACCGCCACCGACGAGCGGGTGGAAGCGGCGGTACGACGGCTGGGCCGGGTACAGCCCCCGCATAGCTGATCAGGGAGTAGCTGATCAGGGAGAAATAACCGCGCGGGGCCCGGATACATGTGCCGGGCCCCGGCTGTCTGTGCACGTCCTGCTCAGTCGAGCGGCGGCTCATGGAAGGGGAGTCCATGGAAGGGGAGTCCATGGAAGGGGAGTCCATGGGACGGCAGTTGCTCCAATGGCAGCTCATGGAGGGACTGCGAGCCCCTCTGTACCAGATTCGAGGCATGCGGCACTTCGGAGGTGTGCACGGGCAGCGCGCTGCTCACCAAGTGGCCGTCGTGCAGAGATGTCGACGTCTGGTCGGTGGCCTGATCCAGAGCCGTCGAGATGGTGCCCGCGGCTTCCTTCGTGACCGGGGCGGCATTCTTGTCGACGGTGTTGAGCGGGAGGGTGTGGTCCAGTTTGCTCAGTCCACCCAGGCCGGCCGCCTGAGGCTGCCCGGCGGCCGACGCCGCGGTGGCGCCCATTCCGATCACGGGGGCAGCTGCCGCCACGAGCAGGGCGGCCCGGGCGATCCGGCGCTTGAGGGGGAAGGACATAGTGCTCCTTTTGCGGAGAGGAACGGCAGAGAACTACAGGCGTTGAAATGTCCAGCGGGCGGACGTCCTGACTACCGTGCGAAGGGCTCTGAAGTTGCGGCTGTTCGAAGTAAATAATTGGCAATGTGGCGCATGATATTATTTTGAGGGGATTAAGGCGTGCCGCCCCCTGTTCCCCGTTCCCTGTAAAAAACGTGATAGTGCCGAAATTGCAGGCGGGTTGAGCTCGTACGGGAGAGTGCGCGAGAAGGATTCATGGAGTGGCGATATGAAGGTTCATTAATCCGATTAACCCGGAGGGGTTAACCATCGTATCCCTGCGCGCTTATCGGGTGACGGTGATTTGAACGGCTTCGTGTGATTGTCCGGGCGCAGCGGAATGGCCCGCAGCGTTCGCATTCGTGGCAGGGGCCTTGACCCAGCCCTCCCCCGAATGAGAGGCATGCCACGCCCGTCCCGCATACGAGACTTCGGCGATCCGCAGATCCTGCGCATGGGCCACCGCCCATTGCGCCAGCACCCACCCGCGCTCCCTTTCTTCCTGTTCTTCCCGTTCTTCCTGTGCGTTTCTTTCTGCTGCGTTCGCCCCTTGAGCAGCTTTCTCTTTACGCCTCGACTTGTGCCTCGGTGCGGGCTTCGGCGGCGTGACGGCCGCAAGGACAATCGAGTCTTCAGACCCGTCCGACGCATCTGACATGTTCAATGTGCCCTGCTGCGGATCCACTTGCAGCCCGAACTCCCGCGTGAGTTGCACCCGCACCGCGGCCGCACTCCCTGTGCCGCCGTCTGGCGCCACCCGGCAACTGAGGCTCGGCACCCGCCCGGAGAGAGCCGAGGCGAGCACTGAGGCAGCGCCCACGCGTTTCACATAGGCCTGCGGATATCCGCTGTGCTGCACCTGCTGTGCGGCAACTGCCAACGGCAGGTTCGCATATCCGGGGATCTTGACGAGCTCGTCGAAGAATTCATTCGCTGAATACACCGGATCCATGATCTGTTGCGCCGTGCCCCAGCCCTGAGAGGGGCGCTGCTGGAAAAGGCCGAGCGAGTCGCGATCCCCCTTGCGGAGGTTGCGCAGCTCCGACTCCTGCATGGCGGTGGTGAGAGCTATCGCCAACGCATGCTCCGGCAGGCGCCGGGAGGAGGCCACAGCGCTGATCGTTGTCGCATTGGCGGCCTGCTGCGGCTGCAGCGCCACGCGCTCCCCGTTCGCCTGCACCGTGCACTCCGTGGGCGCGCCGGTAAGCGTACGGAACGTTATATATCCGACAACAGTCAGCAGCGCGAGCAGCGCGGCGCCGTACCGCGTCCGGCGACGACGCCGTCCGGTTGGGATGGTCCCGGTCGGGACGGCCGCAGTGCTTCTGTGCTGCGAAGATCGCTCGGACTCGCGCATGGTCCACACCGTAGACCACACCGTATCCGCGACCCGAGCGCCGGTAAGGTCGCGCACATGAGCAATCCCGCACACGATCCCGCACACGATCCCGTACTCGATCTCAGCCAGGATGCGGTGGCCTTGACCGCGCAGCTCGTCGACATCCCGTCGGTCAGCCGTGCGGAGAAAGCTCTCGCCGACGCCGTCGAGCAGGCATTGCGCACACTGCCGCACCTGACGGTCGACCGGGACGGCGACGCGGTGGTGGCCCGCACCAATCTCGGCTGTACCGAACGCGTGGTGCTCGCCGGGCACCTGGACACCGTGCCGATCGCCGACAATCTGCCGTCGCGCCTCGACGGCGGCCTGCTGTACGGGTGCGGGACCAGCGACATGAAATCCGGGGTCGCCGTCCAGCTGCGCCTCGCCGCCACCTTGCCGGAACCCAATCGCGACCTGACGTTCGTCTTCTACGACGCCGAGGAGATCGCCGCCGAGTTCAACGGGCTGGGGCGGCTCGCCGATCGCCACCCACAGTGGCTCGCCGGTGACTTCGCGGTGCTTCTCGAACCGACCTCTGCCGTCGTCGAGGGCGGCTGCCAGGGCACGCTGCGGGTGCGCGTGGAGACCACTGGACGGCGCGCCCACTCGGCACGCAGCTGGCTGGGTGAGAATGCCATTCACAGTGCCGCGCCCGTGCTTGCCCGCCTTGCTTCGTACGAGCCGCGGCGTGTCAAGATCGACGGCCTCACCTACCGCGAAGGGCTGAACGCGGTGATGATCGAGGGCGGCGTCGCCGGGAACGTCATTCCCGACTCTTGCGCCGTCACTGTCAACTACCGTTTCGCACCCAATCGTTCCCAGGAGGAGGCGCTGGCACACGTACGGGAGGTGTTCGACGGCTTCACAGTGGTACTCACCGATTCCGCGCCCGGCGCCATGCCTGGCCTGACTCACCCGGCCGCCGCGGCCTTCGTCGACGTGATCGGCGGCGAGCCCGCGCCGAAAGATGGCTGGACGGATGTGGCCCGCTTCTCGGCGCTCGGTGTCCCGGCGGTCAACTACGGTCCCGGTGATCCGAAACTCGCCCATACCCGCGAGGAACACGTCGAGACCGCCGCCGTACTGCGTTGCGAAGAGCGGCTGCGGCGGTGGCTGACACCGTGAGCCTGCTCGTGATACGTACGCTGAAGCGAGGCACGGCAAGCGTCGGTGCCCGTGGAGGGAGTGCGACGTGGGCAACGCGAGGGACTCAAGGGAGTCACGAGACCAAAGAGATCCAGGAGACTCGACAGACCCGGGAGACTCCGGGAAAGCGAAGGGAACAACGGCCGAAACCGCCGCGCGCCAACCGGCTGACCACGACTGGCGCGAGGCACAGCAAGCCGCCGTACTCGCCGCAGCGGAGGCGGAGCGGCTCCCGCAGGGCCAGGGCTGGCCGGAGCGATACACCGGCCCGGTGCTGCGCCGCCGTGGCCAGGTGACGCCGGGCACGACGGATCAGCGGCTGCTGGACACCCAGGGATCCACCGATTGGCTGCATGGCGATCCGTGGCGCGTGATGCGCATCCAGTCCGAATTCGTCGAGGGCTTTGGTGCACTCGCCGAACTCGGGCCCGCAGTCAGCGTGTTCGGATCCTCGCGTACTGTGCCCGGCTCACCGGAGTACGAGGCCGGGGTGCGCATCGGGCGGGCGCTCGCCGAGGCCGGGTTCGCGGTGATCACCGGTGGAGGCCCGGGGGCGATGGAGGCGGCCAACAAGGGCGCGTGCGAGGCGGGAGGCGTCTCGGTCGGGCTCGGCATCGAGCTCCCCTTCGAGCAAGGCCTCAACAACTACGTCGATATCGGGGTGAACTTCCGCTACTTCTTCGTCCGCAAGACGATGTTCGTCAAGTACTCGCAGGGGTACGTCGTGCTGCCGGGCGGCCTGGGCACCCTCGACGAGCTCTTCGAGGCGTTGACCCTCGTGCAGACCGGCAAGGTCACCCGGTTCCCCGTCGTCCTCCTGGGTGTCGACTACTGGAGCGGGCTCGTCGGCTG
>JAFAUH010000321.1 GCA_019243445.1 Streptomycetaceae bacterium | reverse complement strand
GCGCACCTTGCACCAAGTCCCACGTGGGCAGCACAACCGCCGCCCCTGGATGAACAATCAAGCCATCAACATGACCGACGAACCGGAAGGAGAGACCGGCGATGAAACCGAGCCGCAGGTATGACAGCACTGCGGCTTGCTCGTCTCGATGTCGAAGCGGCGCAAGAACGCCTGCCAGCAGCGGTCAACATCGGCCGGGGTCGCGTCGGTGCGGGACCACCACAGCCAGACCGGCTTGTTCTCGCCGCCGGAGGGGAGGCGCTCGACGTTGAGGCGGATGACGGTGCCGGCGATGATCGGCAGCGGCCCGTCGTGGCCACTCCAGGCGGCCCGCTTGGTCAGTCGCGGGTGGAGCCGGTCCCAGGCCCGGGCGGTGGCCGTGCCGTACAGGCGGGTGTCGGTGACGGTGACCGCCTGTTCCTCTCCCCAGGTGGCGGGGTCGCCGAAGACGAACTCGGCCCCGTGCTTGGGTGGACGCCCGCCCTTGGGGGCGTAGACGCGCGGCGGGGTAGGGCGGCGCAGGACGCGGTCCGAGCGCATCCGGCCCAGGACCTCGATCGGCAGGTCGCCGAGCAGATGGGCGATGCGCGGGGCGTCGTACCCGGCATCCAGCACCACCAAGATGTCCGGGTCGCCGTCGGTCCACTGGCCGGCGGCCACGAGCCGTTCGACGACCTCGCGGATCTGGGCTGCGGTGATGGCTGCGAGGTCGGCTCCGGGCTGGAGCCGGATGGCGTCCAGGATGGCCGTCCAGGAGGTGCGGCCGGTCTCCAGCGCGGCCACCACGGAGTACGGCCAGCCCGGGATCATCTGGTGCTTGGCCTCGCCCCGTCCGTAGGTGTGGCAGAACGAGCGGTCCGGGCAGGTGGCGGCGTCCGGCCGCAGCCACGGGGAGACGTCGACGGCCAAGACCAAGCGGCCATCCGCTGCCTTCGGCAGAGGCAGTCCCGCCACGGCCCGACGCAGCCGGGCGACATCGATGCGGCCCTGGTTCAGCCCGCCGTAGAGAGATCCGTGCCCGCGGCGGTGTTCGGGAGCCAGTGCCAGGTCCACCAGCGTCCTCACCGGGCCGTCCGTGCACAGCAGCGAGTCGGTCAACTCAAACAGGGCGTCCCCGCGTCCGGTCAGGCACTCGTAGAACTCCGCTCGGAAGCGTGACAGTTTCGCAAATGCCTCTCGCCGCTCCGGCTTGTCCAGCACACTCATCTCCACGGCCCCGGTCTGATCACGTGCGTCCTTGGTCGGAGCACAGGATCAAGCCGGGGCCGCCCGCTTGTCCGGAGAATGCCCAGATGAGCGACCAAGTTCGAGTCACATTTCGAATCTGAGCCTTAAATGACAAGCTAAGGGCGCGCCCGATGGCTTGGACGATGTCGTGTGGGGCCCCCTTGGGGTCCAGGAGGGCTACGGAGTCCACGGCCCGGATGTCGAGGCCCTCCCCCAGGACGCGGCAGTTCGACAGCACAGCCCGCTGCGCGGTGGAGCCGAAGCCGCCCAGGACTCCCCGCCGGCGCTCGGGGACGTGTTCGCCGCACAGCCAGTCCGCCCAGACCTTCGACGGGTACTTCTCCGGGTTGTCGGCGTGCAGTTTGGCCGCCACCGCCTTCAGGCCTTCCGCGTACGCCTGTGCCTCGATGGTGCGGTGGTGGAAGGTGATGCACGTCTGCAGCCGGTGCTGCGCCATCGTGTGCAGGAGCGCGGCCTGCAGCGCCCCGAGCCGCTGACCGCGCACCTGCTCGCTGCGCCGGTCCTCGCTCATCAGCCGTTCCGGGGTGACGACCGGGTCTTTAAGCTCCAGCACGATGATCTGGTAGCGGGCGAGCAGGCCCCGCGAGACGGCCGACGCCAGCGACAGCTTGTAGAGCACCGGCCCGAACACGGCCTCATCGTCCATGGAAGCCGCCATCTCCTGCGGCAGCGCATCCCGGACACCCTCCGCGACTTCCCAGGACGGTGGCCGTTCCTGCCAGATCCGTGGGGTGGCCGTCAGGTACAGCCGCCGCGCCGCCGGGATGATCCGCTGGTCGTGGATGTCCGCCCATGCCTTGCCCATCGATCCACTTGTCCGGTGCGCTTCATCGACTACCGCGAGGTCCATCTGGGCAAGTTGCTGGCCGTAGGCGCCCTCGAACGCCTCCGCCAGGACGCCAAGTGATGCGTATGTCGCGTAGATGGTCACCGGCCCCGTGCCGTGCCACAGCGCCAGCCGCATCGGGTTGGTGGTGGAGCGCACGTTCAGGCTCCACAGTTCCGGGTCGTCCTGGAGCGAGCAGACGGCTACCGCCGGTCCCTTGTGTCCGACCCGGTGCCACTCTTTGACCGTCTGCGCTAGAAGATCCAGGGTTGATGTGAGTTCTCATCTATGTTGCGGCAGGGGAGTCGCTTTGACCTGTGAGGCTGCAGATAGCTGAGAGGTATCTCGGTGTACTTCTTTGGCGCTGATCAGGGCCTTGACCTGTACTACCGCAAGTCCGATGAGAATCCTGCAGTTGTATTGAGAATTCCAGTAGTGATCAGGGAGGCGTCTGACCGGCCACCGTCGGCGGCGTGAGAGCGCACGCCGTAGCCGGCTCACCGGCGCTCGCCCGACGACTGACACCCGCTCATGGCCGGCGCGGAAGGTTGTCTTTCGGGGAGGCGCGGCTCATCTGTGCGAGGAGTGGGTGACGGTGCCGGTACTACGCTCTTCGTGGTGGTGTCGGACATCAAGCCTGAGCAGGGGGATTTCAGTGCCACAGGCAGGCGAGAGGCAGACGGGGCCGAACGCGCCGATCACCGTCACCGACCCGGTCATCCTGGTGCTTGCCTCGGGGGCCACTCCTGCGGCGGTGGGCACCGCCCGCGGACGCCTCTTCGAAAGCTTCGTCGCCCGCCTGCTGCACGCCTACGGATACGGCAAGCCTGCCACCGAGCGGCTCAACACCACCGCCAACGGCATTGAGCTGGACGTCGTCGCCTCCCACGAGATGACGCGCCAGACGGCCCTGGCCGAGTGCAAGGCCTACACCAGCCACATCCCCGCCTCCATGGTGGCGATCTTCCACAGCAAGTTGATCACCCGGCGCAACAACACCCCGGACGACCGCGCGCAAGGCTTCTTCGTCGCCATTCCCCGCCTCACCGCCGAGGGGCACGAGTACGCCCGAACGATCAACGCCCACGACGAGGGCTTCCACCTGCTGACCGCCCGCGACGTCGCCGACAAACTACGCGAACGTGAATGGATCGGCGACTGCCCGCTGCGCGAGCCGTTGACCAGCGACCAGGCCGTTGTGATCACCGAGGACGGCGTGCACGCGGCGTGCCTCGAACTGGATGCGAACTCCCGCAAGCCGGTACGGGCCTTGATCTGGGCCGCCCAGGGACAGGTCCCGGCCTCGGTGCTTGAGGCCGTGGCTGCCGCGGAGTATGCCCAGGGCTGTCCCGTGGTTGACGTGCGCGCCGCCACCTTCCGCGACACGCTGTCCGAGCAGTCCCACGCCGAACCCTCACCGGTGATTGTGACCGTCGCCGGCAGCCGGTCGGACTTTGAATACCAACTCCCGGCTGCACCGAAGTTCTTCGTCGGCCGTAAACGGCTCGTCGACGAGCTCCGCCGGGCCCTCGACAACCACACGGGGGTGCTGGTCCTCAACGCCCAGTCCGGATGGGGCAAGAGCTCCGCGGCCTTGCGGCTGGAAGCCCTGGCCAAAGAATGCAAGGGCTACGCCCTGGTCACCGACACCCGCACTGCCACTCACCGGCGCTTCGTCACCGACGCCCTCAGCCTCGCCGCCCAGAGGGCCCAGACGGCCAAGGTGCTCAGCCTGCCGACCAACGCCAGCTGGGCCAGCCTCCCCAGCGCCCTGCAAACCCTCCAGGCCGCCACCTGGCACGCCGGGCCGCTGGTGGTCTTCTTCGACCAGTTCGAGAACGTCTTCCGCGACGTGGACCTCACCCGCGAGTTCCGTGACCTCGCACTCGCCATCCGCGACCTGGCCGCCCACGTCCTGATCGGCTTCGCCTGGAAGACCGACATTGTGGCCTGGACCGAGAACTACCCCTACCAGCTGCGCGATCAGATCCGCGACAACGCCACTGTGCTCAGCCTCGGCCCCCTCGGCGCGAGCGAAGTCGACGTGCTGCTGCGTCGGCTGGAGAAGGCCCTCGACACGCCCCTCGCCCGTGACCTGCGTAACCGTCTGCGCGAATACAGCCAGGGCCTGCCCTGGCTGTTCAAGAAACTCGCCGGCCACCTCCTGCGCGAAGTCCAGGCCGGAGCAACCCAGGAAGATCTCGCCAGCGAAGCCCTCAACGTACAGAACCTCTTCGACGCCGACCTCGCGGAACTCTCGCCCGCCGAGCACGAGGCGGCGCGCCACATCGCCCGCTACGCGCCGATCGCCATCAGCGAAGTAACCGAACGAGTCACCCCCCAGATCGTGGAGTCCCTGGTCAACCGGCGCCTGATCGTGCAGGTCGGCGAACGCCTGGACACCTACTGGGACATCTTCCGCGATTACCTCAACACCGGCCGCATCCCCGTCGAGGACTCCTACATCCTGCGTATGGGGCCGGTCTCTGTCGCGCGCCTGCTGCGCCAGGTCGCCGCTGACGACGGTGACAGTCGTGTCCGCGACCTCGCCCGCCGCATGAACACCAGCGAGACGGTCGTCTTCAACCTCAGCCGCGAGCTGCGCCTGCTCGGCGCCGCTGCGTACGAACCCAACCGGGTCCGTCTCCTCCCTGACATCTGGCAGGCTCAGGACCGAGAAGGCGAACTGCGGCGCCGGGTCGCCACCGCTCTGCGCCGACACCGCGCATTCAGTACCTTCCTCGCCCTCGCCGACCGCGGCGGCGGCGCCACCATCAGTGCTTTCGCCCGCGAACTGCCCACCGCTTTCCCTGCGGTTGACGTCCGCGACTCCACCTGGATCGGCTACGCCCGCGTCTACCTGCAATGGTTCGAATACGCTGGACTCGCTGTCCAGCAGAACGCCACATGGCGGGCCGCGCCCGAAGGAATCTCGGGGAAACCCGACCTCCTGGGTGACGGATTCCGGCGCAGGATCCGTGGCGGTTTTCCTCATGACGCTCCGGGCCCTTCGCTGCGCTTGTTGCTGCAGATTTCCGCCGGTCAGGCAACAGTGCGCGAGACGAACCGGCGTGCGGTGACCCAGCTGCTGATCATCGGAGCGCTGAACGAGACTGAGGACGGGACCTATCATGTCCACGACGGACTAGTCGTCAACTCCACCATTGTTCCTGACGTCCTGCAGAGGCTGATGCGCACCGTACCCGGTGTCGAAGCCGGCCTTGCCGTACTCAAGGCAGACCCTGCAGCATGCGCTGAGGAGATCGGCGAGGCCGTTAAGAGGAGCTTGAACGCCGACTGGGCTCCCGGTACTGCTGCGGGCGTCGGGAAGCACCTGCGAGCCTGGGCCCGAGCGGCCGGTCTTATGGTCCGAGCTGCCTCACGCGTGCCCTCAACCGATGGACAGGACGGTCTGTTCTGACAGGCTGCACGGCTACGTTGGAGGCCGTGGGCGAACGAGGCCTGTCACCACGCCTTCTCGGAGCCATCTTCGGACGGCAGGTCGAGGTAGCGGGCGGCGTCGTGCAGGACGTCGCGGGTGATGGCTTCGGTGCGGTCGAGGATGGCGAGTTGGGCCGCCATGCCGATGAGCGGGGTGAGGTGTTCCATGAGTCCGTCGGTGATGCGGTAGATGTCCTTTTGGTGTTCCAGGAGGCTGCCGGGTTTGTGGTGCCGCAGCCTCAGGCGGCCGTCGAGGTTGGCCAGGGTGCTGACCCATTCGTCGGGGTGTTCCTTGCAGCGGGGTGGCAGCCGGTTGACCCAGAGGGTGGGGACCGCGCGTGGCCGGATGGGGGCGGTGGCCTCGGTGGGGCGGCGCAGGGCGGGGAAGCGTGCGGCGCGGGCTTCGCGGAGGATGTCGCTGGAGCCGATGCCGCTCCAGAAGACGGTCAGATCCAGTTCGTCGGCGAGGTAGTCGAAGAAGTCGAACGTCGGCTGCAGGTCCTCGGACCGCAGCCGGTCGATCCCGTCTACCAGGCAGATCTCCGTGCGGGCGTGGCGCATCACATGGACGGCGGGGCCGGTGAAGTCCTTCATCCGCTGGACAGGCCGTTGTTCGGTGTCGGGGCGGTACAGGTCCCAGCCGATGAAGACGGCCAGGGTCGCGGACCAGTCCGCGGGTGCGCCGGGTTCCGGCGGGGCGTTGACGCAGACGACCGGGATACGGCTGTCGTCGATGCCGTGGAGTTTCTCTCGGCGTCCTTGGTGGGCCAGCCCGATGTGGTGCAGCAGGGTGCGTTTGCCGGTGCCGCGGCAGTCGCTGTCGATGGCGACGTGCTGGCAGGGGTGGCGGCGTCCGCCGTTGAGGCGCAGCAGCCGTCGGGCGGTCTTCATGCCTGTGGTGATGTCGGTGGTTTCGACGAGGCCGAGCTGGGCGTGGTAGC
>JAFAUH010000260.1 GCA_019243445.1 Streptomycetaceae bacterium | reverse complement strand
GGTTACATTCCGAACCCGGAAGCTAAGCCTTTCAGCGCCGATGGTACTGCAGGGGGGACCCTGTGGGAGAGTAGGACACCGCCGAACAATCATTGTGAAGGAGCCCTGCCCAGGATCAATTGATCCCGGGCAGGGCTCCTTCGCGTTGCTCAATTACCCCGGTACGGTGTCGGGCATGAGCGGGCGCGGGCAGTTGATGTGGGATGACGGGGTTACCGGCTATGACTTCGGGCCGAACCACCCGATGGACCCGGTGCGTCTTGTGCTGACCAAATCGCTGGTCGAGGCATTCGGACTGACTGGGACGATGCAGGTGGTGGCGGCGTCGGCCGCGGAGGATTCCACGCTACGGCTCGTGCATCACCAAGACTTCATCGACGCCGTGCGCGCCGCCTCCATCGATCCGAAGAAAGCGAATCCGGTCTACGGGTTGGGTACGGAGGACGATCCGGCGTTTATCAATATGCATAAGGTGTCGGCGTTGATCGCGGGGCAGTCGGTTGGGGCGGCGGAGGCGGTGTGGCGTGGAGAAGCCGATCACGCCGTGAACTTCGCGGGCGGTCTGCACCATGCGATGCCCAGCTCGGCTTCGGGATTTTGTGTCTACAACGATGCAGCGCTGGCCATCGCGCGGCTGCTGGAGCTGGGTGCGGAGCGTGTGGCCTACATCGATGTGGATGTGCATCACGGTGATGGTGTCCAAGCGGCTTTCTGGGACGAGCCGCGGGTGCTGACGATCTCGCTGCATGAGCATCCGCGCACGCTTTTCCCGCAGACAGGATGGCCGGAGGAGAGCGGCGGGCCACGGGCCGAGGGGCAGTCGGTGAACGTGGCACTGCCGGCCGGGACGGGCGATGAGGGATGGCTGCGGGCGTTCCACGCGGTGGTGCCCGAGCTGGTAGGAGCGTTCCGGCCGCAGGTGGTGGTCTCCCAGCATGGAGCCGACACGCACGCCGAGGATCCGCTGGCACATCTCGCGGTGAGTTTGGACGCGCAGCGTGTGGTCGCGCAGGCATGTCACGAGCTGGCGCATGAGCACGCAGGCGGCCGATGGGTGGCGCTGGGCGGGGGTGGGTACGCGGTGGTGGACGTCGTGCCGCGGAGCTGGACGCATCTGACGGCGATCGTCGCGGGGCAGCCGATCGCGCCGGAGACGCATACTCCCCAGGAGTGGCGGGCCGAGGTCTACCGGCGGACGCGGCAGAGCGGGCCACTGCGGATGACGGATGGGCGCACACCGGTGTGGCGTGGGTTCGAGGAGACGGGGTACGACCCGGCGAACCGGCTCGACCAGGCGGTGCTGGCCACCCGGCGGGCAGTTTTCCCGCTGCACGGGCTGCTCCCGTAACCGCTCGCCAGCCCAGCTATCCCAGCCAGCCCCGGCAGCCCCCAAACTCTGTCGCCCCCGCAAACCCTGTCGCCGGTAATCCCACCCGAACAGGTCGTCTCCGGGCGGGGTTTGGCGATATATCTGCATGGCTGTGCGGTGGCGCGCCACGATCGGGAGGTGCTGACTTCCGGCGCGCTGCGCGCGCATCTACTGGCGGCCCGGCTGGCTGGTCCTGTTGCCACGTCCCGGGAGGAGATTCTTCGCAGCTATCGGATGTTCGCGGAACGGGATCCGCAGTATCTGATCGGCCTTGATCCGGAGGGGAGTTGGACGCCGGGCGAGCTGTTGGCGCTGATGGCGGAGAGGTGCGGCGTCTCACCGGATCCGGGTTACAGATCCGGTCAGGAGGTGATCAATCCTGAACGTACGGTGGCGGCGCTCGATGCCTTCGCGGAGCGACTGGCGCGCGCTGCGGAGAAGCGGGTGCCCGTGCTCTTCGGCACCGGACATCCGGAGGGGCTCTTGGACTTCTACGTCACTTTGGCGTCGGCGTTGTCGGCAGTGGGGTGTCATGTCCTCACCCCTGCGGATGGTCAATGTATCGACATTATGACCCGGTTCGGTCTACGCACCTACACCCTTGCCTACGTACAAGGGGTCGCGGTGGTGCGTCCGGTGGGCGCGCGAGGGGATGGCCGTGTGAGCGGAGTGCACACCCATTCTCCCTTGCCTGTGCGGGTGGCCCTCGCCGCTGCGGCGGCCGGAGGCGGCCCGTTGCCGGCTCTGGTGATCGGGGACCACGGATGGGTCTGCGGGGCTGGTCAACTGGGTATTGAAGCGATGGGACTCGCTGATGCCGACGATCCCGCCCTGTTTGTGGGCGAGGCCGAGGGGCGGGTGTCGGTCGCAGTCCCGATCGATGACGCTGTGCGGCCCGATTACTACCATCCGATCACGCGCTATGTACTCAATCGCGCATGTCTGTCACAGTAGGCACCCGAACGTTACTCCTCTTCCCCACTTGCCTCACCCGCACCTAATCTGGGGGTGAGCGCACGTGCCCGCAGGAGTCGCCGGAGGGGAAGCCGGCGGCCGTCATGTGCGGAAGGTTCAGGTGTTGACATGGCGTCTGTCGAGAGGCCTCTCAACGAGGTCGTATTCCTGACCGTGGCCGAGGTGGCTTCGGTGATGCGAGTCTCCAAGATGACCGTGTACCGGTTGGTGCACAGTGGTCATCTGCCCGCGATCCGGGTGGGCAGGTCCTTCCGGGTCCCAGAACAGGCCGTCCACGAGTATCTGAGGGAGTCCTACGTAGGGGTGGAGTCGGCCTAGAGCCTCAGGGTCTCAGTCCTCAGGGTCTCAGTCCTCAGGGTCTCAAGTCCCTATCCGGGCCCGCCACGCCCGGGGAGGCTATGTCGGGACCCGGATTACACCCGTTGCGATTCGCCGGGTAGTCTTGGCCGACGTAGGTCGTGTGGGCTCGGACGCCCCGCACCGAGTGATTCCAATCATGAGCGAGGGTAGTCGTGGGCTCAGTCATCAAGAAGCGCCGTAAGCGCATGGCCAAGAAGAAGCACCGCAAGCTGCTCAAGCGCACGCGAGTGCAGCGCCGCAACAAGAAGTAAGCGGGCCCGAGGTTTACTTTCCTGCCCTCTGCCCTTTCCGCGTTCCTGGCGGGGGCAGAGGGCAGCGGCGTATCGAGGGAGGCTACGGGCCTCACGGCACCCCTCCCCGTATCCGTCTCCGTATCTGTCTCAGTGCCTGTCCCCCTCTGTCTCCGCGCCTGTTCCCGCGGACTGTCCCCGCTGCTGGGAGACACCCATGCGTGGGGACACCATCACTTACTGCATCGGTTGGTCATCACAGCGCAACGCGAAGCGATACGGTGACGGCTGGGGGCAGCGGTTCCGATGCCGCCTCAAGCCGGGGTGAGAAGGAAGGCGTCGATCGTGGGCAAGGTCGTGCTCGTCACGGGAGTGGCCCGTCGGCTCTGCGGCCGGTTCGTACGGCGCATCCAGCGTGCGCCCGATATCGACCGGGTGATCGGCGTCGACACGGTGCCTCCCGAACAGCATTTGGGCCGGGCGGAGTTCGTACGCGCCGACATCCGCCACCCGATGATCGCCAGGGTGCTCGCCGAGCACGCCGTCGACACGGTCGTCCATATGGACATCAACGGCACGCCGCTCGGCCGCGCTCGTGGTGGCAGGGCCATGGTCAAAGAGATCAATGTCATCGGCACGATGCAGTTGCTCGGCGCCTGCCAGAAGGCTCCCGCGGTCCGGCGACTTGTAGTGAAGTCGACGACGAACGTCTACGGCTCCGCACCCCGCGACCCGGCCGTCTTCACTGAGACCATGCCTCCGAAGTCGCTGCCGAGCGGCGGCTTCGCCAAGGACGCCGTCGACGTCGAGGGGTACGTACGCGGCTTCGCCCGGCGCCGCCCCGACGTTGCCGTCGCAGTGCTGCGCTTCGCCAACATCCTCGGGCCGAGCGCAAGCTCCCCGCTCGCCGAGTATTTCTCCCTGCCGGTGCTGCCGACCGTCTTCGGTTACGACCCGCGGCTGCAGTTCGTCCATGAAGACGATGTCGTCGAGGTGCTGCTCACCGCCGCCCAGGAGCCGACGCGGGGTACCCTCAACAGCGGAACGTTCAACATTGCGGGCGACGGGGTGCTGCTGCTGTCGCAGGCGGCGCGACGGTTGGGGAAGCCGACTGTTCCGGTGTTGCTGCCTGCCGTGACGCTGCTTCGCTCGATGCTGCGGACTGCAGGCATCACCGATTTCTCGCCCGAGCAAATCCGTTTGCTGACGCATGGCCGGGTAGTGGACACCACACAAATGCGTGAGACGCTCGGTTTCATACCGAAATTCACCACCGCGGAGACCTTCCACGACTTCGCCGTCAGTCGAGGACCTGGGCTGCTGCCGCCAGAGCGGCTTGCCCACGCCGTCGATAGGCTTGCCGCGGTACTTCCCAAAACAGCGAGCGACGTACGCGAACAGGTGTAGTGGGTGGCATCCAACGCCCGTACGAGGAGGAGCCGAACTATGGCTGACGCGAAGGTCATCCCGCTTGACGAGGACACCCGTTCGCGTAGGGGCCCGGCACGACCTGCAGGACGGGCAGCCGCTACGCGGCGCAAGAGCGCGCCCCCTGGGCAGCCGGGGCTCACCCCTGTGCCGACCGAGGAGCACTCCGAAGAGACCACGCCGCGTAGACGTGGACTGCGGCGTGCGGCGGTCAGACCGGACGATGTATGGAAAAATGCCGTAGGTGTGGGCCATAGCGGTGACACTGCCGAGCCGGCACCGGAAGAGAGCGCGCATGCCAAGCCCTCGCTGCCGCTGCCGGTCGGGATGCTCACGACGGCCACACGGACCGCTGCCGCGGCAGGACTCGGCGGAGTGATGGGGCTCGGCGGTGCGGCCAACCGGCTGTTCGGCGGCGGCTGGGACCGCAAGGTCGCGGGAGGCCTGGCGTTTTTGCGTCGCAGGATCACCGGGGACTACGAGGTCGATGAGTTCGGCTACGACGAGGAGCTTACCGACCAGGTCCTGATGTCGTTGCTGCGTCCGCTCTTCGACAAATACTTCCGAGTCGAGGTCAAGGGCGTCGAGAACATCCCTTCGCAGGGCGGGGCGCTTGTCGTCTGCAACCACTCCGGGACGCTGCCGTGGGACGCGCTGATGATGCAGGTCGCCGTCCACGATCACCACCCAGCCGGACGCCATCTGCGGCTGCTCGCTGCCGATTTGGTGTTTGTGCTTCCCCTCATCAACGAGCTGGCCCGCAAGGCCGGGCACACCCTGGCATGCGCGGAGGATGCGCAACTGCTGCTGGGGAATGGCGAAGTGGTCGGTGTGATGCCGGAAGGCTTCAAGGGGCTCAGCAAGCCGTTCTCGGAGCGCTACAAGCTTCAGCGCTTCGGGCGCGGTGGCTTTGTCTCGACGGCGCTGCGTACCAGGGTGCCGATCGTGCCGTGCTCGATCGTCGGGGCCGAGGAGATCTACCCCATGGTGGGGAACGCGAAGACGCTGGCGCGGCTGCTCGGTCTGCCGTACTTCCCGGTGACGCCGACGTTCCCGTGGCTGGGGCTGCTGGGGATGGTGCCGCTACCGACGAAGTGGACGATCCAGTTCGGCGAGCAGATCACCACGGACCACTACCCGGCGGAGGCCGCTGACGATCCGATGCTGGTGTTCAACCTCACCGATCAGGTGCGGGAGACGATTCAGCACACGCTCTACAAGTTGCTTGTGCAGCGCCGTTCGGTCTTCTTCTGAGCTTCTTCTGAAGCCCGAACGGCGCTGCGGCGCAGTGACTTCGGCGCAGCTATTTCGCGGCGTCTCCGCCCGTGATGCCGATGCCGGGGAGGATGCCCGGCAGCAACGGCCGGATAGTGACGCCCGGTACCGAGGGGTGGGCGGAGTGGTTCTTGCTCGGCGAGGAGCTGGGGCTGCTGTTAGGGGCAGAGTTGCCGATCAGCCCGGAACTGCCGCCGATCAGCCCTTGCCCGCTGCTGCCCGAGCCGTCCGTGGGTGAAGGGCTCGTATTCCTGCTGTGCTCGGACGCCCCGCTGTGCGGCGCTGTACCGCTGCCTGATGCGGAGCGGCCGGTGACGCCGGAGAATGGATCGTCCTCCATTTCCGTATCACCGTGGCGATGGCGGGGGTCTCTGCCGACGGCGAGGGGCAACAGGCTCTGTAGCGGCGCGACTTCTCGCTCTATGGCGTCGAGGACCGAAGTCACCTCGGCGCCGGCGTCGTGCAGTTGAGGCGGCAACTGTCGGCGCAGCTTGCCCCATGTCCTGCTGTTGGTCCGGTTGAAGTCGCTCAGCACCTCGATCGAGGTGAGCGAGCCGTTGCGCTGGTAGGCCCCGCTCAGCAACTGGTGGCCTTCGGTGGCCTCTTTACGCATGCCGAACAGCGCATTGCCGACTTCACGCACCGAGTCGGCATCGAGTGGCCCGGACCGGCCGCGTTCCATGAGGCGGAGGGCCTCCTGCATGCGGGTCGAGGCCATGTCGAGCAGGACCTTGCCGCGGTCGGCATCGCCGCCCGCCATGCCCAGGCGAAGGTCTTCCATGCCGCGCTTGAGCCCGTACAGCGTGTCGCCGGGCAGCGCGTTGGTGCTCGCGGTGGCTACGCCCCCGAGCGCCCCGGCGGCAACGCCGACGGTGAGCCCGCCGGCGGCGAGCCTGCGCGACCAGCGGGAGCGCGGCCGGAGTCTGCGCAGGCTGACGGCACGGTGGGCGCCGGGCCCTTTGCGCTGCTCGGGGAGGCGGTTGCTCGGCTCCAGCGTGCCGTCAGCGATCGCGGTCTCCATGGCGGCGATCAGTTGTGCCCGCTGGATGGTTTTCACCTCGGGGGCAAGATCCGGTTTCGGGATGTTGGCGAGTGCATTCGCCATGGCCAGCAGCCGTTCCTGCGTAGGACCTGCGTGCCGGTCCGCCGCGTGCGTCACGCGCTCGCCGGAGCCCTCCAGGGCCTGGGCGAAGGCGTTCGCCCGCCGGTGCGCCGTTGCTTGTCCGATCACGGGCGGCACCTCCTCTCGTCATCACCATCGACTCCCCCAAGTCCCCGCAGGGTTGCACACCTTAAGGGCGTCCACTCCTTCGAGTGAGTGGTGCAGAATCAGGGTGCGATCGTGGGGAGCCCGCACTCCATGCAACGAGTGGCGCGCCAGCCGGGTTACGCAGTCGTGATGTCCCGACCGGAACGCCACCATGGTCGGAAAAGCGCAGTTCAGAGGTTATGACGGGGGTGATGCCGGGCACCATCTGTCCGGCATTGTCACCGAATGTCATCGGGAAGCAGCCTGGCCAGTGTCCGTACGGCGCGGTACTGCAAAGTCTTGATCGCTCCTTCATTTTTGCCCATGATCTGAGCGGTTTCGGCCACCGAGAGCCCCTGAAGGAAGCGGAGGGTCACGCACTCCTGCTGCTGCGGGTTGAGTTTGCGTACGGCCTGCAGCAGCGCCTCGTTGGAGAGCGACTCGAGCACCGCATCTTCCGGGCTGCGCTCCACCTCATTGGCGTCGAGCATCTCGCCGGTGGTCACCTCGAGACGGAAGCGGCTCGACTTGAAGTGGTCGGCGACCAGGTTGCGGGCGATGGTGACCAGCCAGGCGCCGAAGTCGCGGCCCTGCCAGGTGAAGGTGCCGATGCGGCGCAGGGCGCGCAAGAAGGTCTCGCTGGTCAGGTCCTCGGCTGTCGCCTTGCTCCCGACCCGGTAGTAGATGTAGCGGTAGACGGTGTCGCAGTAGTGGTCGTAGAGGCGTCCGAAGGCCTCGGCCTCGCCGCTCTGGGCGCGCTCGACGAGCTCCATCATGCGCAGGGAGTCGCTGTCGGCCGGAGGACGGCGCGAGGAGGTGCCCGTCCCGGTGCGGGGGCCTGCGGAGGTGCGCTGTGCCGGGCTGTTGCGGCGGGTGGTGCGTCTTCCGAGCGTGGGCTTCGCCATGCTGGCTGCGCGAGGGGCGCTGTCGGTGGCGAGAGGAACGCTGCCGGTGGCGAGGGCGTAGACGCCTGCCGCGTCGCCTGCCGCGCCGGCAGCTGACGGGACAGAGCCGGATGCGGCGTACGCGGGGACGGCGTACGCAGGGACAAGGCGCAGAGCCACCTGTGCGCGGAGCGCGGCCAGGCCTGAGGCGTCAACCCCGACGAGTGGGTACACGGGACTCCCAGAGGCAGAACTTTCCATCACGTGCAGTACGGGACCGTTCACCCGCCGTAGGGACGCGTGGGTACCGGTGTGCGTCAGAGGAGAATAACGCTTCGTGCAGACAACGCTACACCGAGTTGCTGAATTTGCCGGGTGCGTCTACTCTTTGCCAAAATGACAAGCGATCAATTACCGAATGATAGACGGTTTTTGACCGCCATGGTCGCCCTGGTGTCGGTTCGTGTCCATATTGTGACGGCGCGTCAGGTGTATGGACGGCAAGGCGCCAGGACGGCGAGCTGTGGCCAGCGCTTGAACTTGGAGCTCTTTCTACGAGGACTCAGAGCTCTTTTTGTGAGAGGCGGAGCTTTTTCTGCGAGACGCTCCGAGGGTCAGCGCTTGCGGCGCTGCAGCGCCACGGCCGCCGCTGCGCCACCCGCCACCGCGCCCACCCCGGCCGCGGCCGGCAGTCCGATCCGGGCGGCCTTGCGGGTCGTGCGGTAGTCGCGCAGCCGCCAGTCGTGCTCGCGGGCGTACTTGCGCAGCGCGCTGTCAGGGTTGATCGCGTAGGGATGGCCGACGAGCGAGAGCATCGGGATGTCGTTTGCCGAGTCGCTGTAGGCGGCGCAGCGCGACAGGTCCAGGCCACGGGCGGCGGCGAGTGCCTTGACTGCCTCCGCCTTGGCGGGACCGTGCAGCGGCTCGCCGACCAGGCGGCCGGTGTAGACGCCGTTCACCGACTCGGCAACCGTGCCGAGGGCGCCGGTGAGGCCGAGCCGCCGTGCGATGATCGTCGCGGTCTCGACGGGGGCGGCGGTCACCAGCCAGACGCGCTGGCCGGCGTCGAGATGGGCCTGGGCGAGCGCGCGCGTTCCCGGCCAGATCTTCCCGGCCATGTACTCGTCGTAGATCTCCTCGCCGATGGACATCAGTTCCTCGACGCGATGGCCCTTGACGATCGACAGTGCGCTGTTGCGCGCGTCCTCCATGTGCGCCGGGTCTTCCATACCGGCAAAACGGAACCATGCCTGCTGCCAGGCGAAGCGGAGCAGGTCGCGGCTGTGGAAGAACTTGCGCTTGTACAGGCCGCGCCCGAAGTGGAAGAGGGCCGCACCCTGCATCACTGTGTTGTCCAGGTCGAAGAAGGCGGCGGCCTGCGGGTCGCCGACGACCGGGAACGCGACGGCCGTTTTGGGTACGTCCACCTCCCCGGGTGCGCCCGCCCCTCCCGCTGGGCCTTTCGGCCTTGCCTCTTCGGGAGCGGCGAGCGCGGCCTCGGCCGCAGCCTCGCCTGCCAGGATGCTTTGTGGCGTCGCGAAGCGCCTACGCGTAGGGAGCCATCCCAGACCGGCCATGGGCCGAGCATATCCACTGACATCGGCTCTTCCCGGTAACGGCGGGCTCTGGTCTTATGAACTCTCCACATCGGTGTCGTGATGGAGGTACGCGGACACAATGGGCCGGATGAACAGCACGTCAAAGACGTCAGAGATGCCAGAGATGCCAGGAACGCCGCAGCAGCACACGATCACGCTGATCGGCAAGCCCGGCTGTCATTTGTGCGACGACGCGCGTGACGTGATCGAGAAGGTTGCGTCGGAGTTCGGAGCGCGTGTGGAGGAGCGTGACATCATGCAGGATCAGGAGCTGTACCGCGCGTACTGGGAGCAGATTCCGGTCGTCCTCGTGGACGGGGCGCAGCACGACTTCTGGCGCGTCGACGAGAAGCGTCTGCGTAAGCGCCTCCAGCGGTAGGGCTTGCCCTGTCCGAAGGCTGTATCCGAAGGCTGCATCGGGCGGCTTTCAGCCACAGCTGGCTGGTTTCCCTTGCTCGTGCATTCGATTATTATCGAGTGGTTTTTGGCTGCGGGGGCCTTACGTAGGAAGGTGGGCGCGTGCTCTCGCTCGGGCTCCAGGGGGCGTTGGACACCTCTGGGAAGGCCGGAGGAGGCGGGGGATACGCCGTGGTGGATGTCGAGGCCACCGGGTCGAGCTCGCACAGGCACCGGGTCGTCGAGCTCGCCGTGGTGCTGCTCGACCGGGAGCACCGTCCCCAGGGCGAGTTCAGCACGCTGGTGGATCCCGGGGGTCCGGTCGGGCCGACGCACATCCATGGCATTGAGCCGCATCATCTGATTCCGGCCCCGCGGTTCGCCCAGATCGCGCCACGGCTGCTGGGCCTGTTGCGCGGGCGGGTGCTTGTCGGCCACAACGTGGGCTGCGATCGTGCGTTCCTCGCCGCCGAGTACGCGCGGATGGGCGTGGAGCTGCCGCAGGTGCCCCAGGTGTGCACGATGCGTCTCGCGCAGGAGCACCTTGCGCCATCGCCGTACGGGCTCTCGCTGCGCGCATGTGCAGCGGCTGCAGGGCTGCCGGCGTGGGCGGCGCACACCGCGCTCGGCGACGCACGGGCCTCCGGGCAGCTGCTGGCGCACTGCGCGCCCGCGGACGGGGGCGAGCTCGAGCAGGCGCAGGCGGTGCGGTGGCCGCGCATGCCGCGGACGCCGGGCGACGACGCCGCATGGGTCGGCCGCTCGGCGGGCAAGGTGGGCAGCTGCGAACCCTGTGAAGCGGGTATCGCATCCGTCGCACAGGTCACCAGGGGAAACGATTCGGCTCACCGAATAGCGGCAATTGCCGCTAATGGTGGTGCGTGATGCCTGTCACTTCGAGGGGGCAAAACGGACACCACCTTTGTGCACGCGTTCACAAAGGCATAGCCTGGTCTATACAGGACGGCCTCATGCAGCGCGGTCGTCCGCAGCCCAGCTCTACCTCCAGGAGCATCGTGGCATCTGGCCGAACACACCGACCGGCGGCCCGGAGCCGAGGGATTCCCGAGGCCACGGTTGCCAGGCTCCCGCTGTACCTGCGGGCGCTCACCGCTTTGTCCGAGCGCTCCGTGCCTACGGTCTCCTCCGAAGAGCTGGCGAGCGCAGCGGGGGTGAATTCCGCCAAACTCCGCAAGGACTTCAGCTACCTCGGCTCGTACGGCACGCGCGGTGTCGGCTACGACGTCGAATACCTCGTCTACCAGATCTCCCGCGAGCTCGGCCTCACTCAGGACTGGTCGGTCGTCATCGTCGGTATCGGTAATCTCGGCGCGGCGCTCGCCAACTACGGCGGCTTTGCCTCCCGCGGCTTTCGTGTCGCGGCGCTGATAGACGCCGACTCTGCGCAGACCGGGAAGCTGGTCGCCGGGCTGCCGATCCGGCACACCGACGAGCTGGAATCGATCATCGAGGAGAGCCAGGTCTCGATCGGTGTGATCGCCACCCCGGCCGGCGCCGCCCAGGAGGTCTGCGACCGCCTCGTCGCCGCAGGCGTCACCTCCATCCTCAACTTCGCGCCGACCGTGCTGTCGGTGCCTGACGGCGTCGACGTACGCAAGGTCGACCTCTCGATCGAGCTGCAGATCCTCGCCTTCCATGAGCAGCGCAAGGCCGGCGAGGAGCTTGGCGAGGCGATACAGCCCGCAGCCCTGCCCAAGACGGCTCTGCCCAAGGCGGCTCTGCCCAAGGCGGCTCTGCCCAAGGCGGCTGCGGCGGTCCAGACGACTGCGGTCCAGACAGCTGCGGGCCGGAGCGAAAGACCAGGACCGGACGGGGACGTGCCCGTCGTGATGCCGGCATGAGTCTGCTCGTCGTAGGCCTGAGCCACCGCAGCGCCCCGGTCACCGTCCTCGAACGCACTGCGCTCAGTGAGGACGCCAAGAGCAAGCTGCTGCAGGACATCTTGGCTGCGGAGCCCGCCGCCGAAGCCGCCGTCCTCGGCACCTGCAACCGCATTGAGCTCTACGCCGACGTGCATAAATTCCACGCGGGCGTCGCCGAGTTGTCCACGCTGCTCTCCCAGCACAGCGGCGTGAGCCTCGACCAGCTCACCCCGCACCTATACGTGCACTACGAGGACCGGGCCGTCCACCACCTGTTCTCCGTCGCCTGCGGCCTGGATTCGATGGTTGTCGGCGAAGGCCAGATCCTCGGCCAGATCAAGGAGGCGCTCCTCCTCGGCCAAGAGCTGCACACCGCGGGCCGCATCCTGAACGACCTGTTCCAACAGGCGCTGCGGGTCGGCAAGCGCGCCCACAGCGAGACCGGCATCGACAAGGCCGGCCAGTCGCTGGTCACCTTCGGCCTCGACGAGCTGTGCAAGGGCATCGGCGCGGACACCGGCATGCTCGGCGCCCACCGGACGCTCGTCATCGGCGCCGGCTCGATGGCGTCGCTCGCCGCGGCGACGCTGGCCCGCGCCGGGGTCACCGAGATTGTCGTCGCCAACCGGACTGCGGAGCGTGCCGAGCGGCTCGCTGCCTCGGTCGGCGGGCGCGCCGTGCCGTTCCGCCAGGTGCGGGCCGAGCTGGCCGCCGCCGATCTCGTCGTCTCCTGTACCGGCGCCACCGGGCTCGTACTCGACAAGGACGCCGTCGCCACCGCGCTCGCCGCCCGTACCTCTCCGGTGCCGCTCGGACTGCTCGATCTCGCCATGCCGCGCGATGTCGACGGCGCGGTGCACGACCTGGACGGTGTGCACCTCGTCGACATCGAGGACCTCGCGGCAGCCGCTGCCGAGGATTCCTCCGCCTCCGGCGGGAGAGGTCCCAGTATGGCGGTGGACGTGGACGCGGTACGGAGGATCGTCTCCGCCGAGGTCGCGGCGTTCAGCGCCGCCCAGCGCGCCGCGTACATCACCCCGACCGTCGTCGCGCTGCGCACCATGGCCGCCGACGTCGTCAGCTCTGAACTCGCCCGCCTCGACGGGCGCCTCCCCGACCTGGACGACAGACAGCGCGCCGAGATCACCCAAGCGGTGCACCGCGTCGTCGACAAGCTCCTGCACGCGCCCACCGTGCGGGTCAAGCAGTTGGCAGGAGAACCCGGCGGGGCCGGGTACGCCGACGCGCTGCGTGAATTGTTCGACCTCGACCCGCAGGCGGTCGCCGCCGTCAGCCGGGCCGACACCGGCGACCCGAAGCGAGACCGGGCATGACTGTGCTGAATCATCCGACTCCGTCGGCGGAGCCGGCCCCCACCACCCCCGCCATTCCCCGAGTCCACTGCGACGCCCCGGCCGGGGCGTCACGGCGGACTTTGAAGCTGGGCACGCGGCGCAGCAAGCTCGCCATGGCCCAGTCCGGCCAGGTCGCCGAGAAGGTCAGCAAGGTGACCGGTCGGCCTGTGGAGCTGGTGGAGATCACCACCTACGGCGACACCTCCCGCGAGGCGCTGGACCGGATCGGCGGTACCGGCGTCTTTGTCTCGGCGCTGCGCGACGCCCTGCTGGAGGGGCGCATCGACTTCGCCGTGCACTCGCTGAAGGATTTGCCCACCACCGGCGCTGAGGGCCTGCTGATCGCCGCGATCCCGCTGCGCGAGGACCCGCGCGATGTGCTGATCGCCCGGGACGGGCTGACATTCGAGCAGCTGACCGGGGCGGAGACCGTCGCACGTATCGGCACTGGCTCACCGCGCAGGATGTCGCAGCTGAAGGCATGGGCGCGCGCCTTGGGCCGACACATCGAGGTCATACCGATACGGGGGAACATCGACACCCGCATCGGATACGTTGCCTCTGGTGACCTGGACGCGGTGGTGCTTGCCGCCGCGGGCCTGCGCCGCATCGACCGCCTCGACGAGGCGACCGAACTGCTTCACACCGAAGTGATGTTGCCCGCTCCCGGACAGGGAGCGCTGGCCGTTGAATGCTCCGCCGAACGCACGGAGCTGGCGGCCGAGCTCGCCGAACTCGACGACCCGTTCACCCGGGCCGCCGTGACCGCTGAGCGATCCCTGCTTGCCGCCTTGGAGGCCGGCTGCTCCGCCCCAGTGGGCGCGCTCGCCGAGCCTGACATCGGGCGGAACGATGAGCACGGGTCTGTAACCGAGCTGCGTCTGCGCGGTGTTGTCGGCACAACCGACGGCACCACGCTGGTGCAGATGTCCGCCACCGGTCCCCTGCCGGCATCCCGCGAGGAAGCGACCGCACTCGGTCGCGAACTCGCAGAGGAGATGCTGGCCAAGGGTGCAGCCGGTCTGATGGGGGAGCGAGCACTGTGAGCCCCACCGCCATGCACAAGCCTGCCCAAGGGCACGTGACCTTCCTCGGCGCAGGGCCCGGAGACCCTGGGCTGCTCACGCTGCGTGCCGTCGAGGCGCTGGCCGAGGCGGACGTCCTTGTCGCCGACCCGCAGGTGCTCGAGGTGGTGCGCAAACACGCCCGGGCGGCCACGGAGGCACCTGAACTGGCAGCGCTTGGCAGTTCTTCCGGCGTCGCCGCGTGCGCCTCCAAGCTTGTCATGACGTCCGCGAGCAAAGGCAAGCGGGTGGTGCGTGCGGTAGCGGGCGACCCCGGGCTCGACGGCGAAGCCGCCGAGGAGATGCTCGCCTGTGCCACAGCCGGTATCCCCTTCGAAGTGGTGCCCGGCGTTGCCACCGCTGTGGGCGTCCCCGCCTACGCGGGCGTGTCGATCGGCCACGATGTGCGGTTCATCGACGCGATGGCCGCCGATGCCCGCTGTTGGAGCGAGGCGGGCACCAGCGGTGTCACGCTCGTCATCAGCACCACCTTGGAGGCTGTGGCCAGTGCCGCGGCCGAGCTGGTCGCGGCAGGCCGCAAGCCGGACACCCCGATGACGGTCACCGTCCGCGGCACCACCACCCGGCAGCGCACCTGGAACGCGACGCTCGGCAGCATTGGCGCCGAGCTGAAATCCGCCAAGGCGCTGCCGTCGCCCGAGCCGGGCCAGGCGGCGATAGCCGTGGTCGGTGACCCGACGGCGGGTCGGCGCGACGGGCTGTCCTGGTTCGAGACCAAGCCGCTGTTCGGCTGGCAGGTGCTGGTGCCCCGCACCAAGGAGCAGGCCGCCTCGCTCTCGGAGCAGCTGCGTTCGTACGGCGCTGTGCCGCACGAGGTGCCGACGATCGCCGTTGAACCGCCGCGTACACCGCAGCAGATGGAGCGGGCGGTCAAGGGTCTGGTCACCGGTCGTTATGAGTGGATCGCCTTCACTTCGGTGAACGCGGTCAAGGCGGTGCGGGAGAAGTTCGAGGAGTACGGCCTGGACGCGAGGGCGTTCGCCGGTATCAAGGTGGCCGCGGTCGGCGAGCAGACGGCCAAGGCGCTTGTCGAATTCGGCGTCAAGCCCGACCTCGTGCCGTCCGGAGAGCAGTCAGCGGCTGGGCTGCTGGAGGACTGGCCGCTGTACGACCCGGTCTTCGACCCGATCGACCGGGTTTTCCTGCCGCGCGCCGACATCGCCACCGAGACGCTGGTCGCCGGTCTGATCGAGCTGGGCTGGGAAGTCGATGATGTGACGGCGTACCGGACGGTGCGGGCCTCGCCGCCGCCGGCCGAGACCCGTGAGGCGATCAAGGGCGGCGGGTTTGATGCGGTGCTGTTCACCTCGTCGAGCACCGTGCGCAACCTCGTCGGCATCGCGGGCAAGCCGCATAACGTCACCGTCATCGCCTGTATCGGCCCGGCCACCGCCAAGACGGCCGAGGAACACGGGCTGCGCGTCGATGTGTTGGCTCCCGAGCCGTCGGTGCACGCGCTCGCCCAGGCCCTGGCAGACTTCGGTACGGCGCGTCGCGTGGCCGCGCAGGAGGCCGGTGAGCTTGTCACCCGGCCGAGTGAGCGCCGTCCCGGAGGACGGAGGAGGGCCCGAGGATGAGCAGTGGCAGTGGACATGCGGGATTCGGGCAGTACCCGGCGGCGAGGCCACGTCGGCTGCGGGTGACGTCGGCGATGCGGCGGATGGTCGCCGAAACCCGGCTGCACCCGGCCGAGTTGATCCTGCCCGCGTTCGTGCGGGAGGGCCTCACCGAGCCTGCGGCGATCTCCTCGATGCCCGGCGTTGTCCAGCACACCCGCGACACGCTGCGCAAGGCGGCCGTCGAGGCGGCGGAAGCGGGCGTCGGCGGGATCATGCTCTTCGGTGTGCCGGAGACGAAGGACGCGGTGGGCTCGCAGGGCACCGAGCCCGACGGAATCCTCCAACTCGCCATCCGCGAGGTGAAGTCGGAGGTCGGTGACGCGCTGGTGGTCATGTCGGACCTGTGCCTCGACGAGTACACCGATCACGGCCACTGCGGCGTCCTCGACGAGCACGGCCAGGTGGACAACGACGCGACGCTGCTGCGCTACGCCGAGATGGCGCGGGTGCAGGCGGACGCGGGCGTCGACGTCGTCGGCCCGAGCGGCATGATGGATGGTCAGGTCAGGGTGATCCGCGAGGCGTTGGACGCCGCCGGTCACCAGGGTGTGGCCGTGCTCGCCTACACGGCGAAGTACGCGTCGGCGTTTTACGGGCCGTTCCGTGAAGCTGTCAATTCCTCACTCAAGGGCGATAGGAAGACATACCAGCAGAATCCCGCCAATGCGCGTGAGGCACTGCGGGAGTTGGCACTCGACCTCGCCGAGGGCGCGGACATGGTAATGGTCAAGCCCGCGCTGCCATATCTGGACATTCTGCGCCAGGTTGCCGATGCGTCGGATGTACCGGTGGCCGCCTACCAGATCTCCGGTGAGTATGCGATGGTAGAGGCCGCGGCGGCAAATGGCTGGATCGACCGGGATCGCGCCATCATGGAGACGCTCACCAGCGTGCGGCGCGCCGGCGCGGGCATGGTGCTCACATACTGGGCTACCGAAGTCGCGCAGCGACTCGCGTAGACAGGCCGGCGAAGATCCGGCGAAAAGGGCTCCAGGGGCGAAATCTCTCGGTCCCCTTGTCTCATCCCGGACCCTGCATTAACGCAAATGCTCAACTCCCCCTTAGAGTAACGAGAGTTGCACGAAGACGTTTTTGACGGGGGGACGCATGACGTGCGTCGAGCGGTTGTTGAATTGCTGAGGAGCTTCCCCCCATGACGACGACGCAGAAACTGTGTGCCCCGGTTGCGCCGGAGGCCGCCGTGAGTCGTCGGTGTTCCCGCTGCCGATGCCGGCTCAGCGCTTACAACACCGATGAGCTGTGCGGCGCCTGCTCCCGTGCTGCGCTGCCGCCTGCCGACGATACCCCGCGGATCCCGGCCCGCGTATGGGCCGACCCCGAGGTACGTGAGGCGCTTGCGGCGTGGAACTTCGGTCAGGTCAGCAGACTGGTGCGGCAGCGCGGTTCGATCCGGCAGGAGGATGTGGCCCAACTCACCGGCCTCAGCCAGGGATTTTTGTCCATGCTCGAATCCGGCGCCCGCCGCCTGACCAGCATCGACCGGATAGTCGACTTCCTCGACGGCCTCGCCGTCCCGGCCGATCTGGTGCGCGTGCCGCGGCGCAGGCCCGTGCCCCGCAGCGTCGGGCGCACCACCATTCCCGCCCGGACCGAATCACGCCGTGCTGAGCGGGCAGAGGTCCTTCCCTCGCAGAGCAGGGAGAGGGCGGAGACCGACGCGCCGTGGACGCCGGAACAGGCCATCGTCGCACTCCGCGAAGCCGCCGCTTTTGCCACCGACGACCGGGCGGGTATCGGCGTGCCGCACGCCGGCCGTTCCTCGGAGGTCTCCGCGTACGTCCAGCGGTGGGCCACCGCGATGCCGTACCGCATCGCCCGCCCCCGGCACAGCGGTGCCGAGGTGCCAGAAGCACTACTGGACCAGCTGCAGGCCACCACCGATCTGATGCGGCGCATGGACGGCGAGCACGGTGGCGGCAGCCTCGCCCAATCCGCAACCGCTCATCTCGCCGTCGTCGTGGGCCTGTTGCGGCACGGCCGCTATGGAGCGGAGACCGGACAGCGGCTCGCCGCAGTCGCCGCAGACGCTGCCGGGCAGGCGGGCTGGTATCAGCTGGACTCCGGCCGACCGGCGGCCGTCGCCCACCGGCTGATGTTCGCCGCCCTGCGCGCCGCCCACGCCGCCGACGACGCCCGGATCGCTGCCGGAGTGCTGGTGCACCTGGCGATCAGCGCCTACGTCTCAGGCCGTCCGCGTGACATCCTCGACGCGGTACGTGCCGGCCAGGAGCGCACGCGTGGCCTCGACGCGCCCGGGCTGCGCTCGCTTCTGCTCGCCTGGGAGGCGCGCGGCCACGCCAAACTGGGCCGCCGTCGAGAGGCACTGCACACGCTCGGGCTCGCCGCGGATTTGTGCGTACGCGGCCGGGGCGCCGACGAGCCGCATTGGCTCGTCCACCTTGACGAGGGCGACCTCCACGCCCAGGCCGGCAGCTGCCATCTCGATCTCGGCGACCATCGCCAGGCCGTCACCTCGCTCGCCCTCGCTGCCGAACGGTTGCGCCCGGCGCGGGTACGCACCCGTGGTCTTGTCTTCGCCAGGACAGCGACGGCGAGGCTGCGTCTCGGCGATCCGCAGGGCGCCTACGAGGCGGGCGAGAAGGCGGTGGAGCTCGCTGCGCGGATACGCTCCGCTCGCCTTGACGAGCTGATCCGGGGCCTCACCGAATCGCTGCCCGGGTTGCGGCACCGCGTAGACTGAGGGCTCTGCGGCGCTTTGGCCGTCGTGTGAGCGAACGGAGAAGCGCACGGGACCGGGGGCTGTGAGACCGGCTCAGGACGTGGGAGGGGGCAGCGTGGCCGCCGCGGCTGCACACCACAGGGCTAACCCTGGAGGCCACGAAGATCCTCCCGCCGATGTACTGCAGGAGGCCGCCGCCTCCTTCGGCCTCCTCGCTTCCCCCGCGCGTCTGCACATCGTCTGGGTGCTTGCCCAGGGCGAGTGCGATGTGAGCAGCCTTGCCCATCGGGTCGGCGGGGCGCTGCCCGCGGTCAGCCAGCATCTGGCCAAGCTGAAACTGGCCGGTCTGGTACGCGCGCGCCGCGAGGGCCGACGCCAGGTGTATTTCGTCGACGACGCTGGAGTGGTCACGGTCGTCCGTCTCATGGTCAGCCAGCTCACCGACCGCCGCACGACCCCGGAACGGCTACGCGGCCTCGGTGCGTGAGGCGCGGCCAGCCCGGAGGCGTGGCCGCGGACGAGTTCGGCTCAGGGTGCAGCGCCGGTCCCTGCCCTCCGGCGCTCGTCCCTGCTCTCCAGCCAACGAGGTTATGACGGGAAGGGGTTCGAATCGTTGATCATCTGGTCCAACCACGGCTGCATCTCTCTCACCGTGAGTGCCCCGCCTGCGGAGACCGTACTGCAATCGTTCCTGTAATCTCCGTTGGTCATCATCGCGATGATCTCGCCGTGCTGGGTGATGGGCCCACCCGAGTCTCCGATGCACACGCTGTCTTTTGCCGTGGTCTCCCAGCACAAGGAACCCTTGCCCGCCGCAATGAGCGTATCGGAGCACCTCATGGGGAAGTTGAAGTCGGCCCGCGTCAGATGGTTGGTGACATGGTTTGACCAGTCCAGTCCGTAGCCCCAGGCGTAGAACCAGTCCCGAGCCACGAGTTCCCGATGCGGAGTCACGCTGAGCCCCGTGCGATTGCGCAGGAAGAGCGCCTCGACGTCCAGGTTCCGGTTCACCTCGATCTTCTTCACGGTGTAGTAGTGCCCCTTGGTCGACCACGACGGGACGTTCAGCTTCAGCTGAGGGTTCACTGTGCCGCAGTGCTTGGCGGTGATCGCCAGAAACTCGGAGATGACCGTCACCGAACACAGGCCCATGTTCGTCTTCAGCACACCCGCCCAGGGAACACCCCCCTGCCACCTTTGTCCTTGAGCGGCCTGGCTGGTCTGCTGCAGTCCAAACACCAATGTGGCCAACGCCGCGAGTACCGACGTGACCGTCAGGAGCGTCCACTGCCGCTTTACGCCATGTCTTATAAACACACCTTTTTTCATGAATGCGCCTTCTGCTCAAAGCCTGTTTTGCATCGCTTCAGATGCGACGAGCGCTGAGCCTGTGGCGGTTCACGTAGCTGATTTTCGTTGTCTGACGGTTACTTCTTGCCTGCGGACAGACCGCGGACCGGCATGCCACACATGACATACGCGCGGCGCGTGTTCACAGGCGCTCGGGCGTGCGGATGCCCAGCAGCGCCATGCCCTGGTGGAGTGTGCGCGCGGTCAAGTCGCAGAGGAAGAGGCGGTTTTCCACCATCGCCGGGCCGCCCTCGGCCTTGAGCACCGGGCACTGGTCGTAGAACGTGGTGTACGCCGACGCCAGTGCGTACAGGTACGAGGCGAGGCGGTGCGGTTCGTAAACTTCCCTCACCTGGGCTAGAGTCTCGGCGAATTCGTCGAGCAACAGCCCGAGTTGACGCTCGGCGGGAGCAAGCGGCAGCTCGGGGTGGGCCACCGGCCTGGCGGCGTCACCGGCCTTGCGCAGGATCGAGCGGATACGCGCATACGCGTACTGCAAGTAGACGCTGGTGTCGCCGCTGAGCGACACCATCCGGTCGAGGTCGAAGACGTAATCCCGGCCGAGGGAGGTCGACAAGTCCGCGTACTTGATGGCGCCGATGCCGACCTCGGCGGCCCGCTCGGCGATCTCCTCCTCGGTCAGCTCCTGGCTCTTTTCCCGGACCACGGCAGCCGCCCGCTCGATCGCCTCGTCCAGCAGATCCTCCAGGCGGAAGGACTCGCCCTCACGTGTCTTGAACGGCTTGCCGTCCTTGCCGAGGATTGTGCCGAACGGCAGGTGGTGGACGGTGACTTCGTCGTTCAACCAGCCGGCCCGCCGCGCGGTGTCGAAGACCATCCGGAAGTGCAGCGCCTGCCGCGCGTCCACCACATACAGCAGTGTGTCGGCGTGCAGGGCGAAGACGCGGTTGCGGATCGCGGACAGGTCGGTCGCCGCATAGCCGAAGCCGCCGTCAGCCTTTTGCACGATCAACGGCACCGGCTCGCCGTCCTTGCCCTTGATGTCGTCGAAGAACACACACAGCGCACCGTTGGAGCGGACGGCGACGCCCGACTCCTCCAGCAGCTTGCAGGTCTCGACGAGCATGTCGTTGTAGGCGCTCTCGCCGACGATGTCCTCGTCGCGGATCTCCACATCCAGCTTGTCGTATACCGAGTAGAAGTAGATCTTCGACTCGTCGACGAACTTCTGCCACAGCGCAAGCGTCTGCGGATCGCCTGCCTGCAGGTCGACGACGCGGCGGCGCGCCCGGTCCTTGAAATCGGGGTCGGAGTCGAAGAGCGCGCGCGAAGCCTTGTAGAGGCGGTTCAGCCGCGACATCGACGCCTCGCCGGCCGCCTCCGCGCCTGCCTGCGCCTCGTCCGCGTCGTGGTCCAGCTCGTGCGGGTGCTCCATCAGGTACTGGATGAGCATGCCGAACTGGGTGCCCCAGTCGCCGATGTGGTGACGTCGGATCACCGTCTCGCCGCCGAACTCCAGGATCTTCACGATTGCGTCGCCGATCACGGAGGACCGCAGATGGCCGACGTGCATCTCCTTGGCGACATTCGGCTGTGCGTAGTCGATCACGGTGGTGCCGGGGTTGTCCGCGTACGGGACGCCGAGCCGCTCGTCGGCGGCGCGTGCGGAGAGATTGGCAGTGATCGCTGCGTCCGCGACCGTGATGTTGAGGAAGCCGGGGCCCGACACCTCGATCTGTGCGATCACGTCGTCGGCCGGCAGGGCCGCGGCGACCTGCGTCGCGAGCTCCCGCGGGTTGGCCTTGTGCCGCTTGGCGAGGCCGAGTACGCCGTTGGCCTGGAAGTCCGCCCGGTCGCTGCGTCGCAGCAGCGGGTCGGCATCGGCGGCCGACGGCACGGCAGCCGCGAGGGCGGCCGAGACACGCTGCTGGAGCGAGGCGGAAAGGGAAGGGACCAAAGCCATGGGACGAGTGCCGTTCCTTAGTAGGACTCATACAAAGTAGGACTCATACAGATAAGCAATCGCTCTGAGTATCCCACGGCGACGGGCCCCTCCTGGAGAAACGAGACCCCTCCTGGAGATGGGACAATCGACGCGGGACAGTAAACGTAGTGAACGTAGTGAACGTGTAGAGCGACAGCACGCACAGGACAGCACGCACAGGACAGGAAGGGACTTCAGACTGTGGCTGGCAGCACCGAGGCCGACTGGGTCGCCCGTTTCGCCGATGACGTCATCGCGGAAGCCGAGCGTCGGGCCCCGGGCCGGACGATTATCTGCGCCTCGGGCATCAGCCCCTCCGGGCCCATCCACCTCGGCAATCTGCGCGAGATCATGGTCCCGCACCTGGTCGCCGACGAGATCAAGCGCCGCGGCGTGCCTTGCGAGCACATTCTGTCGTGGGACGACTTCGACCGTTACCGCAAGGTCCCGGTCGGCTACGACCCGTCGTACTCCGAGCACATCGGCAAGCCGCTGACTTCCGTCCCGGCCCCGGCGGACAGCGAGTACGACAGCTGGTCGGACCACTTCAAGGCGCCGTTCAGGGCAGCGCTCGCCACGCTCGGCGTCGAGGTGAGCGAGATCAGCCAGACGCACGAGTACACCTCGGGCACCTACCGCGACCGCATCCTGCACGCGATGCGCGAACGCCGCCGCATCGACGCCGTCCTTGGCCGATACCGGACCAAGAAGCGAGCGGCGGAGGCCGGCGAGAACACAGACGACGAGGAGACGGGCGTCGCCGCCGACTACTACCCGTACAAGCCGTATTGCGCAGTATGCGACCGCGACCTGACGACGGTCACCTCGTACGACGAGGAGACCACCGAGCTCGCGTATACCTGCGTATGCGGGCACCGCGAGATCGTCCGGCTCAGCGAGTTCAACCGCGGCAAGCTGGTCTGGAAGGTCGACTGGCCGATGCGCTGGGCCTACAAGGGCGTGATGTTCGAGCCGTCCGGCGTCGACCACCAGTCGCCCGGCTCGTCGTTCATGGTCGGTCAGCAACTGGTGCGTGAGATCTTCGGCGCGCAGCCGCCGATCGGCCCGATGTACGCATTCGTCGGCATCAGTGGCATGGCCAAGATGAGCAGCTCCAAGGGAGGCGTGCCGACCGCCGAGGACGCGCTGCGGATCATGGAGCCGCAACTGCTGCGCTGGCTGTACGCGCGTCGCCGACCCAACCAGGCGTTCAACATCTCCTTCGACCAGGAGATCAGCCGCACTTACGACGAGTGGGACGCCCTGGAGCGCAAGATCGAAGCCGGCACGGCAGCGCCGGTCGACGTCGCGATCCACGCGCGCGCCTCCGGTACGGCCTCGGGCGAACTGCCGACGACGTCGCGCAAGCTGCCGTTCCGCACCCTCGCATCGGTGGTGGACATCACCACCGGCCACGAGGAGCAGACGCTGCGGATCCTGCGCGACTTCACCATCGAAGACCCGCTCTCATCCCTCGACCAACTGCAGCCGCGGCTGAGCAAGGCGGAGACATGGGTCACCACGCATGTCGAGCCCGAACAGCGCACCCAGGTCCGCGCTGAACCTGACAGCGAAACGCTCACCACGCTCGGCGACGCCGACCGCGAGGCGCTGAAGCTCCTCGCCAACGGGCTCGACGAGCACTGGTCGCTCGAGGGGCTGACGACGCTCGTCTACGCCGTGCCGAAGCTGCAAGCCGGCCTGACCATCGATGCCAAGCCGACCCCGGAGCTGAAGGTGGCGCAGCGGGCGTTCTTCGCCCTGCTCTACAAGCTGCTCGTCGGCCGCGATACCGGCCCGCGGCTGCCCACCTTGCTGCTGGCGGTGGGCGCGGACAAGGTGCGGGAGCTGCTGGGCGCGCGCTGAGGACGCAGACGTAGGTGTCGTAGGTGTCTTGTAGGTGTCACTGGGTGGCGGTGGCCTGGACGGATGCGATGGCCTCCTGGACGGTCTGCTGCGCGTCCTGGTCCATCTGGTCGGCCTTGGGCTTGCGGTCGCCTTCCAGACCGGCACCACTGAAGTCCACGGTCACTATGACGTTGGAGGTGCGGGCCACCACGGTCGCGTAGTGGTAGTCCGTCTTGTCGTTGTTCACGTCCCACGTGATCAAAGTTGCCTGGTCGCCGACGCCGCTTATCTGCGTGGTCTGGGCGCCTGCAGCCTTCGCGGCGCCCTGCACGGCTGACTGGAAGCCCAAGACGGCCTGTGCTTCTGCCGAACCGTCGCCGGGGGCGGAGTCGAAACGCTGGAAGGAGTCGTCCAGGTAGCGGTACTGATAGCCGTTGACCCCGCTCCACGAACAGCCACCGTGGTCGTTGGCATTTGCGGAGGAGACCAGCTGCCCGCTTGCGTTTTTCACTCCCTGAACCATCGACGTGACGGTGTTTTGCGATATCGCCTTGCAGGGGTCGGGCACCTTCGGGTACTTCGCCGACGCGGGGCTCGGTGACGCGCCGGCGGACTCGCTTTGTGTGCCGTTCGAGGAGCCGGGGCCCGAGGAGCAGCCGGCGACGAGCATTACCGGCACGGCTGCGGACGCGAGCAGGAGAGCGAGGCGCGGGGCGAGTCTGCGCATGGGTCCTTCCGGCGTTGTGGGGCGAAAAGGCTCACAATACGTTCCTTGCCGTAATCGTCATATGCCGAGAGCCTCGGTGCAGATGAGGCATAGGCCACAAAAATCACCTGCGGAGACGTCAGCACGTCAACTGTTGAAACTCGCGGCGAGCTGCTGCGCCAACCCCAAAGCGTCCAGTTGAAGCTCCATGCTCGATGGAATGACCGTTTTGTCGTTCGACTGCTGCGAGAACTCCACCGTGACAAGGACGTTGGCAATCCGGAATACGACCGTGACATCGCGGTGGACGACCGAATCCATTGCCGTGACCGTGTCATTGAGGTATGCGGTGTCGCCGATGCCGCCGATGCGCCGCGGTGTGGTGTCGCTTGCTTCGGCGGCGTCGCTGGCCGCGGTGGAATTGGATGGGGATGGGGATGGGGATGGGGAGGGGGAGAGGGATGGGGAGGGGGACGAGGTGGGTGCCGGCGTCGAGGGGCTGGGTGAGATGCTCGGGTCCACACCGGGGATGTGCGCGGCCTGCGCCATCTGCTCGTAGTCCTGCACCGCCTTGTCGTCATCGCTGAAGGTCGGGTCGTATGACACCACCCGTTCGAAATCCAGGCTGAGGTGGCGCGTGCCGTCCTGCGTCGTGCCGCTCCACTGACACCCGACGCGCCGGTCGGGGTCGTAGGTGAGCGCTGCGGTGCCGGCGTAATTCTGCGAGCCGGGCAGCATCGCGTGCAGCGTCTGACTGCTGACACTGCCGCACGGCTCAGGCAGCGTCTGGTACTTACCGGGCGACGCGGCCGAGAGGGTGCCGTTGCGGCTGCTCGCATCCGCGCTGCCCAAGGCGCCGCCAGAGCCGTCCGAGCCCGCGCAGGAAGTGAGTGCGGCGACAGCGGCGAACGACAGTACGCCTGCGAGGGCGCCGCTGAGCACCGACCGGGACGCTGCTCTTGGCTCCACTGACTGGCCCTTCCGTTCGCTCCGTACGCCGCTGCAATCTTCGCCGTCAAAATCGGTTGCCGCCCGTGGGCGGTTGGTGAACGCAATGTCTACCAATGTCTACCGCAGAACTGGGCGGTGCCGCCGGTTCGATGTGGGGGAATGGGCTACTTCGCCCTTAATTCCGTTCTGCCGAATTTTGTCGCAATTATTCCGATTTTGGTGCGCGAGGAAAGGCGGGTCTTCGGAGTTACGGCAAGACTATCGATACGGTCGCCGCCGCACGTTTCGTGCGGGAACACTACGCTGCGTTAAATTTCGACCTGGCCGATGCCGTGAACGATGCCGTGAACGTCGTCCTCGCGGAGGAATCAGCGATGATTTCCTGCCGAGTCAGCTCAAGATCCGTCTTCAGCCCCGCCGCACTCGCCGAGCGGCCCGGTATCCGCGCAGGTCACGGCCACACCAAGCAGTGCAGCTGTGGTGTCCCGCCTCATGTAGCCGGTGGGCGAATTCTTGCCATTCGTGGAGCATTTGGCGAGGGCATGGCCGTGACCTGCGCGGATGCCGGAAAACGTGCTCTGACCAGGCGCGTTGCCTTTCGTTGGTTGACAGTGTTCGCGGTCGTTTTTCGCACCCGTGTGCACTGGATGTGCACGCTGCATGCTGCTGCTCGGGCACCCTGTTCCGCCTCCAGTGGGCGAGGGTGTACGCCTCGTTGAGCCCGGTGGCGCCGTTGATGACCGGGGCCACGAGATCGGTGGCGTGCTGGAGCACGATGTCCGCCTTGCCGACGGTGCCCAGCAAGACTCCGAGTGTTCACTGAGTGAACGGGAGGACTGTCCACTCGGTGGACGGCTGCTTTGTCCACTCAGTGGACAGGCTTTGGCCGTGATCATGGCGACCTGGCCCTTGGTCAGATTGCGCCAGTGGACTGTTTTCGACGGAGCGAACGAGAGCCACTTGGACGGGCTGTACGGGAGCCGGTTGTGCGTTTGTGACTTACCGTCGGGGCGTGGGCCGCTTCATGATCGACATTTTGAAAGTGAGCCACCTCTTTCGGGTGACTTTATGGCGATTGCGCATATCCGCCCGGGTGTTGTCATCGGCCCGGGCCCGCCGGGCCGATAGCGTGGTCTTCCCGGGTCCTCTCGCGGTATGTCCCTGACAGGCGCGTCGCGGGAGGACCTGGCCCTTGACCGTCACCCTGCAAAATGGGTTTGGCCGGGGTGGGGGTAGCCGCCATGTGATCAATGGTGGCTACCCCCACCCCGGCCAAACCCCTCACCGGGACATCGGCAGATCAGGGACCCGTCGGCACGTCACGTCCTCCTTGGCAGGGCTCAGCGCTCCGGCCGGAGGGGGAAGACGAGCTCGTAGGCGGCTTCCTTAGCTTCGCGCATGACGACGAGCGTCGCAGTCAGGGTGCTTGCCTCTAGTGGCGGGGCAGGGCTTGCGGAGATGCTGCCCATCGTCCGGGTGCCATCCGGTCCAAGGCCCCGCGCGCCTCCCGCGTCGAGGTACTCGTTGCCGAGGTCGTCTGTGGCTTCGAGGCGGAGGAACACCGAGGTCGTCATCGAGTTCGGGTCCACGTCGTCGGGCAATGGCGGGGTGATCGCATAATTCACCGTGAAGGTGTTCGGCCCACTCGAAAGGCCGAGGACCTCCAGCCGATGGCTTCCGCCCAGGATGGATATCCCTGCTCCATGGCCCTTACTCATGATCCTCGAGCTCCCTTTGTGGTTGCTGGTGCGCGCCCGGCGTCCGGCGAGGTCAGTGAGCTCCGGGACTGGGGACCCGGCACCTGATGTAGCCGTCAGCGGTGGCGTTGGGCTTCGACCCCCGGATGTGCCAGGAGAAGGTCAGCACGTCGCCGGT
>JAFAUH010000237.1 GCA_019243445.1 Streptomycetaceae bacterium | reverse complement strand
GGTTACATTCCGAACCCGGAAGCTAAGCCTTTCAGCGCCGATGGTACTGCAGGGGGGACCCTGTGGGAGAGTAGGACACCGCCGAACAATCATTGTGAAGGAGCCCTGCCCAGGATCAATTGATCCCGGGCAGGGCTCCTTCGCGTTTCATACCGGCAACGGGAACTGGCCACTGCCACTGGCCACGGAATCAACTATCCATCGTCAACGGAACTCAACTATCCATCGTCACCCGGGTCATCGCCGACTGCCAGATGCTCTGGGCCTCGCGGGTCGGCCAGCGGTGGCGGGCTTGTTCCTCGGAGCGGAGCACGGCCAGGACCAGGATCCCCAGAGCTGGTCCTTCGGCCATCAACGCTGGTAGTTCAGGGATCGGTGCGATCGACGCAATGTCGTCGAGGATGCATGTAAGTGGTGGGTCGAGCCGACCGGGGGATGACCCTACGGCCATGCGCCGGCCGTGCTCGACCACGCTGGAGACAAGTGCGGTGAGCAATGGCATCGCACCTGGGTCGGCCCGTGGATCCTCCCGCGACGTGCCGACTACATAAAGCGTTCCCCGGTCGTTCAAAAAGGATTCCAGTTCGAACCCATCAGACGGCGACATTATCCCCTGCCGCGGTGAGCCGGGGTTGCACGCGTCTCTGACGTGGATCGAGTGGAGACCGGACAGAGCCTTCTGGATCAACTCTCTTGCCGCATCACGGCGTTCGGGATGTGCATACAGTGTGGCCTCCAGCTCGCCGCTCCAGCCGGACGCAGCGTCACGTGTGGTGCGCAGGATGCGTACCGCATCGCCGATGCCCGTTCCCCCTGCCCAGCGATGGAGCTGACGGAACGGCAAACCGTCGATGGCAGCTGCATGTAGCCAGCAACGCAGCAAAGTGACGGCGGCGTCGTTGGTCGTGACATCGTGGGTCCGCAGTGAGGCGAGCAGGGCGCGAGCGCGGCTTGCGGCTGCTTCAGGGATTTCGCAGCCGCTGTGCGGTGCCCAGCGCAGCCGGTCAGGGGCGTTGAGAAGATGTTCGGGATCGTAGACGTAGACCGGGCCGAGTTTGGAGCGGTGGCCGACGGTTTGCTCCCAGGTGGTGGCGTCGGTGCAGGTGACGATGGCCGGGCCTTCGCTGTCCAGCACGGCCGGCTGGATGATGCGCTTGTTCTTGTCGCTGCGTGGCCCGGCGAAGAGGACGTGGGAGGCGGTGAGTTGTACTTCGGTGAATCGCGCTTCGGTAAATTGCGTTTTGGGGGGAGGCGCGGCTGTGGTCTGCGGAACCTCGGCGATATCAGCGGCCGACAGAAGCGGCTGGGTCTGCGGGACCAGAGTCTGCGGGACCAGGGTATGTGCAGCTACGGTTTGGTGTGGCGTCGGGACGCTGTATGCGGGCTCGTGCCGTTGCCGCGCCGCGACGCGTATTGCACGGAACCGAGTGATCGTCCCGATCATGAAGCCGCCAAGAACGATCAGTACCAGCACCTGACCGAGGAAGATGCCCCAGAAGAGCCCGGGGTGCGGCAGATCGGCGGTTGGCACCCCTTGCCATGCGCCAGCCAAGTCCTTGGGATTGCTGACCAGTTGCCGCATCGCCTCCGGGGTGTTCGTGAAGTGAAGGTCGTGCGGCCAGTGGCCATGTGCGAGCAGCCCGGCGAGACCGGTGGCGGTCCACGACAGCAGCGTGATGCCGAGTAGGGCACAGATGAGGGTCACCAGCAGCCCGTCCGGAATGCCACCGCCTTCGCCCCTGCTCCACCATCCTCCGCGCGGGGTCGACGATGGGCTGCCTGGAATGCCCCGGCCGCTGCGTGGGTCCATGGCCATCGCCCTACGCCACTACATCGTCAGTGAACTGTTTCGTCAGTGATACCTCGGCTTCCGTATGCTCCCTGTTGCTGAACGTCTGAGGCACCTGAGGCGCTTGAGACCCCTCGGTCATTGCGCGGTCGGTGTAGACGAGTGGGCGTTCCGTCTCCGTGACCAGGTGCTTGACGACCTGCACATTGCCGTTGACGTCCCAGACCGCGATGCCGGGAGTCAGCGTCGGGATGATCTCGACGGCCCAGCGCGGAAGCCCCAGGACACGTCCTGTGGCCCGCGCCTCGTCGGCTTTCTGAGCGTAGACGGTCCGAGTGGAGGCCATTTTGAGGATTGCCGCGGCTTCCTTGGCGGCTGCACCGTCCACGACGTCCGAGAGGTGGTGGACGACAGCAACGAAGGACAGGCCAAGGCGTCGGCCGAACTTCAGCAGCCGTTGGAAGAGTTGGGCGACGAACGGACTGTTGATGATGTGCCAGGCCTCTTCGACAAGGAAGATGCGCTTGACGCGATCCGGCCTGATCCAGGTGTGCTCGAGCCAGACCCCGACGATCGCCATGAGGATGGGCATCGCGATCGAGTTGCGATCGATGTGCGAGAGGTCGAAAACGATCAGGGGCGCGTCGAGGTCGATCCCAGCGGTTGTGGGGCCGTCGAACATGCCGCGCAGATCGCCGTCGACGAGGCGGTCGAGGACGAGCGCGACGTCCAGGCCCCAGGCGCGAACGTCCGCTATGTCGACGTTCATCGACTCAGTGGCTTCCTTCACCGGGTGGCGGAGGCGATCGACGATGTCGGTGAGGATTGGCTGGCGGCGATTGCTGTCCGTTTCGTTGTCCTCGGCGGAGCTGTCCTCGGCCGAGTTGTCCTCGGCGGAATTGCCTTCAATGGAGCCGAACTCTTTGAGCACAGCCGCGTGAGCGACTTTGAGCGCAAAACCTGAGCGTTCGTCCAGCCCGCGTCCCAAGGCGACTTCGATGATCGTACGCAGCAGAGCGAGCTGTCCGGTGGTGGTGATCGCCGGGTCGAGCGGGTTGAGCTTGATGCCGCCGTCGAGAGCGGACATCGGATCGAGGCGGATCGGTGTGATCCCGAGCTGCTCGGCGATGAGGTTCCATTCGCCGACGCCGTCCTCGCCTTGCGCGTCGAGGACGACGACTTGACGGTCGCGGAAGCGGAGTTGGCGCAGGACGTATGTCTTCTCCAGTGCGGATTTGCCGTTGCCCGATTCGCCGAGCACCAGCCAGTGCGGTGCGGGTAGTTGCTGGCCGTAGAGCTGGAACGGATCATAGATGTAGCCCTTGCCGGAGTACACCTCACGACCGATGATCACGCCTGAGTCGCCCAACCCTGGTGCGGCGGTGGGCAGATAGACGGCCTGTGCCTGGCCGGTGGAAGTGCGTACGGGTAGGCGAGTCGTCTCGATCTTTCCGAAGAGGAAGCTGGTGAAAGCGTCGGTGAGGGCGGAGAGCGGATCCAGCATGGCCATGACGGAGCCTCCTCAGCGGCGGATACCTGTCGCGAACGGCAGGGTGTTGACGAACGCCCGGTGATGTTCGCGATCGCACCACTCCAGTTTGAGGTAACTTTTGCCCGCAGAGGCGCGGATGGTGCGCTTGTCGCGGGCGAGAGCTTCGGGGGAGCGGGCGGATACTGTGATGTAGCCGACGATGTTGACGCCCGCGGCGCCGGCGGCGAGGTCCTCGCCGCGCTGGTCGACGCGGTTGTGGTGGGCGACGTCACGCGGGTCGACGACGCGGTTCATCTTCGCCGCGCGGTTGGCCTCTGCGTCGTCATTGGTCTTCTCGGACAGCATGCGCTCGATCGCCACGTCCGTCGGCTCCAGATCCATGCAGACGGCGACGGTACGGATGACGTCCGGGGTGTGGACCAGCAGCGGAGCGAGGAAGTTGACGCCCACCGGAGTCAGCGGCCACTCCTTGATCCACGCGGTGGCGTGACACCACGGCGCGCGTGTCGACGATTCACGCGTTTTCGCCTGTAGATAGGTCGGCTCGGTGGCGTCGAGTTCGGCCGGCCAGGAGTCGCGCCGGGTCATGGCCTGGATGTGATCTATGGGGTGGTCCGGGTCGTACATGGAGTGCACCAGCGAGGAGAGCCGGGCCTCGCCGAGGGGCTGGCGGACGCGGATGTCGGCCTCGGTGAGGCGCGCGCAGATGTCGTTGAGCTCGCGCGCCATCACGACGGCGAGGCCCTCGTCCTGGCTATGACCGGTTGCGCGGGCCATGGCGTTGGCCTCGGCGGCGAGTTCGCGGGAGTAGTGCATGCATGCGACGAGGTAGGCGCGGTGCTGTTCGGAGGAGGTGGAGACCATCGACTGCAGTTGGTCGTACGAACCGCGCAGCCACTCCGGCGACCTCGGATCGCCGCGGCGGTCGACGTCCTTGGCGTGGGCGTCCGGGTCGGCGGGCAGAGTGCGGGCGAGCATCTGCAGGCGGGTGACGAAACCGTCGCCGTTGGCCACGTGCTTGAGGAGCGCGCCGAAACGCTCCACCAGCGCCTCTTGGTCCTCGCTGTCCCGCAGGCCCACGCCGGGTCCTTCGATTTCGATGGCGGCGGTGGCGGTCCGGTGGTCGAGATGGAGGAGGACAGCGATCTCGTCCGGGCCGAAGGGCGTGGAGAGCCAGGTGATCCGGCCGATGCCGGGTGGCGGGCCGATCTCGACCTCGCGTCCGTCGAGCCTGATACCTGCCTCCGCGGCGCCGGAGCGGTAGATGGCGCCGGTCCGCAAAGTGCGGCGATAGGTGCGGTTGATCTCGAACCAGCGGTAGAAGGTGCGGCGCCGGTACGGCATGAAGACGGCGGCGAAGGCGAGCAGCGGGAAGCCGACGAGACCGGCGATGCGCAGCGGCAGGAACGGGATGAGCAGGCCGCACATCATACCGAGGCCGGCGCCGACGACGATGAGCGCGATCTCGCCGGTTTCGCGGTTTTTGCCGACGATGGCGTTGGGGCGGGCCTTGCCGATGAGGTAGGTACGGCGCTGGGTGATCGGCTGGGTGGTCATGTTCGGTCCCCTCCGGTGCCTTGGTTACTGACGTTCGGTGTGCGGGGGGCCGGAGGGGAGCTCGGAGCGGGTGCGGTGCTGCCGCGGGAACTGTGGGCGGCGATGCCGCCGCCGACGGTGCCGACCGACCGGTCCCCGCCGCTGCTGTTGGTCTGCTCCTGCGAGCCGCGTGCGCTGTGGGTTTTGATGCCTTGTTTGACGAGGGCGGCGGGCGAGGAGATCAGCGCGGCGCCGGGCGAGCCCGCCGCTTTGTGGTCGCCACGCAGTTTGACGACATCGTCGCCGAAGCCGGGGACGAAGCGGTAGATCATCGCGCTGGCGAAGATGGCGAGGAAGATGATCGCGAGGCCGGAGACGACAGCGGAAAAGGCGCTGGGCCCGCCGGAGCCGGACAACGCGCCCGCAAGCCCGAGAACTATGACGATCACCGGCTTGACGAGGATCACGGCGATCATGATCCCGGCCCAGCGGCGGACGTGGTGCCACATGTTCTTGTCGACGAGCCCTGCGTAGACGGCGGTGCCGAGCAGTGCGCCGACGTAGAGGAGAGCGGCGCGGATGACGAGTTCGAGCCAGAGGATGCCTGCGGCGAGCACCGCGACGAGCGAGACGACGATCAGCATGATCGGGCCGCCGCCGATGGTGTTGCCCTTTGTGAGCGCCTCGGAGAACGCGCCGAAGAACACGTCCGTATGCGCGCCCGTACTGGTGCCGAGGACTTGCGTGACGGCGTCGACGGCTGAGACGACGGTGTAGAGGATGAGCGGGGTGAATGCGGAGGCGAGGACGGTGAGCCAGAGGAAACCGACGGCTTCGGAGAAGGCCTCGGTGAGCGGTACGCCGCGTACGGCGCGCTTGGCGACGGCCAGCAGCCACAGCACGAGAGTGAGGATCGTTGAGGCGGCGAAGACGACGGCGTACTGGCGCAGGAAGGTCGCGTTGGTGAAGTCGACTTGAGTGGTGGCGGTGATGGCGTGGGACAGCTTGTCGATGATGTAAGCGGCGGCGTCGGCGCATCCCTTGGCGAGCGAATCGAGCGGATCGAGCGAAGAGGGGAGGCCGGTGGTGGTGGGGGCAGGGGCGTTGCTGCTGCCGGGGTTGCCGTGTTCGCAGATTTGCCGTGCCTGCCCGACGATGAGGTCGCACGGATCGTTGCTTTTGCTGGACGACGGCCCCGGTGACGGAGGGGCGGCGACGGCACGTGTGGCGAGCAGGACCAGTGAGGTCTGCACGGCTGTGAAGGCGGCGGCGAGCGGAATCGGGCGGAGTCGGTGGCTACCTGGCATATGTGAACCCTCCGTACCCGTTGACCGCGTTGGCGATCTCGTTCGCCCCTGCGGCCTGGTTGTCGCCATTGATGGGCGCGGGGCCCTGGTTCTGTGTCGACGACTCGATCTTCCAGTCGGTGTCGACCCACTTGAGATTCTCGGTGATGGTGAACCAGGACTCGGTCACCGGCTTCGTGGAGCCTGTCCCAGCGAGGCCTTCGAGCCCGACGCACCACACTGCGACAGTGGCGGTGCCACCGCTGGATGCGGTTTCCTTTGTGCCGATGGGGATGGTGCGCGTGACGAATGTGAGGCCGGGCGGCGCGGTCCCATCCGCACGCAGCCCGAGGCTCGTCAGGAAGCTTGCGGAGTACGCATTGTCCAATTGGTCCTGGATGGTGTTCAGCACGGTCGGGTCGTGGATGGCAGCGATGATCTGGTGTCGCTGCTCCGTGTTGAACATCCCGTTGGAGCCCAGCGCCACCGCGTAGTTCGCCGCCGCGGATTGGGCGCCCTCCGGGGTGGGGGGGAAGCCGCTGGCGATGCCTTCCGTCTGGGTCGTGACGGGGAGTTGGCCTGTCGGAGCAGTGGCCGCCGCTTCAGGCGCCCTGGCACCCGTACCCGTACCCGTTCCCGTACTTGTACTTCCGTTGTTGGCGGATCCGGATCCGCCTCTCGTGGCGAAAGCCAGCGCTGCGATGAGCAGGATCACGACGCCGACGACCATCACCAGTGACCGTGATGTGCGCGCCGGAGGTCGGCGCGCCGAGGGGTCGCCTTCGGGCAGGCGGGTGCGCGTCGTGCCGTCGGGGTTGCCGTCCGGTTGCAGGTGGCTCGGGTGAGTGGGCATCAGCACGCAGCCTAGGTGAGGGTGTACGGGCGAGGAACGGGTCCTCGATAGAGGTGACTCAATCTCGAGAGAGATGGCAGGTGATCATCGGGGACATGGTCGGCTCAGACCGCCATCCCGTAGACGATGGTGAACAGGGTGCCGAGCGAACCGATGATGAAGACGCCGGTCAGCCCTGCGATGATCAGACCCTTACCCTGTTCGGCACTGAACGTATCGCGTAGCGCTGTGGCGCCGATCCGCTGCTTGGCCGCGCCCCAGATCGCGATGGCCAGACACAGCAGGATGGCTACTGCCATCACTACTTCGACCATGACCCGTGCCTCGTTCCCAAGGTTGCCGAAGGGTCCCCAATTGGGTGCGATTCCACCGATGATGGTGTTGATGTCGCCCTTCGGGGCTGCCAGGAACATGGGATAACTCACCGCCCCGCGTGATCAGTTGGGACCCTCGCAGGAGCGCAAGGGTCCAGACTCTATATTGGCCGACGTTGCCGCTGGTGTATGTCGACTCAGCGACTTTATCGGCGGATTCCACGTGTGATCCACGTCGCGGTGTCCACACTGGTGCACTGATCTGCGCATGCCGGTGTCCGCTGGACACGCCGGGCACTACCGTATGTATCACGGGTGTTGGCTCAGGGCAACGATACGGCCTGTCAGTGCAGAGGGGCAGGGAGGGGCAGGATGGGTAGGGGTAGGGCGACCATGCGCAAGCCGTGGCTCGTCGTCACCGTCGGCGCCGGGGCCTGCTGTTCGTTCCTCGCCCTGCTTGTCATCGGCACCTACTCGGCCGCCGCTTCGCTGTCCGGAAGTGCACAGTCCGCCCTCGGGCTCGCGCCGGGCGCCGTGCCTGCTGCCTACCAGTCGCTAGTGCAGCGGTGGGGCACCATGTGTTCCGCCATAAGCCCGCCGCTCCTTGCCGCGCAGCTGTATCAGGAGAGCGGTTGGAACCCGTACGCGCAAAGTCCGGCGGGGGCGCAGGGGATAGCGCAGTTCATTCCCGGCACCTGGGCAACGCACGGCTTGGACGGCAACGGTGACGGCAAGGCGGATGTCTGGGATCCGGCGGATGCGATCCCGTCGGCGGCGGCGTACGACTGTGAGCTTGCCAAGGACGTCAGCAGCGTGCCCGGCGACCACACCGCCAACATGCTCGCCGCTTACAACGCGGGCGTCTACGCGGTGGTGCAGGCGCACGGCATACCGCCGTACAGCGAGACGCAGAATTATGTGAAGTCAATCACAACCCTCGCTCAGAGCTTCTCCGCCCCGACCGGCAGGCTCGCACCGTCGGAGCAGGCCGCCGGTGCCATCTACTACGCGCAGTCCAAGCTCGGTACGCCGTATCTCTGGGGTGGTACGGGTACGGCCGCCGAGAACGGGCGGTTCGACTGCTCGGGGTTGACTCAGGCCGCGTATACGTCTGTCGGTATCCAACTGCCGCGTGTCGCCAACGACCAGTGGGACGCGGGACCGCACCCCTCGCGCAATGAACTGCTCCCCGGCGATCTGGTCTTCTTCGCCAAGGATTTGCGGGATCCGCGCACTATCCACCACGTCGGGATATACATCGGAGGCGGGTACATGATCGACGCTCCGCACACGGGGGCGACGATCCGTTTCGACCCGATCGACGAGCCGGACTACATCGGCGCGACGCGCGTGACGCAGGCGGGCGCGGCCGCGCTGCCGACAGCTCTGCCCGGCTCGCGGTGAGGTGGCGATGGTTGGTCGTGGCGACAGTGTCGAGGATTACTGGGTCTTCGAAGTTAACCGGGCAGCACCATAGGCGGTCCGTGTCGTTGTGACGTTGCGTGACGGGTCTGTGGTTCTGGCACCCCGGATGCAAGGGGCCCGCAGGCATCCGTGATCGTGGTTGTTCTCTACGCAACCGCTCACAGAA
>JAFAUH010000233.1 GCA_019243445.1 Streptomycetaceae bacterium | reverse complement strand
GGCGGGCTGGTGATCACGGCCGCCGAAGAGATTCACGCCGACGTGCTGGTCGAGGGCGGGCGGGTGGCCGCGCTCGCCGCTCACGAGTCCGCGGCCGCGCAAGTCTGGACGGCGGACCGGGTCATCGACGCCACCGGCAAGTATGTGATCCCCGGCGGGGTCGACGCCCATACGCACATGGAGCTGCCATTCGGCGGCACCTTCGCCTCGGACACCTTCGAGACCGGAACGTGCGCAGCCGCATGGGGCGGCACCACCACCATCATTGACTTCGCGGTGCAAAGGGTCGGACGGTCACTGCGCGAGGGCCTCGACGCCTGGCACGGCAAGGCCGACGGCCAGTGCGCCATCGACTACGGCTTCCATATGATCCTCTCCGACGTGACCGAGGAGTCACTGAAGGAAATGGACACCCTCGTCGAGCGCGGGGTGACGTCATTCAAGCTCTTCATGGCCTACCCCGGCGTCTTCTACAGCGACGACGGGAAGATCCTGCGGGCGATGCAACGCGCCGCCGCCAACGGATCGCTGATCATGATGCACGCGGAGAACGGCCTCGCCATCGACGTCCTCGTCGAGCAGGCGCTCGCTGCCGGGCATACCGACCCCCGCTACCACGGCGAGGTCCGCAAGGCCCTGCTGGAGGCTGAGGCCACACACCGCGCCATTCAGCTCTCCCGCGTCGCGGGCTGCCCCCTCTACATCGTCCACGTCTCCGCCGAAGAGGCCGTCGCTGAGATCACGACGGCCCGCGACAAGGGGCTGAACGTCTTCGGTGAGACCTGCCCGCAATACCTCTTCCTCTCCACCGACGATCTCGCCCGCCCCGGCTTCGAGGGCGCCAAGTACGTCTGCTCGACGCCGCTGCGCCCCGCCCACCACCAAGCCGCGCTCTGGCAGGCGCTGCGCACCAACGACCTCTCGGTCGTCTCCACCGACCACTGCCCCTTCTGCTTCAGCGGGCAAAAAGACCTCGGCCGCGGCGATTTCTCCAAGATCCCCAATGGCCTTCCGGGTGTAGAGAACCGAATGGACCTCCTCCACCAAGCCGTTGTCGACGGGCACATCAACCGCCGCCGCTGGATCGAACTGGCTTGTGCGACGCCTGCGCGCATGTTCGGGCTCTACCCGCGCAAGGGCACCCTCGCGCCCGGCTCCGACGCCGACATCGTCATCTACAACCCGCACACCGAGCAGGTGCTCTCCGCAGACACCCACCACATGAACGTTGACTATTCGGCATACGAGGGCAGGCGCATCACAGGCCAGGTGGAAACGGTGCTCTCCCGAGGCGAACTCGTCATCGAACAGCGGACTTACACCGGGCACGCCGGTCACGGGCAGTATCTGCCGCGCGCCGCCTGCCAATACCTGATCTGAGAAAGGGGCTGGTGATGGAATTCGGACTCGTCCTGCAGACCGATCCGCCGGGATCCACCGTCGTGGAGCTGATGCGCCGTGCCGAACGCAACGGCTTCCGGTACGGCTGGACCTTCGACTCCGCCGTACTGTGGCAGGAACCGTTTGTCATCTACAGCCGAATCCTGGAGCACACCCGCCAACTGATCGTCGGGTCCATGGTCACCAATCCCGGCACACGCAGCTGGGAGGTGACCGCCTCCACTTTCGCCACCCTCAATGAGATGTACGGCAACCGCACCGTATGCGGAATCGGCCGCGGCGACTCGGCGATGCGTGTCGCCGGGCGCAAGCCGGACACCCTCGCCCGGCTCGGTGAGGCCATTGACGTGATCCGCGATCTCGCCGAGGGACGGGAGGCGGTCGTCGACGGGACTTCGCTGCGGCTGGCATGGGTGAAGGACGGTCGACTGCCGGTCTGGATGGCCGCCTACGGGCCGAAGGCACTCGCCCTCGCCGGGCAGAAGGCCGACGGCTTCATCCTGCAGCTCGCAGACCCCTTCCTCACCGAATGGATGGTCAAGGCGGTGCGCTCGGCCGCCGCCGACGCCGGGCGCGACCCGGCCGCAGTCACCATCTGCGTGGCCGCGCCCGCGTACGTCACCGACTCCACCCCTGCCGGGCTCGCTCATGCGCGTGAGCAGTGTCGCTGGTTCGGCGGAATGGTCGGCAACCACGTTGCCGACTTGGTCGCACGCTACGGCGAGCACTCCGGACTCGTCCCCGACGAGCTCACCGAGTACATCAAGGAACGGCAGAGCTACGATTACGCGCACCACGGGCGTGCCGGAAACCCCGACACCGTCTTCGTGCCCGACGCCGTCGTCGACCGCTTCTGCGTCCTTGGCCCACCCGCGGCGCACATCGAACGGATCGAGCAGCTGCGCGCGCTCGGCGTCGACCAGTTCGCGCTCTACGCCATGCACGACGCCCGCGAGGCTGCCATCGACGCCTACGGTGAGCATGTGATCCCGGCACTGACGGGATGATCCGTGGCACGGTAGGGAGGTGACGATTGACGCGGTAGTGGTCGGTTCAGGACCCAACGGGCTGACGGCAGCAGTCGAACTGGCACGGGCCGGTCTGGCTGTCGAGGTGTATGAGGCGGGGAAGACCGTCGGCGGCGGTGCCCGTACCGAGGAGCTGACGCTGCCGGGATTCCGGCACGATCCCTGCTCGACGGCTCACCCATTCGGCGTAGGCTCTCCCGCCTTCAAAGCGCTGCCGCTCCATAAGCACGGACTGGAATGGGTCCACCCCGAGCTGCCCATGGCCCATCCGTTCCTCGACGGCAGCGCCGCCGTGCTCGCGCCGACCGTCAGCGAGACCGCGGCCTCGCTCGGCCCGCGGGACGCGGGTGCCTACCGGCGTCTGCTCGCGCCCTTCACCGGCCGCTGGGACGAGCTCGCCCGTGATGTGCTCCGTCCGCAGTGGACGGAGCTGCCGCACAGCCCACTGCTGTTCGCGCGATTCGGCGCGGTGGGCGGAATGCCGCTCGCCGTCGCTGCGCGATGCTTCCACGGCAGCAAGGCGCGGGCACTGTTCGCGGGGGTGGCGGCGCATTTGGTGAGCCCGTTCACCGGCCTTATGACCTCCGGCGGAGCGCTGATGTTCCTGCTCGCCGGACACGAGGTCGGGTGGCCGTTCGCCCGCGGCGGCTCGCAGGCGATCTCCGACGCGCTCGCCGCCCACCTTGGCGAGCTGGGCGGCACCGTTCACACCGGAGTCAACATCACCTCGCTGACGCAGCTGCCTCCCGCTCGCGCTTATGTCTTCGACACTTCCCCGACCGCGCTCGCCCGCATCACCGGCCTGTCCGACGAGTACCCCCGCTACCGCTACGGCCCCGCTGTATTCAAAGTCGACTACGCACTCGACGGCCCCGTGCCGTGGCGCTCGGAGCAGGCCACGCGCGCCGGCACCGTCCATCTCGGCCCCACTTACCAGGACATCGGCGCCGCCATGCGCGCGGTGGTCGGCGGCTGCACCGCCGACGTGCCCTTCGTACTCACCGCACAGCCGAGCCTTTTCGATCCCACCCGCGCGCCCGAAGGCCGTCATGTCTTCTGGGCGTACGCGCATGTGCCGAACGGCTGGAGGGGAAATTTCACCGCCGCCATTGAGCGGCAGATCGAACGCTTCGCGCCTGGCTTCGCCGATCGTGTGCTCGCCCGTGCCGTCCGCGGCCCCGCCGAGCTCGCCGCGCACAACGCCAACTACGTCGGCGGCGACATCGCGTGCGGTGTGACGGCCGGCCTGCGCGCGATCATCCGACCGGGGCTGCGCCGCGTCGCGTACGCCACCTCCGATCCCGCGATCTTCCTTTGTTCGCAAGCGACCCCCCCGGGCCCCGGCGTGCACGGGATGTCGGGCTACAACGCGGCACGCGCGGTGCTGCGCCGCCTCGGGCGACCGCATCCATAGTGGGGCGAACGGGGAGTACGACGAGCAGCAGTGTCCCTAGGGAGCACAAAGTGAGAGAAATTCGCAGCGTGCTGATCGCGGCGGACAAGTTCAAAGGCTCGCTCACAGCTATAGAGGTTGCCGAGCACGTCACCGTCGGTCTGCGCCGGATCGCTCCCGCCCTGCGGGTGGAATCGCTGCCGATCGCCGACGGCGGTGACGGCACAGTGAACGCGGCTGTGGCGGCCGGATTCGAACGCCGTACGGCCCAGGTCACCGGGCCGCTGGGCGAGCAGGTCACCGCCGCCTACGCCCTCCGCGAGACCACTGCCGTTGTGGAAATGGCCGAGGCCTCCGGCCTGCGGCAGCTGCCCAAGGGCGTCTTCGCGCCGCTCATCGCGACCACGTACGGCACCGGTGAGCTGCTGCGCGCCGTGCTCGACGCGGGCGCCCGCACCATCGTGCTCGGTGTCGGCGGCAGCGCCACGACGGACGGCGGGGCCGGCATGCTCGCTGCGCTCGGCGCGCGGTTCACCGACGCGAACGGCATCCCCATCGGACCCGGTGGTGGCGCGCTGGCCACGATCGCCTCGGCCGACCTTTCAGGGCTCGACGCCCGGCTCACCGAAACCGAAGTGATCCTCGCCAGCGACGTCGACAACCCGCTACGGGGTCCGAAAGGTGCGCCCGCCGTCTATGGCCCGCAAAAGGGCGCGAGCGACGCGGACATCGCAGCGCTCGACGCTGCGCTGGGCCGGTACACAAAGGTGCTGGGCGAGACGCTCGGCCCCGCCGCGTTCGAGGCCGCCAAGGCCCCGGGCGCGGGCGCAGCGGGCGGCATCGGCTACGGCGCGAGGGTGGGCCTGCGGGCGCGCTTCTGCCTCGGCGTCGAGGTGCTCTTCGAGCTGCTGGGCTTCGCGGAGGCTTTGGAGCGGGCCGATTTCGTCATCACGGGCGAGGGCTCGCTCGACGAGCAGACGCTGCGCGGCAAGGCTCCGGCGGGGGTCGCTCGAGCCGCCCGGGCCAAAGGGGCCGACGTCGTCGCCGTGTGCGGGCGGCTTGCGCTCCCGCCGAGGACGCTGGGCGGCGCGGGGATCCGGCGGGCGTACGCGCTGCTGGAGATCGAGCCGGACCCGGCGCGATGCATGGCCCTGGCGGGGCCTTTGCTCGAACGTGCGGCTGAGCGCATCGCCCGAGACTTCCTTGTCTGACGATGCGCTTGCACGCCTTCGGCGCGGCCGTGTTCTCACTTCGTTTTCGTTGCCGGGAGGGTTCATTGCCGGGAGGGTCGAATCCCGTGGCCTGCGCCTATGCGCCGTCGTCGGGGGGCGCCGATCGCGCCCACTCCACGCAGCACAGGCACGAGGGGATCGGACTGATCACGGCAACGGCCGGGGGCACAACACCCACCGCAACCGAAACAGTGGGAAACGGGCCCGCCGACCGCAGAAGGCTCAGAACCTAGCGCACAGCGCCCCGTCACCTCCCGCGCGAAACGCGAATCGCGTTCACGCGACGGAACGTGGCGAAAAGCGGGATCACCGCAGCCATCACGACCTGCAGTGCCGCCCCCGTCTGCAGCAGTGCCGCGCCGCCCGGCACCCCCACCGCCCACGCGGACAAGCACCCCATGCTGATGAAGATCCAACACAAGGTGGCGACCGCCAGTCGTCCACGCGGCTTCGGATACTCGACCCGGCTCACCATCAGCCAGGCCACGCCCACGATGATCGCCAACGTCGGAAGAAACGGCAGCTGGAGCAGCACTGCGGAGACGATGGTCAGCGCACCCATCGGGCTCGGCATGCCCTGGAAGATCCCGTCGCGCACGGTGACGCACGAGAATCTCGCAAGGCGCAGCACCACTGCGAGCACAACCCCCACTCCCGCGACAGCGGAAACGTGTTTGTGCCCGTCGTCCGCGACCATGCCCCATACGACGACGAAGTATGCGGGCGCGAGCCCGAAGCTGATCAGATCCGATAGATTGTCCAGCTCCGCGCCCATCGCCGAGCTGCGCAGCTTGCGGGCGACGAGGCCGTCGAAGAGGTCGAAGACCGAAGCGAGCAGCATGAGCATGACGGCGGTCGCCGCGCTGTGCCGGGTCATGCCGCCGTCGGTCTGGCCCATCAGATGCGGTACGAGGACACCTGTGGTGGTGAAGTACACCGCCATGAAGCCGCACGTGGCATTGGACAGCGTGAGGGCGTCCGCTATTGACAGCCGTGTCGATAGGGGCATGTCGTCGGTGTCTTCATCGGTGGCCCAGGACGCGGATGGATCCGTGTCGGGATCAATCACGGTCAAGGCGAGTCACCCCTGCCCTTGTCGTCTGGCCGACTTCCACGGCAGGTTCGACTCCCGTCGGCAAGTAGACGTCGACCCGCGAACCGAAGCGGATCAGCCCGATCCGTTCGCCTTGCTCGACCTTGGTGTTCTGTGACACGTATGGCACGATACGCCGTGCGACCGCACCGGCGATCTGAACCATCTCGATGTCGCCGAGTTCGGTGTCGAAATGCCAGACCACTCGTTCGTTGTTCTCGCTTTCCTTGTTGAAAGCGGGAACGAATCCGCCGGGAATGTGCTCGACGGAGGTGACCGTGCCGGCCAGTGGTGCGCGATTGACGTGCACATTGAGCGGGCTCATGAAGATGGCGATGCGGGTGCGCCCGTCCTTCCACGCCATGATGCTCTGCACCACACCATCGGCCGGCGAGATGACCCGACCGTGAGAGATCTCACGCTCGGGGTCGCGGAAGAACCACATCATGCCCGCCGCGAGCGCAGTGGCCGGTACGGCCGCGGCGGCCCAGCGTCCGGAGCGGCGGGCGCGGGTCAGGCTGATCGCCGCGGCGGCCACAGTTGGCAGGAGCCACGGTGACGCTCCACGCGCGAGGCGGACTCGGCCGCGTTGTGCAGAGGATGGGCTGTGGGGCATGGAAGACCTTCGTAGCAGAGGATGCCGCAAATGAAAATGGGCACGGCAGCGTCAGTCGATGCTATCGGTTTTGGTCAGTAACTCGGCAAGTGCGAAGGTGAGTCGGTAGTCGAATCGCACGTATGCCTGAGGGCGCAGTGGCGCTTAAGCGTCATCTTGTGCGCAGATAAGTCGCCCATAGGTGGACATTCATCCCTGGATCCGGTACTCCTCGAGAAGTCGTCGGCCAATGATCATCTTCTGGATCTCCGCCGTTCCTTCACCGATCAAGAGCATCGGTGCCTCCCGGTACAGCCGCTCGATTTCGTACTCCTTCGAGAAGCCGTAGCCCCCGTGGATCCGGAAAGAATCCTCCACGACCTCCTTGCAGTACTCGGAGGCCAGGTACTTCGCCATGCCCGCTTCGAGGTCGTTGCGCTCGCCGGAATCCTTCTTGCGTGCGGCCATCAGCATCATCTGGTGCGCGGCCTCCACCTTCGTCGCCATCTCGGCCAGCTTGAACTGGATCGCCTGGTGCTGGGCGATCGGCTTGCCGAAGGTGTGGCGCTGCTGCGCATACGCCACGCCCAGCTCGAAGGCGCGCCGCGCCACACCGCAACCGCGGGCTGCCACATTGACCCGGCCCACCTCGACGCCGTCCATCATCTGGTAGAAGCCACGGCCACCGACGCCGCCGAGGAGTCGGTCGGCGGGGATGCGGACGTCCTCCAGGATCAATTCGGTCGTGTCGACGCCTTTGTACCCCATCTTCTCGATCTTGCCGGGCACGGTGAGGCCGGAGACCTTGGGATTGGGGCCGAATCCGGGCTCCTTCTCGATGAGGAACGTTGTCATCGACTTGTGGGGTGCCGTGCCTTCGGGGTGGCCCTCGTCGGTACGGCAGAGCACCGCGACCAGGTTCGCTGAACCGCCGTTCGTCAGCCACATCTTCTGGCCGTTGATG
>JAFAUH010000008.1 GCA_019243445.1 Streptomycetaceae bacterium | reverse complement strand
TCGCCTCAGCCTCCGCCCCCAGCAACAACCGCCACTGCCGCTCATCCAGATGCGGCTTCAACGCCGCGAACTTCTCAGCCAAGGCATCCACAGTCAACACGCACCGACAATAGCCAACCGAGAACAGGTAATTCACCGCTGCGCCCTTAACCTCGGCCCGAAACACCTCCAGCGCGAGCACACGTTCCGAACATCGAGGGTGGCGACCATGGCAGCATCCACGGAAGAGGTTCTCGCCCGACTGAGTCAGCAGCTCCCCGTCCACGTCAACTCCACCGATGCCCTGGTGGCGGGCATGGGCAAGGCGGCCGAGGTCATAGACCGGAAGCGCAAGCGAAGCGGTGGACATGACGAAGGACACCGCAAGCCCATCCTCGAACCGCTGCGGGGTGCCGACCTTGCGGACCTCGCCATCACTCCGTGGGAACTGCTCGGCACCCTCGCCCGGGCTTCGACTTTGGCCCGCCAGGGGCGCGGACGCGGACTGGCTGAGCATTGGCAGTCGCTGAAGTACTGCCAGGCCCTCGCAAGCAACGCCACTGGCCATGTGGCACTCACCGAAGAAGGTCAAAGTCCCGAGCAGTCGTACCGGGCGATGCAGGCCCGTGAGTTGGGTCGGGCCTTTGGGCTCGCCGTTGCGGAACGTGCAGTACGGAGTCGCTTCCCCGATCGGTTGATCTCCACCGTGGATGCCGAAGTCATCCTGCTATCGGGATTCGCCCGTGCCGGTTCACGGCCGACGCTGGGATTGCGTCCGCGCCCTGACTACTTCATTGAGGCGTGGCGGCCCGGCGAGCCGTCGAGCGTGTTCCTGGTGACAGTGAACGGAAACCATCAGGTTGCCACCAAGCGTACTGGCAAGGCCGACCGCTCCGCATTCCTCCAGTTGGCCAGGGCCAGCGAGCGCGCCGAGTACCTGCACCTCGGTGAGTGGAACACCACACCGTGTCTGCTGATGTCCACTGAGCTGTTGGCCCGAGAGGGCATAACCGTCAACGCGCTGCAGGCGCCAGGCCCCGGCCTGCTCCCGGTCAGGTCGGCCGAGGGCCGCGCGAGTGCGGACGTCCGCTCGGTCTCGGAACGTAACCTCCCCTACACCGATGCGGTACAGCTGCCGCCGGCCGACGGGAAGAAGAGTAAGGAGCGCTTCCACGACGCGTTCTTCGTCCCCCGCAAGCACCTCACATGGTTCGGCCAAGTTCTGGCGCGGACCGGGGCCGCAGGCCAACTTGCGTTCGCCGGGGCGGGTAGGGATATCGCTCAGTACCTGACGCCCAAGCAGGGCCGCAAACACTACGAACAGCGCACGTTCGCGGGCTCGTCCAGCGTGCATGATGCGTCGCATAAGTTCGGTCCGGCCGTCTTCGTCGGCACGGATCAGGTGTTCCGCCTCGGCGGTATCCGCGTGGAGGCGTTCTCAGGGATGGCCGCGGAACTGTATGAACTGCTGGTGAAAGGGGAAGTCGAGCAGTACCGGCGCCGGGCATATGAGCTGCGTGCCACGTGGCCGTCCAGCGTCACGGTGCCGGAGTGGGGCCCCGTGTCCTTCCGCGACGACGGCACTGTGATGGCCTTGCGCATCCTGCTGGGGGCGGACACCGAGGTGGGCCAAAGAAGCCGGGCGGCGTGAACTCTGCGCCCGTCTGACATGACATTCAGAGCTTTCGATGGCTGGATACCATCGCAACTATTTTCGGCCACCTATTGCTGCGGGTGGCTTCATGCCATAGTCGTCGCGCGCAGCCTACGGAGAGCAATGTTCCGGCAGCAAGGAGTGGCGGATGCGGCGTGTGGGGACCCGATGGCAGCTCGTCGTGTCGGTCGGCAGCGACGCGCTGCGGCAGGAGCGGCTCACGCGGGACCTGCATGATGCGCTGCGCGAGGTGGACTGCGGTCTGGTTGTCGAATTCGCTGACGACGGTCAACCTGTCAGCCCCGGTCACAAGGGCGCGGGTGTGGGAGATATCGCGCTCTGGGCGACGACGGCTACCGCCGTCGCCCGCCCTGCCTCCCGGGTCCTGATCGCGCTGATCAAGGAGTGGTGCGCCAGGGAACGCCACCGTCAGGTCAAGGTCACCTATGAGGGCAACTCCGTCACAATCACAGGCCGCCCGGATGCGGCACAGGAGCGGATGATTCGCGATTTTCTGGACAAGGCCAACGGTGCCGAGGCCGACATGGCTGAGGACGGCGGAGAGTGACCCGACTGGCCAAGCGCCGTGCTCTGCTGATCGGCAACGAACACTACGACGACGGCCGTTTCGCGCCGCTTCCGTCCACACAGGCAGACGTCTGGGGGCTGCGTCAGGTCCTGGAGCACCGCAATATCGGCGCCTTCGTCTCCGTAACGACCAAGTCTGACCTGACTTCCGACGATATGCGGCAGGCCATCGGCGAGTTCCTTGAGGACTGTGAGCAGGACGAGCTGGCGCTGGTGTACGTCTCCGGACACGGCGTCCGGCTGGCCCGGGACGGCGGTGAATTCCATTTCGTCGCCAAGGACACCGACTTCGACCGGGTCGCCGAGACCGGAGTGAGCGCCGGCTTCGTCAACGAGCAGTTGGAGCAGTGCTGGGCACCGCAGAAGGTCGTGGTGATCGACTGCTGCCGCAGCGGCGGATTCGCCGTGGGACTGCGCACTTCGGACCGACGGGCCGCCGGATCGGTCGCGAAGTCCGGCGAGCAGGCCCTCCTGACTAGCCGTGGTGTCTACGTACTGTCCTCCTCACGGGCCGGGGAGGACTCGTACGCCGACACGGCCAGCGGCGCCGAAGTGAAACCGTCCGCCTTCACGGCTGAGGTGATCGAGGCCCTGCGAACAGGGAAGGTCGGTACAGACCGCAGCGGGGCAGTGTCGGTGGGGGACCTGTTCCACTACGTAAACCGGCGCATGCGCGCACAAGGTGGCCGCCAGGTCCCGGTGCACTCCGCACATGGCGTCGACGACCGCATCATCATCGCCGACTGTCCACTCGGCAGCGCTCCGCTCCTCGTCCCATTGAGCGGTAGGCCCGCACCACAGCCTGAGGAATCGGTACGCTCTCAGATTCTCAAGTCGGCTGGCTCCCAACCCACCTGGAGCGATCTGCTGGACTACTACCGCGAGTGTGTGCTCTCCGACGACACCGAGACGCCGCTGATGGAGGTGGGCAACCACAATCATTCGTACGTCTGTCTCTCCGGTGCGGAACGCCTCCTCACAGGCGATGTCGACGACGACGGCTGCATCGCGCTCCCTGCGGAAGCGGCCCCGCTCATCGAGTCAGCGATGGAGCAGGAAGCCGAGCTCTGGGCAGGCTATCCCGCCGTGGTCCTGACGGGGCCGCGCGGCGGACGACCCTGGCGGCATCCGAAGTTTGCTCCCCTATTGATACGCCGTGTCGAAGTCGTCCAGGGAGACGGTGAGGCACGGCTGAAGCCCTACGGCCCCGTTCAGCCGCACCCCCGTCTGGCCCGGGACTGGCTGGGTGACGAGGAGGCCGCCCAGCTCGCGGATACCTACCAGCCCAGCTGGCACCGAGGGCAGCACGACCGCATGGCCGTTGACGTACGTAACCTCCTCACGCAGGAGTTCGAGTTGCCGTGCGTCCAAGAACCCCAGCCCGATCATCTCGCCGACCGGATCGACATCCACACTCCCGGCCACGGAGCTCGCAACACCGCAGTCCTCTTCACGGCCCTTCCTGAGACCGCCTTCACGAAGAAACTGCTCGACGACTTCGCCGACATCGCCAAGATGACGGACCGAATACCGGCGACGGCACTCGCCACCCTCTCGCCCGACACAGCGGAACGCACTCGCGCGCTTGCCCTGGCAGACCCAGAGCCAGCCCATCTGGTGACACCTCTGCCCTGCAACGAGGCCCAGGCCGCAGTCCTCCGCTCCGCGATGTCCCGCCGCCTCACCGTAGCCACCGGCCCGCCCGGCACCGGCAAGAGCCAACTGGTGGCCAACCTCGTGGCCACCGCCGTCACCAGCGGCCAGACCGTACTCGTGGCATCCACTAACAATGAGGCCGTGGACGAGGTCTGGCGGCGCTGTGAGGCGTTGGTCCCCGGAAGCGTCGTACGCACCGGGTCGGCCCGGACGAAAACGATGAGCTACACGGAGGCCGAAGCTGCCGCTCTGCATGCGTTGCGTACCGCGCCGGAGCCCGTGCCCAACGTGCCCACGGCATCCATGGAGGTCGAGGTGGCGGTCAACCGCCTGGCCTGCGTACGCCGGGACTACGCCCGCATAGCGAGAGCAGAGTGGGAGCTGCGCCGGGCGGGAGCAGCGCGCGAGGAACACGCCCTTCAGTTTGGCCTGTCCGTCGCTGAACTCGTAGCCCTGCTCAAGGGGTCACCACAACTGGGCCGCCTGGAAGACAAGGCACGCCGTCTCGCCCGCAGACGGCTCCTCGGTGGGCGGTGGCGCAGGCGCTTCCTCCGCAAAATGGGCCTGGGCACGTATGGCGGCGATCTCGCAGATGGCTGTTTGGCACTGGCCAGTTTCGCGGCTGCCGAGGTGAACTGGCGTGGCCTGCATGGGCAGGTGTCCCATGTGGACGACACGGCACTCGCCACGTCGCTGCGCGATGCGGAGACCGCCGTCCAGACCGCGTCGCACACGTTTCTCGACAGCACAGTCCGAGCCAACGCCCGCAACGGCCGTCAACGCATCCTCGCCCTGCTACGCGCACGGGACGGCGACCGTACCGACTGGCCTGCGCTGGCAGAGGTCCTGGGTCGTGGCAGGGGAGGGTCGGACAAGCCCGCGGTCGCGGGCTGGGCCGTCACCAGTCTCTCCGCTCGGCGCTTTCCTCGCGATCCCGCCCTCTTCGACCTGGTCGTCATCGACGAGGCTAGCCAGTGCGCCATCCCGCACGTCCTGCCGCTGCTCTTCAGGGCCCAGCGTGCCCTGATCATTGGCGATGCCATGCAACTCGCGCACATTTCGAAGGTCGGCCCGGAACGCGAGGCCCTCATCCGGCGCAGGGCAGGGCTGCGCTCCGACTGGTTGGAGAAGCGCCGCCTCGCCTATCGGCGTCACTCCGCGTTCCACGCCGCCGAGCGTGCTGCCGGAGGCACGTTGTTCCTCGACGAACACTTCCGCTGCCACCCGCACATCGCCACGCTCTCCAACGAGCTCTTCTACGATGGCGGGCTGACCATCCTCACCGACACCCGTAACCGGCCCTCCCTACCCCGGCCTGCACTGATCTGGTCTCACGTCGCAGGGCAAGCTATCCGTCCTCGCAACGGCGGCTCCTGGATCAATGCAGACGAGATCCGAAAGGTGGACGACTCCGTACGTTACTTGCTGGAAGAGCTGCCCCCCGAGGCCACCATCGGCGTCGTCACCCCGTTCAAACCCCAGGCCGACGCGTTGCGCGACCGGTTGAGTCACTACGACCAGGAACGCCTGCGTGTCGGCACCGTGCACACCTTCCAGGGCGGCGAACGAGACGTCATGGTGTTCTCCCTCGTCGCAGGCGAGGGCATGCACGGGGGCGCAGTCAGCTGGATCGACCGCCAACTCAACCTCTGGAACGTCGCCATCACCCGGGCGCGGAGCCACTTGATCGTGGTCGGAGACAGGAATCTCTGGAGTCAGCGAGGAGGCGTTGCTGCCACGTTGCTGGGCGCCGCCACCGACAACAATCCCAACCCAGGCCAAGGCGACGAGGATGAACTGCTCAAGCGCCTCTACCAGGAGCTTTCCCGGCAATCAGGAACAACGGTCGCCTTGGGCGAGAGCGTCAACGGCCACCCAGCCGACGCACTTGTCCGGAGCGCCGACGGTCGCGCCGCCAGCGCCGTACTGCTTGACCCGGGCCCCGAAGAGAACGAAGACGCGGCACGCCACCTACGGCTGATGCTGCATCGCCGAGGACTTCTGGACGACGGTGAGCGGGGCGGCGTAGCCGTGCGCTATCCGGCGTGGAGGTTGTACGGTGCCAACGGCGAATGAAGGGCCGTTGTTTTCGGATGTTCGGCCACACTTGGCTGAACTGCTTGCGTGAGCGATGCGTGAGCGGACGGCGCGGCACAAGCTGTCACGCACAGGACCACACGTCAGGCTGAAGGCTTCTGACCAGCCAAAACAGGATCCGACGCAATGAGGCGGCATCCTCCGTCACGATCCTGCCAGCTCTCGTAATGCGTAGGTCAAGGGTTCGATTCCCTTAGGCGGCTCACCCAAGGGCCCAGGTCAGATAGCCTCTGACCTGGGCATTTTGTCTTTTCGTAGCTGGATCGGCACGCTATGTGAGCGCCAGTCTTCGCCGCCGAAGGCCATGTGCGGCCGAGGTGAGGCCATCGCTGCAGCGACGCTGCAAACCGTGTGGCCGCACGCACTGAGCGGCGGCAAGAGGCGACGCGGCCCCATTGTGTGGTTTCTACAATCGCCGTTCTTGCCGAGTATCCGCACCGGCAAGATCGGGCAAGTCGGTTGCGTCCGTTTGTGGGCGGCTCGGAGCAGGGGTGGAGACGCCGGGGTCGGCGGGTGCTGGGCCGCTCATGCGGCGGGCAGCCGCTGCCTGGTGGGAGACGGTGCGCGCGGGGTTGGGTGAGTCCTTGGGGGAGATCACGTTTGGAGGTATGCCTTGGGAGGGGAGTTTGCCTTGGTTAGCGGGTAGTTGCTGGAAGGGGGCTGGGTGGCGATTCAGGTGCTGGGCGTGCGTGAGACCCAGGACGAGTTGATCGACGCGGTTGTGGCTCTGGGAGACCGCTATACCAGGACGCTGGGGCTGATGACGCCTCCCGCGTACCGCAAGATGGCGGAGGACGGGGGGCTTCTTGCTGCTGTCGAGGCCGGAGAAGTGATCGGCTATGCGTTGTTCGGCTTGCCGAAGACGAGCCCGCATGTCCGCTTGGCGCACCTGTGTGTTGCGGAGGAACACCGGGGGAAGGGTGTGGCGCGGCTGCTCGTGCGGACTATGTGTGAGCGGCATCCTCAGCGTCTCGGGATCAAGGCCAAGTGCCGCCGGGATTACCACCTCAGCGGCATGTGGACGGGTCTCGGTTTTGTTCCCCGCGGCGAGGTGCGCGGTCGGGGGCGTGATGGGGAGATCTTGGACGGCTGGTGGTTGGATCTGGGACACCCGGATCTGTTCACCGATGTCGGGAGCGATGCGCTGCTGGTGGTAGCGGTCGACCACGGCGTTTTCGCGGAGTTGCGAGGGCGGAATCCGGCAAGTGAAGCTCCAGAGTCCTTGGCCCTCGACGCGGGCTGGCTGTCGGATCTTGTCGAACTCACCGTCACCCCGCAGCTGGTGCGGGACGTGCGGGATGTCGCCGACGGGGAAGAGCGCAGGCACCAGCGTGCAGCTCTGCACGGGTTGCGTCAGATCACTCCTGATGCGGGCGCTGTGGTACACCGTAGTGCCGAACTGCTGCGGGCGGTCCGGGAGTCTTACCCGGATTTGTCCGCTGATGGCGCATTGCGGTCGTGCGTGCAGTATGTGGCGGAGACCTCGTGTGCCGGGCTCCAGGTGCTGGTCACCCGGGATCCGCTGCTGTTCCAGGTGGCCGATATCGCCTGGGAGGTGACCAGGGTTCGGGTCGTGTCTCCCTCGGTGCTGATCACGCATGTGGACGAGCTGCGGCAGGCTCAGGTGTACCGGCCCGCCGACCTGATGGGTACCGAGTTCGCGACTGGGGAAGTCGCGGCGGGGGCCGAGGATGAACTGGTCGCGTTCTTCGAGCAGTCGGGTGGCGAGCGCGGCTCGGCGTTCGCCGAGCGGCTGAGGTCCTTGGCCGGAGATTCGGTCGCATGGCGCCGGGAACTGCTGCGTGACGCTGACGGGCGTCCGGTTGCTCTGTATGTGTGGGCACTCGATGGGCACACAGTGAACGTGCCGGTGCTGCGTACTGCCACGCACCGCCTGGAGGAAACACTGGCCCGGCAGTTGCTGTTCATGCTGAAGCGCCTTGCCCGGGAGTGCGGGGCACAGCTCCTGCGGATCACGGATCCGTGCCCTTCGCCGGTCGCCAAGACCGCGGCAGGGGTTGACGGCTTCGTCGCCCATGACGGCGGGATGACAGCATTGCTGGTGGACGTCTGCGGTAGTGCGGCGGAAGTAGGAGCGGCTGTCGGGGGTGTGGCTCAGGGGATGGGCGTGAAGGTACCCGCGCTGCACGCCGACCTGCCGGCCGAGATTGCCAGCATGATGGAGCGCAGCTGGTGGCCGGCGAAAGTCACGGACTCGCTGATGCCCTCCTTCCTGGTGCCGATCGAGCCGCGCTGGTCCACGGAACTGTTCAACGTCCCGGCCACGCTGATTCCACGAAACGACGTACTGGGCATCAGCAGGGAGCACGTCTACTACCGCTCCTCCGGACACCGGAACGAAAGCGTCCCAGCACGTCTGCTCTGGTACGTCAGCAAGGGCACAGCGGGGCAGCAGGGGCAGATGGTCATCGGCAGCTCAAGGCTGGACGAAGTGGTCGTAGACGCGCCCGACACACTCTTCACGAGATTCGAACATCTGGGCGTGTATGGTCGGGAGCAGGTACGAGCGACTGCGGACAACAGTGGTCGGGCCATGGCCTTGAGGTTCTCGGACACCGAGATCTTCCCGAATCCGGTGACGCTGCGGCGTCTGAACTCACTCGCTGAAGCACAGGGGCTACGGTTGTCACTGATGTCGCTGTCCAAGATCAGCAACTCGCTGTTCCAGACGGTCTACGAAGAGGGGCACCGGAGGACGTGAACGATCTGGACCGCGTCATGCTGCTGTCCGTCCACCCGCGGTTCGCTACGGCGATCCTCGATGGAAGCAAGACGGTGGAGGTACGGCGCCAGCGTGTCGCCGCCCCGCCGGGAACCGCGGTCCTGCTCTACGCAACGGCGCCGACCATGGCACTGGTCGGCATGGCGCGCATCGCTGCGGTGCAGGTCGGCTCCCCGCGGGAGGTCTGGTCTGCCCATCGTGCTCGAACCGGGATCAGCAGACGGGAGTTCGACGACTATATGAGCGGCGCGAGCCAGGCCAGTGGGCTGACGCTGCAGGACCCTGTGACGTTCGACGAGCCGGTCCCGCTCAGAGCCCTTCGCGCTGCCGGGACGTTCCATCCGCCGCAAAGCTACCGGTACCTCAGCGGTGACGAGCTGCGCCAAGTAGCCGATGCGGCGGGGGGCGCGAGCGCCCCGTTGCGCAGCATGCTGGGTGCTCCGATTCCTGCGTAGGGCGACACGAAGCTGGGAGGTCACGCTGGCGACAGGTCGATCGTCGGCGTCACCTCTGGATGCTCCTCAGCGCGTCCGGAACTGTAGCCCGCGCACTCGCACCCCACACTGTTTGAGTCCTCAACAACCAAGGGGCTCCGGTCAGATATCCGCTGACCGGAACCCCTTGATCTTTCTCAGCCGGTGCGTTCGCCTTCGCCATCTGATGCCCGCTGAGGAGCACGCATCCTCGGCATGGAGCTGCCTGGGTGGTGCTCCTCGTTGTCTGGGACGATAGCCAGGTGCGTACGTGAGCGTGGGACGAGCTGGACGACCTTCTCGGCGGCGTCGCGGGCGAGGTCGTCCAGGACCGACTGGTAAATGTCCCGGGTGATCCGGGTATCGGAGTGACCGAGTGTTTCACTGACGACCTTGATGTCGACCCCGGCCGCGAGCATGAGCGTAGCCGCTACATGCCGGAGGTCGTGGAGGCGGATCGGCGGCAGGCCCGCAGCTGTAACCAGGCGTTCGAAGAGATCGCTCACTTTGCCCGGGTGCAAAACGGAGCCGTCCTCCTGGGTGAAGATCCGGCCGGTGTCCTGCCAGCCCTCCCCCCATTCTGCGCGTTCGCGCTTCTGCCGGAGTTTGTGGGCCTGGAGGATATCGAAGGTCTCGTCGTCGAGAGCGATGACGCGGATGCCTGAATCGGTCTTCGGAGCAGCCTCGTGGATCTCCCAGCCGTCCTGGACGAGCTGAGTGGCGATAGCCAGGGATCGCTCAGTAGCCGTCAGGTCCTCCCAGCGGGCACCGCAGGCTTCCCCACGGCGCGTTCCCCGGAAGGCGATCAACCGCCATAGTGGGTAGAGCCGGTCGCCGGCGACGAAGTCGAGGAACTGCCCGGTCTGCTCGGGAGTCCAGACCATGACGGGTGAGGGCTTGACGCCGGTCTCCCGCCAACGGGCGATGCGTTCGGCGGTCCAGATCAGGGCCTTTGGCTTTGTCCCCGGAAGCAATTCGACGTGCTCGAATGGGTTGAAGGGGGACATCACCTGTTGGGCGATGGCTACGTTGAGGGCAGCTCGTCCCGTCGCCTTGATGTGCGGCTGAGTGTTGAGGCCGGTGATCCGGCGGAATGGCGGCATCGCATCGAGTTGGGTTTTCAGCCATTTACGGCGAGCTCGGTTCTCGGCCCCGGTAGCCGGGATCGCCTTGAGCTCGGTCTGAACAGCCTTCCGCTGGGCGTTCTGCTCCTGGACCTCGATGTTGCACTCATTGATCGCGTCGAACATCTTGTCCACGTGGTGGACGCGGAGCTTGTCCAGGCGGATGTGGCCCAGACGCGGCTTGAGGTGAATGCGGACATCGCACTCATAGCGCTTGTAGCCGGTGACGCGCAGCCGCTTGCGTCCGGCGAGCCAGGTGTCCAGCCACTCGCCGAAGGTGATCTTCGAGTTCAGGGCCTGCCCCGTCGCGAAGCGGCGACGGGTCTCGTCGTAATCCGGTAGCGGCTCCTTGGTTGCTGCGCAGGCTTCGAGGAGGTCACTGATGGCGAGTTGACCGGTGGGGGCGTCCTCGTCGGGTATGGCCATGAGTGCGGTGATCTTGGCCAACTCTTCCTTGGCGGCCTTGGAGGTTTCGAACCCGCCTCGACGGTAGCGGCGGCGACTCCCGTCTTGGCGTGGTACCAGCTCCTGGGTGACGTACCAAATGCCGTGGCGGGGGTTGGACGTCTTCGGGCACTGCGTGCCGTACTGTTTGCCAGTTGAAGGGTTCCGGCAGGCGCACCTGCGGGACACTACGCCGTTCTTCACTCGCTGTCCTCGGGGTGGTTCTCGGGCTGATCGACGAACGCCAGCTCTTCGGGGAGCGCGGGCGGCACCAGGTTCCGATCGCGCATACGGTCACGAAAGACCCGCAGTTCCTGACAGTCCTCGAAAGCAAGTTCCTCGTAACCAGCGGCCTTCTTCAGGCGATCCGCGCGCTCGGCCCTGTCGAGCGTGGTACCGGCCATGCGCCGCCGCTCCCGGGCCAGAGCCCTCGAGGCCCTCGCGGCAGCCACCAGGTCGCCGTGGTTGCGGAAGACGTCTAGCAGGTCACGGGCGCTGCCCTCTGGGGCTGGTTGTTCCGTGGGGGTCTCGCCGGTGAACCAGGTAAGCGCGTCCCAGGTGGAAACCTCCTGCCGTGGGAGGACCTCCACGGTGGCGGCTTTGCCGAGCGGGAAGAGAAGGCTGACCGGCGGAACGCCCAGGACGTCCGCCAGGACGACGAAATCCGCCAGCGTGATGCTGCTCCTGCGGCCGGTTTCCAGGTTCTTGATGGTGGGTTCGGTCAGCTCCAGGCCGCGGTCGAGGCAGCCTTGGGCGACTTCCGCCATGGTGAGGCCGGCGGCTTTCCGCGCCTCGCGCATCTCCCGGGCTACCCGTGCTGTGAAGGCCGTAGGCCAATGATCAGGGCTCATGGTTGCACTTTACGATGCGAAAAAGTGTTGCCGCAACTTCCGTGGTACAAGTTTCCCGGCAAGGAGCCGTAGAGTCTCTGGGAGGAATCATGAAGACACCTGGATCGGCCCGTGATGCGCGGGCGCTCACGAGTGACGAGCTGCTGGCCCTCCCCGCCGTCATCGACCTGGACACGGCGAACCGAGCCCTCGCCATCGGTCGGAGCACGGGATACAGCCTCGCGAAGCAGGGCGAATACCCGGTGAAAGTCCTCCGCCTCGGCAACGCCTACCGGGTGGTCACAGCGGACCTGCTGCGGCTTCTTGGGATGGAGCGACCTCCGACGACCGAGACTCATGACCTCTGTGCGTAGTCGGGCGCTCTGGACTGAACCGCGCAATCACAGTGTTCCTGTTCCTTGGCATAGGGACACGGGCCGCTACCCGAGCCGGGTGAGTTGCGCCAGGGAGTGCGGTGCGGGCAGGCACGTCCAGGCCGTCGCCTTCGCACCAGAGACGGGTCGTTTGGACCTGTGCCCCGACTCCCCGGCTTGGGCCACCGAAGTACGCCTGAACTCCCAGCGTTGCTCGCCCGGATCGCCGCGAAGACCGGCGCCGGGGTGGTCCGGTCGATTCGCGTCCTGGCGCCCGGTGCCCCTGCGTTCGTCACCGGCACCACAGGCGCGAGGACCGTAGCGGCCGAAGGCACGGCTGCGGCCGAGACACCGTGCGAGCCATCCGCCGGGTACCAGCGGGCAGTTGCCGCCTGCCGGGCCTCCAAGCCGGACCGGCGGCCCGCGCCCGCGATCCGGGAGGCCGTCGAACGGCAGAACCGCGCCCTGGCCGACCACCGGGAGCCGGAGGGCGCATTCCGCGAAGTGCTCACCTACGAGGAGGGACTGCGGGAGAAGACGGTGCGCCGCCGGTCGGATGAAGCGCACCGCTTGGCCCTGCGCCGGGCCCGGGAGGAAATGCGCCGTGTGGAGCCTGCCGACCATCACAGGCAGCTACGCGGATGTGGGCGGCTTGGGGGGAGGCAGAGGTCACGTGTGATGAACGATGTCCTCCACACTGTCGCCGGAGCCGTCCGGTGACGGCCGGAGAAATGTTCTTCGGTGTGTCGCATGTCGCCGCTCTCGGCGGTTTTGGGCTGGCTCATCAAGAGCCAGCCCGGTGCGGCCTGCTATGACTGGCTTGGCGACTTGTCCGGGGTCGGCCATCGCGAAGCGAGGGCGGCGTCGGCGAGAGCGGTGGTGATGAGCAGGGCGAGCCCCATGCGCAGGCTCGTCCGGTTCGCGATCGCTCCCACCACGATGGGGCTGATGATGAAGGCGGAGTATCCGGCAGCGGTCGCGGCGGCCACGGCTTGTGCCGACTGGCCCGGTGCCGATCGGCCTGCCAGCGATAGCGCGCTGGGGACGACGGGCGCGATGGCGAGGCCGACGAGCAGCAGCCCGGCGATCGCGACGCCGGATGACGGGGCGGTGACGGAGATGGCGAGACCTGCTGCGGCGAGGAGTCCAGCTGCCGTGATCGTGGTGCGTTCCTGCCAGCGGGAGAGCACTCGGGAGGCGAGGAGTCGGCCCGTCAGGCTGGCCAGGTGGTAGCTGCCGATGCCCACGCCGATGAGTAGAGGCCCGGAGGCCAGTGTGGTGTGCAGGTAGACGGCGAGGAAGTTTTCCAGTGCGCCGTCGCCGAAGAATGTCACGGTGATCAGGGCAATGGCGAAGCCCACCGCCGGAATCCGCAGTCCGGCCAAACCCAGCCGCCTGTGCCGGTGGCCGGGCTCGGCGGTGCGGGAGGGCAGGGGCGCGACAGCACTGCCGACGGCGACGGCTGCGAGGACCGCGGCCAATCCGAGGTAGACGGTCCGGAACCCGACGCCGCACCATAGGGCGACTCCGGTGGCCAGAGCGCCGAGCATGGCGCCGAGGCTGAAGCCGGCGTGCAGGCCCGTCATCGCCCCGACGCCGTGGCAATGCTCGTAGTCCGAACCAATCGCGTTGGCGCCAAGGTCGATGAAGCTGCAGCACAGTCCGTAAAGGACGAACGAGCCCATCAGGCCACTGAGGGAATGGATACGGGCCTGCCAGATGAACGAGGCGGCGGTGCCGGCGAAGCCGATACCGAGCACCAAACGTCGCCCCAGTCGGTCAGCGACGTAACCGCCGACGAGAAGCGTGACGATGCCAGATGCCGCCGCCACCGTCCCGGCGAAGCCGAGCATTTGCGCATCGAGACGTAGCGCGGTCGCGAGGTTGGCGAGCTGGACGGCCCGGACCCCGACGTGGAACCCGAGGGCAAGAAAGTACCCGAAAGCGACCCGATGATGAAGACGCCGATGGCGCGCAACGTGACGCACTGCGTCAGAGGACTGAAGGATCATGGAGGAGACTCCTGGTGAACGCGGAGGGAAATGGACCGCGTCCGGGCAGCCTTCAGCGGCCGGGTGTCACCGGCTGCACTGGCTGATGTCGGGCCGACGGACGCGTGGGGTTACCACGCGCCAGGTGTCTCCCCTTCGCCCAGCTCGCCCTTCTCCTGTCGAGTCACACGGGCATCATAGAAAACCGTCGCCGGGCTGGGGCTGGTTTTCATCCGTGTCCGGTGCCGTGCGACGCCCTCGGTGCATCCCTCAGCAGGAGCTGATGACGGCGGACGATTCTTCGGGGTGCCGCGGGGACGCGCTGGGAGGTCGGCAGCGCGTTGTTCTCCGAGGGTGAGCGCGAGAGCCTGCCGCGGTCCGGGGTCTCGGAGTCGGACGACCTCCGTCAGCGGAGAGGGAGGAAGCGATTCGTGGTGTTGACAGGAGTGATACGGGTCACCAGAGTTAGCGTACGACGCCAACTGGGAACCTACGCAGGCAGGTTGTCTTTGCCTGGGTGGACGGTGCAGCCGGAATAACGCTGGGAAGCGTGAACGCCGAGCGATGACGTCCTGGGGGGTGATGTTGCGGCACGGGAGATCAGGGAGCGCAGCGCAGGACGAGGAGGACGGCCAGTTGCCTTTACTCTCGCGGGTGGATTCGGTCGGGCACCGCAGCCCGGCGCTTGATGACACGTTCAATGACCCAGTCGCTGCTGTTCACGCCGTCGAGATCGCCTGGCGATCAGGAAACTGGATCAGGAAGAGAATCGGTGACGGCGGCGGTCCTATTCATTGTCCAGGCCATGAAGGGGCGGCGGTCCGCTCCCCCCATCGCCCTGTCGGATGGGGAGCCACGACCGCCCCGGGCAGCACGAGGCTGGCAGGATGCCTTCGCTGGCCAGCCCCAGCGGCTCCTGGCGGCCGGGCAATTCCTGCTGATTCCCATCATGCGGCTGTCGTCCGCGACCTTCCCGCTGCTGTTCGTCGAGTGCTGGCGCATGCCGGTGTTCGTCCCCACCTTGCTCTTCGCGGTGTCAACGGGGCGTCCGTTTTCGGGCTGCTATTCGACCATTCGGTAGCGCTGTCCTGCGTTCTCTGCTACCCGGAGGTTCCCCACCACTCACGACGACAGGACCAGTACGTCTGACCCGAATCCGCAGGTAAGTGATTGGTGCAACAGTTGATACGACGACAGGTGCGCTTCCAGTTTGAGAAGATCGAGGTTCCTACGCCTAATCG
>JAFAUH010000216.1 GCA_019243445.1 Streptomycetaceae bacterium | reverse complement strand
CCTGGTGTTCTCCAATGGCGATCCGCTCACCGCTGAGGACGTGAAGTTCTCCATCGACCGGTCGCTGCGCATTCAGGGCCCGGACGGCCCGTCCCCACTGCTGAGCAACGTCGCCTCGGTGACGGTCCCGGACGACTCCACGGTGGAGTTCCACCTCAAATCCCCGGACGCCACCTTCCCATTCAAACTGGCCGCCCCGGCCGCGGCCATTGTCGACAGCAAGGTGTACCCGGCGGACAAGGTCCGCGACGGCTACCGGATCACCGGGTCCGGCCCCTACACGCTGGACTCCTTCATCCCGGGCGACAATGCAGTGTTCTCCAAGAACCCGCACTACAAGGGCGCTTACACGCTCAACAACAGCAAGATAGAGCTGAAGTTCTTCAAAAGCTCCGACGCCATGGAATCGGCGCTGAAGTCCGGAAGCATCGATGTGATGAGCCGGACGATGACCCCCGCCCAGATCGCCGGATTCCGGGACAGCACCACCATCTCACGCAAGCAGAACATTGAGCTGACCGGGGTCTGCGGCACCGGGATCCGCTATTTGGTATTCAACACCGACGACCCCTCGGTGAAGAACGTCGCCGTGCGCAAGGCGGTGGCTCAAGTCGTCGACCGCCAGGCGCTGGTGCAGCACGTGTATGCAGGCACCGTACAGCCGCTGTACTCGATGGTCCCGCAGGGCATCACCGGGCACACCAACTCGTTCTTCGACCTCTACGGCGACCCGAACCCCTCTGCGGCCCGCGCCACGCTCCAGAACGCCGGCATCTCCACCCCTGTGGCACTCACCCTCAGCTACACCACCGACCACTACGGAGACGCCACCGCCCAGGAGTTCGCCGAGCTGAAGAAGCAACTCGAAGCGAGCGGCCTGTTCACCGTCACGCTGCGAGGCGTGCCCTGGCAGCAGTACCGGCTCGATGAACAGCAGGGCAAGTACGCTGTCTACGGGATGAGCTGGTCCCCCGACTTCCCCGACCCGGACGACTACATCGCCCCGTTCTTCGGCATCAACAACTTCCTGAGCAGCCCGTACACCAACAGCGACATCGAGAACAACCTGATCCCGCGCACCCGTCAGCAGGAAGAGCGCAGCTCCGCGGTAAGCAGCTTCGCGCAGGCTCAGAACGACATCGCGCAGGACGTGCCGTTCCTGCCGCTGTGGCAGAGCCAGCAGTACCTGGCCGCCAAGTCCGACATCACCGGTACGGAGTGGGCATTCAACGCCTCCTCCGAGCTGCAGTACTGGGAGCTCGGGCGCGGCGTGACGAGCTGACCGGGTCCGGCCTGGCACACTCACCTCCCGCTCATGCGTCCGGGGACGGGTCCGTCCGGGGACGGGTCAGGCCGTCCCTGGATGGACGAGCCCGCTCTCGTACGCGTACACCGCGGCCTGCACCCGGTCGCGCAGCCCCAGCTTTGTCAGGCACGGGCCAGGGTCCTACTGCCGGAGGCGGCACTAGGGCGCCTGATCCACCGACACCGTCCGTGCGGCGGGAACGGGCAGCGGATACACCGGGGGAGTGCCACCGAACTCGGGGCAATACCGCTGGTGATCGCACCACTCGCACAACCTGCCCGACCGTGGCTGCCAGTTGCCCGTCTCGGTGGCACGGCGGATCGCATCCCACAGGGCGAGCAGCTTGCGCTCGATGCCGCGCAGATCGTGTTTATCCGGGTCGTACGTCACCACATCCCCGCTGCCGAGATAGACCAGTTGCAGTCGGCGTGGCACAGCGCCCCGCAGCCGCCACAGCACCAGCGCGTAGAACTTCATCTGGAACAGCGCCTCCGCCGTGAACTCCGGCCGCGGCGCCTTCCCCGTCTTGTAATCCACCACACGCAACTCACCCGTCGGCGCCACATCCAGCCGGTCCACATAGCCACGCAGGACCAGACCGGAATCGAGCGTCGTCTCCACGTACAGCTCGCGCTCCGCAGGCTCCAGACGTGTCGGATCCTCGAGCGAAAACCACCGTTCCACCAGCTGCTCCGCGCCCTGCAGCCACTGTGCGAGCCGCTCACCTGCCGTTTGCCCGCCGTCGTGCCCGTCGTGCCCGTCGTGCCCGTCGTGCCCGTCGCGCCCGGTGTCGTCCTCGCTATCCGGGAACAACTCGGCCAGCTCAGGCCGTGCTGCCAGCAGCTTTTCCCACTCCGCCACCACCATCGACCGGGCCAGCGCCGCCGTGCGCTGAGGCGCCGGCGTGTCGAAGAGCCTTTCCAGCACCGCGTGCACCACAGTGCCGCGCGTGGCGGCAGCACTCGGCTTCTCCGGCAGCTTGTCGATGACCCGGAACCGGTACAGCAGGGGGCATTGCATGAAGTCGCTCGCGCGGGACGGCGACAGCGACGATGGAGGCCTGGCAGTGGTGGCTCGGTTCGCGGAACGTTCAGTCGGGGTGTCCATGGCAGCAGACCCTACGACCTGCCACTGACACGATACGAACCGTCGTTACCATCGATACCGGGCGCCCACGCACTGCATGACCGGTCCGGTGGGTTCATAGAACGAGGGGACAGCGTGAAAAAAGGCGGGCAGCCGCATTCCGGCAAGACCGAGCAGGCCGAGCGTGAGGCGGGCGGCGGCATTCTGATGGGCCGCCTGTTCGGCGTCCCGGTCTATGTCGCCCCTAGCTGGTTCCTTGTCGCCGCCCTGATCACCTGGGTGTTCGGAGGCTGGCTCGATCATGTGCTGCCCGGGCTCGGCGCCGCGCGCTACCTGGTCTCCTTCTTCTTCGCGGTCGCCTTCTATGCCTCCGTCCTCGTCCACGAGCTGGCGCACACCGTTGTGGCGCTGTGCTTCAAGCTATCTGTGCGCCGCATTCAGCTGCAGTTCTTCGGCGGAATCTCGGAGATCGAGCGGGAAGCGAAAAGCCCCGGGCGGGAATTCGTCCTCGCTTTCGTCGGCCCGCTGCTTTCACTCGTGCTCTCCGGCGCCTTCTATCTCGGCATGCGGAATGTGAAGCCCGGCACCGTCCCGGGTGTGCTGCTCACCGGACTGATGATCAGCAATCTGATCGTTGCCGCCTTCAACCTGCTGCCCGGCCTGCCCCTTGATGGCGGCCGGATGCTGCGCGCGGTGGTGTGGAAGATCAGCGGCAAGCCCATGGCCGGAACCATCGCGGCTGCCTGGACCGGCCGGGCCCTCGCCGTCGCCGTCCTCTTCGGCCTGCCGATGCTGTCCTACTCCGGAGCGATCAGCGGCACCGCGACGATCAGCGGAGCTGATTCGCTCACTGACGCCCTGCTCGCGGCGATCCTTGCCGCGATCATCTGGACCGGCGCTGGAAGCAGCCTGCGCATGGCCAGGCTGCGCGAGTGCCTGCCTGAGCTGCGAGCCCGTACGTTGACCCGGCGCGCGGTGCCCGTCTCCCCGGACACCCCGCTCGCCGAGGCGCTACGGCGTGCGAACGAAGCGGGGGCGTGTGCGCTGGTGGTCGTCGACTCGGGCGGTAATCCGACCGGACTCGTCCGGGAGACCGCGATCGCCACCATCCCCGAACACCGCCGCCCGTGGGTCGCGGTCAGCGGGCTCACCCAGGACCTGCGGCCCGGCATGAGAGTCTCGGTGGAGCTGGCAGGGGAGGCACTGCTGAAGAGTCTCCGCGCCACCCCAGCCACCGAATACCTCGTCGTGGAGCCCACCGGTGAGATCTATGGAGTCCTTGCGACCACCGACGTCGAGCGCGCCTTCCTCCAGGCCATGAGGCCGAGGTCGGTGCACCGCTGACAGTGCTGACAGGGTTGACAGTGCTGGCTGTCAGGTCGGATACCCTGGAGTACATGTCCGAACCGACCGGTGCTGCCCGCCGTCGCGGGCCCTTCCAGGTCGGGGACCAGGTCCAGCTCACCGACCCCAAGGGACGCCACCACACCTTCACGCTCGAAGCCGGGAAGAGCTTTCACACCCACAAGGGTTCCTTCCCACACGACGAGCTGATCGGCGCTCCCGAGGGCAGTGTTGTGCGTACCACAGGGAACATCGCCTATCTCGCGCTGCGCCCGCTGCTCCCCGACTATGTCCTGTCCATGCCGCGCGGCGCCGCTGTGGTCTACCCCAAGGATGCGGGGCAGGTCCTGGCGATGGCCGACATCTTCCCCGGCGCGCGCGTCGTGGAGGCGGGAGTCGGCTCCGGCTCACTCAGTTGCTTCCTGCTGCGCGCCATCGGCGATCACGGCATGCTTCACTCGTACGAGCGACGAGCGGACTTCGCGGAGATCGCCGCACGGAACGTCCGCCGCTACTTCGGCGCGGAGCACTCCGCCTGGCAGTTGACCGTTGGCGATCTGCAGGACCATCTCAGCGACACCGACATCGACCGGGTCATCCTCGACATGCTCGCCCCCTGGGAATGCCTCGACGCCGTTTCCAAGGCACTCGTCCCGGGCGGCATGCTCTGCGCGTACGTCGCCACCACCACCCAGCTCGCCCGGACCGTCGAGGCGATCCGCGAGCACGGTACGTTCAACGAGCCGTCCGCCTGGGAGACGATGGTGCGCACTTGGCATGTCGAAGGCCTCGCAGTGCGCCCTGACCACCGCATGATCGGGCACACCGGCTTCCTGCTCACCGCCCGCCGCCTCGCAGACGGCGTCGAGCCGCCGCTGCGGCGGCGCCGGCCCGCGAAGGGGGCATACGGCGAGGATTACGCCGGGTGGGGCGGAGGGAAAGACGCCACCAGCTGAGGACGCTGCATCAACTCGTCGGCGCCGTCGGTTGCCGTGAGGGAACCGACGGCCCCACGGGCGCGGCGCCTGACGAGACCTGCGCACCCGGCTGTTCCGGCGGCGTGTGTGACTCCGCTCCCCCCTTGCCCCTTGAAAGAGGGACGCTTCCAACCCAAGGATTGCGGTCCAACCCGAACCGATCCCTTGCGGGACGAACAGGTTCGCCTTTGCCCGCCGCAGCAGCGGCTGATGTCACCGTCGTTGCAGTCCGTTGGCTGCGCGAAGTCCTCAGCGGGGTTTGTCGCCTTCCCACGATCCTCGGCTGCAGGTGCCCTGACGTCCGCCGCGGCAGTGGCTGATGTCACAGCCTCTCTCGGTACGATCCTCTGGTCGTGCGCGAGTCACACTTCATCCCCGCCGACGGAGTCGGCTGATGTCACTATAGGCACTCCGCTGTAACCGACCGTCCTACTATATCACTCACGGGAATCAGTCGTTGACAGAACGTGTCCAACAAGTCGACCAGCAGTTGAGCGCCCGAAGCCGGGCCGCACGCTGGCTCGCGACTGCCGCAGCACTCGCCGCTGCCCTCGGGCTCGGCACCCTCGCCCCGCACACCGACCCCTCCGGTACGGCCCCTGTCATGGAATCCTCCAGCAGCGTGACACCTGGTGCGCCCGACCCCCGCGCTGCCCACTTTCCCCTGCAGTGCGCCGGCGTTCCCGTGGACGTGGTCAGTCAGCTCTCGGCCGATCTCGACGGGGACGGCCGCCTCGACACCGTGGCGGTCGTCCGCTGCGACTCGCCGACCGGCACCCCGCCGAGCGGGATGTACGTCCTATCGCCCGGCGCCACCGCCTCGTCGAGGCCGCGCATCACCGGAACCCTGCTTGAGCCGAGCAAGGGACTGAGTGTGCGAGGGCTCGAGATAAACGGCCGCACAGTGGCGGCGACGCTGTTCGGCTACTCCTCGGATTCCGCGCCGCGTTGCTGCCCCGATCTGTCGCGCGGTTTCACCTGGCATTGGAGTGATGGCCGTTTTCTTGCGATTCCCGACCCCGGTACAGGGAGTGTGTGAAAAATCACTCAGCGCCTGGACCGAACACCTCGGCCCCGTCGGACATCCGGCGCACATGGATGCACTCGCCCGGACACTCCTTGGCCGAGTCCGCCACGTCGCTGATCAGCGGCAGCGGCACCGGGACCGTCGCGCCCGCCTCAGTTCGCAACTCCTGGTCATCGCCCTTGACGTAGGCGAGCCCGTCAATGTCCAGCTCAAAGACCTCGGGGGCGTACTGTGCGCAGATGCCGTCACCGGTGCACAGGTCTTGGTCGATCCAGACTTCAAGTGCTTCGCCGGCTGCCTCGCTCACGGACACCTCGCCTGCCGTTCGTCGTTCGCCTCTCGCGGGAAGAGACCGCCCCTGACGGGTATTGACCGCACCGACCATACAACCGGTCGCTTTCCGATGTCGTTGGATGGGTATTCCCCTAGCGTGGGGACGTGCGCAAGGGTGAAGATCGGACACACCCTGACCGGGTTTGTGATCTAGGGGTTTCAACCCGCACTGGCCCAGGTAGGGTCTGAAAGCGTCCAGCTCCCCTTGGAGGAGGTGAGGACCGTGGCAGCCCACGACGACGACATGAACCGTGGCAACCGGCCCGCACGGGGTTCGGAGGACCCCGCGAGCCAGGTGGCCTTTCTTGAGCAGGAGATCGCCGTCCTGCGACGCAAGCTCGCCGACTCTCCGCGTCACACGAGGATTCTCGAGGAGCGGATCGTCGAGCTGCAGACCAATCTGGCCGGCGTGTCCGCCCAGAACGAACGACTCGCCAGCACACTCCGCGAGGCACGGGACCAGATCGTAGCCCTCAAGGAGGAGGTCGACCGGCTGGCTCAGCCGCCTGCCGGGTTCGGTGTCTTCCTGCAAGCCAACGAGGACAGTACGGCTGACATCTTCACCGGAGGCCGCAAGCTGCGGGTGAACGTCAGTCCCACCGTCGAGTTGGACGAACTCCGGCGCGGTCAGGAGCTGATGCTCAACGAGGCGCTCAATGTGGTCCAGGCCATGGAGTACGAGAGCATCGGCGACATCGTCACCCTCAAGGAAGTCCTTGAGGATGGCATCCGGGCTCTGGTGATAGGGCACACCGACGAGGAACGGGTCGTGCGGCTCGCCGACCCGCTGCTGGACGTCACCCTGCGCGCCGGCGACGCCCTGCTGCTCGAACCCAGGTCCGGCTATGTCTACGAGGTCGTGCCCAAGAGCGAGGTCGAGGAACTCGTCCTCGAAGAGGTTCCCGACATCGACTACGACAAGATCGGCGGGCTTGGCAACCAGATCGAGCTCATCCGTGACGCGGTCGAACTCCCTTACCTCTACCCGGACCTGTTCCGCGAGCACCAACTGCGGCCTCCGAAGGGCGTGTTGCTGTACGGTCCGCCCGGCTGCGGCAAGACGCTCATTGCCAAGGCGGTGGCCAACTCCCTTGCCAAGAAGGTCGCCGAGGTCACCGGCCAACCCGCGGGCAAGAGCTACTTCCTCAACATCAAGGGCCCCGAGCTGCTCAACAAGTATGTCGGCGAGACCGAGCGCCACATCCGTCTGGTCTTCCAGCGGGCCCGCGAGAAGGCGAGCGAGGGCACACCCGTCATCGTCTTCTTCGACGAGATGGAATCGCTCTTCCGTACCCGTGGCTCCGGTGTCAGCTCGGATGTGGAGAACACCATCGTCCCGCAGCTGCTCGCCGAGATCGACGGTGTGGAGGGCCTGGAGAATGTCATTGTCATCGGCGCCTCCAACCGCGAGGACATGATCGACCCGGCGATCCTGCGCCCCGGCCGCCTCGATGTGAAAATCAAGATCGAGCGTCCGGACGCGGAGGCCGCCAAGGACATCTTCTCCAAGTACCTGGTCCCCGCCCTGCCGCTGCACACCGACGACCTGCAGGAGCATGGCGGATCCCCCGAGGCCACGGTCGGTGGGATGATCCAGTCCGTTGTCGAGCGGATGTACGCGGAATCCGAGGAGAACCGCTTCTTGGAGGTCACGTACGCCAACGGAGACAAGGAAGTCCTGTACTTCAAGGACTTCAATTCGGGCGCCATGATCCAGAACATCGTGGACCGGGCGAAGAAGATGGCCATCAAGGACTTCCTCGACCACGACCAGAAGGGCCTTCGTGTCTCCCACCTGCTCGCCGCCTGCGTGGACGAGTTCAAAGAGAACGAGGACCTGCCCAACACCACCAACCCGGACGACTGGGCCCGGATCTCCGGAAAGAAGGGCGAACGAATCGTCTTCATCCGCACTCTCGTCACTGGAAAACAAGGCGCCGACACCGGCCGTTCGATCGATACCGTGGCCAACACGGGGCAGTACCTGTAGGACGCAATCCGGCTGCGGGTACCGGGCGCCGGTATCCGCAGCCGGACGCTTTTCGCCGGGTCCCGGCCGAAGCCGAGGAATGACTGTAATGATCTCCCCGCCGCCGCGCTCACGTTCTAGGCTCGTCGGTATCGCCCCACCCAGTGCGGCGACCCCGCTTCGGAGTGTTGCACCCGGACCGGAAGTGCACTGGCACTGGAGCGCCGACCCCAGCGCGGGGCCGAGCCGGGCAAGGAGGGCCGCATGACCGTACGGCGCGTGATGGGGGTCGAGACGGAGTACGGGATCTCCGTCCCCGGCCACCCGAACGCCAATGCCATGCTCACCTCGTCCCAGGTGGTCAACGCCTATGCGGCGGCGATGCACCGGGCGCGCCGCGCCCGCTGGGACTTCGAGGAGGAGAACCCGCTGCGGGACGCCCGTGGCTTCGATCTCGCCCGTGAGACGGCGGACGCCAGCCAGCTCACCGATGAGGACATCGGTCTGGCCAATGTGATTCTCACCAATGGCGCCCGGCTCTACGTGGACCACGCCCATCCGGAGTACAGCGCCCCTGAGGTGACCAACCCGCGAGACGCGGTGCTGTGGGACAAGGCGGGGGAACGGATCATGGCGGAGGCCGCCGAACGCGCCGCCCAGCTGCCAGGCGCACAGCCCATCCACCTGTACAAGAACAACACCGACAACAAAGGAGCTTCCTACGGCACCCACGAGAACTACCTGATGAAGCGGGAGACGGCGTTCTCGGACATCGTCCGCCACCTCACCCCGTTCTTCATCTCCCGGCAGGTGGTCACCGGTGCCGGCCGGGTCGGGGTCGGCCAGGACGGCAGCGAGCACGGTTTCCAGATCAGCCAGCGCGCCGACTACTTCGAAGTAGAGGTCGGCTTGGAGACGACGCTGAAGCGGCCGATCATCAACACCCGCGATGAGCCGCACGCCGACGCGGAGAAGTACCGCCGACTGCATGTGATCATCGGCGACGCCAACCTCTCCGAGATCTCCACTTACCTCAAGCTGGGCACCACATCACTCGTGTTGTCCATGATCGAGGACGGCTTCATCGCCGTTGACCTGGCAGTCGACCAGCCGGTCCGCACTCTGCACCAGATCTCGCACGACCCCACGCTGCAACAGCTTGTCACGCTGCGTAATGGTCGCACTCTGACTGCCGTCCAGCTGCAGATGGAGTACTTCGAGCTGTCCAGCAAGTATGTCGAGGACCGCTACGGCACGGATGCCGACGAGCAGACCAAGGACGTACTCACCCGCTGGGAGGACGTGCTGGGGCGCCTTGAGTCCAATCCGATGAGCCTCGCGGGTGAGCTGGACTGGATCGCCAAGCGGGAGCTGCTGGAGGGCTATCGCAGGCGCGACGGCATCGACTGGGACGCGGCCCGCCTCCACCTCGTCGACTTGCAGTACGCCGACGTACGGCCCGACAAGGGCCTGTACAACCGCCTGGTGACACGTGGCCGCATGAAGCGCCTGCTGGATGAGGAAGACGTCTCCCGGGCCTGTGTCAAGCCGCCAGAGGACACCAGGGCGTACTTCCGAGGTCGCTGCCTGGAGCAATATGCCGACGACGTGGCCGCCGCCTCATGGGATTCGGTGATCTTCGACCTCCCCGGCCGTGACTCGCTGCAGCGCGTTCCCACGCTGGAACCGTTGCGGGGCACCCGCAACCACGTCAAGGAGCTGCTCGACCGCTGTCGCACGGCCGAGGATCTTGTCAGGGTGCTGTCCGGAGGCTGAAACAGTTCTGAAACGGGAATCATCGAAGTAGCGCCCCTACGTTGAGGGAGAACAGGCCAGATGTCAGACCCGGCGTATAGGGTCTGAATCTTGTAGGGACCTTCAGCGCAAGGCGACACGGCAACCGAGTGGGGTGAGGGACATGGCCACCAAGGACACCGGCGGACAGCAGCGGCAGACGCACACCACCGAGGAGATCGAGGAGACCGCCCCGGAGGCACAGGCTTCCGAGGACCTCAAGGAACGCCACGAGAAGCTCTCGGACGATGTGGACTCCGTCCTGGACGAGATCGACGACGTCCTCGAGGAGAACGCGGAGGACTTCGTGAAATCGTTCGTCCAGAAAGGAGGCCAATAAAGGATTTTTCCTTTGAATCGAAGGCGTGAGGTAGGGGTTGGGTGAATGCCCGAAGAGCTGACTGGTAAGCGTTGTTCGGGGTGCGCGGAGTACAAACCGCGGCAGGCCTTCGCGAGCAACAGATCCATGCGTGAGGGTCTGCAAACCTATTGTCGAAAGCGCTCGGCCGAGTACCACCAGCAGCGGCAGTTGGCCAGGGGCAGGAATGTCCGCTCGAAGGTCATGACGCCAGTCGGGCACAAGTTCTGCCGGCGTTGTCAAGAGATCAAGTCGCACAGTGAGTGGGACCGCAACAGCAGTACGTCGGACGGGCTGTCAACGCGCTGCAAGACGTGCCGTGTCGTGGAGGGACAAGCTGGCCGTCTGAAACGCAAGTGCGGCATGACCGAGGCCGGGCGCGACGAGCTGATCGCGTCGCAGAGGGGTGTCTGCCCGATCTGCTTGTCTGCTCCGGCTCAGCATGTGGACCATTGCCATGAGACCGGTAGGGTCCGTGGCGTACTGTGCTTCAACTGCAATTTTGCAATGGGAAAATTGGAAAGCTGAGGGATGACCCCGACACGCTCCGTCGGGCCACAGCCTACGTGGAAGGAAACGTGTGGAAGCCAACACTCGTAGCACCGGGCGTCTACCGGCTGCCTTCCTAACGCCGGGATCCTCCTCGTTCGTGGACTTCCTGGGGCATCACGCCCCCGACCTGCTCCCGGGGAACAGGACCCTGCCGCCGGTGCAGGGGGCCGTGCAGATCCCGCACGGGACGACGATCGTCGCCGCCACCTTCCCCGGTGGCGTTGTACTCGCCGGTGACCGCCGGGCGACGATGGGCAACGTCATCGCGCAGCGCGACATCGAGAAGGTTTTCCCGGCCGACGAGTACTCGGCGGTCGGTATCGCCGGTACCGCAGGCCTCGCCGTCGAGATGGTCAAGCTCTTTCAACTCGAGCTGGAACACTACGAGAAGATCGAGGGGGACGTACTCTCGCTCGAAGGCAAGGCCAACCGGTTGTCCACGATGATCCGCAGCAACCTCGGTATGGCGCTGCAGGGCCTCGCTGTCGTCCCGCTTTTCGCCGGATACGACCTCGACCGCGACAAGGGCCGTATCTTCAGCTACGACGTCACCGGTGGCCGTTCCGAGGAGCAGGGCTTCGCCGCCACCGGCTCGGGCTCGGTCTTTGCTCGTGGCGCTCTGAAGAAGCTCTACCGCGACGACCTGACGGCACAGCAGGCCACCACGCTGGTCGTCCAGGCGCTGTACGACGCCGCCGATGACGATTCAGCGACCGGCGGCCCGGACTTGGCCCGTCGGATCTTCCCGATCGTCACCGTGATCACGGACGAGGGCTTCCGCAGGCTCACGGAGGCGGAGTCCTCCGAGATCGCCCATGCGGTCCACGAGCGCCGCCTGGAGCAGCCGGATGGTCCGCGGGCCGCAATCCTTTAACAGGGCAAGTCTTCAGCAGCCTTCAGCAGGGCAGGACAACCAACAGAAAGGGACGGATAACCGGTGTCGACGCCGTTCTACGTCTCACCCCAGCAGGCCATGGCGGATCGCGCCGAGTATGCCCGCAAGGGCATCGCACGCGGTCGCAGCGTCGTCGTACTGCAGTACACCGACGGTATCGTGTTCGTTGCCGAGAACCCGTCCCGTGCCCTGCACAAGGTCAGCGAGATCTATGACCGCATCGCATTCGCCGCGGTCGGCAAGTACAACGAGTTCGAGAACCTGCGGATCGGCGGGGTCCGCTACGCCGACCTACGCGGCTACACCTACGACCGGGACGACGTCACGGCTCGCGGGCTCGCCAACGTCTATGCCCAAACCCTCGGTACGATCTTCTCCAGCGTGGGGGAGAAGCCGTATGAAGTTGAGCTGATTGTCGCCGAGGTCGGCGAAAGGCCTGAGGACGACCAGATCTATCGCTTGCCGCACGACGGCTCGATCGTCGACGAGCACGGTGCGGTCGCGGTCGGGGGGAATTCCGATCAGATCGGCAGCTATCTCGACCAGCAGCACCGCGACGGCATGTCGCTCGGCGAGGCGCTCAAGCTCGCCATGGCGTCCTTGGCCCGGGACGGCAATGGCGGTAGTCGGCAGCTCACCGCGGAGCAGTTGGAGGTCGCTGTGCTCGACCGCACCCGCCCGCAGCAGCGCAAGTTCCGCCGCGTTCTCGGTCGCCAGCTCACCCGCCTCCTGGAGTCCGAAGGCGAAGCCGCCCCGGCAGACGACGGAGACTCGGAAGAGGAGTAACCCTCGGGACTGCAGGGAGGGAGCAGCCGGGAAGAAGCACGAGGACACGAGGACGGGCGTGTGTACTAGCTCGATCGGGTGATTGTCGGGTCGGCCGCTTATGGAGGCGGTTTGGGGCGTCGCGCAGTGCTGCCGGTGTGACCTGGGGCGCCGGGTGCGGTGTCGGCAGGCGGGCCTCTGTTGCCTGCTCTCCGTGCTCGGTGCGGGTGCTCTAATCGGCGGTGTCGCCTGAAAACTGATCGGATCGGGACGGTCGAACCCGGTTTCAGCGACAGACATCAGGCGTAATGTTCAGTCATGGACCGCCGCATTTTCGGACTGGAGAATGAGTACGGCGTCACGTGCACGTTCCGGGGGCAGCGACGTCTGTCGCCGGACGAGGTGGCGCGGTACCTCTTCCGCCGTGTCGTGTCATGGGGTCGCAGCAGCAATGTCTTCCTCAAGAACGGCGCCCGCCTTTACTTGGACGTGGGTTCGCACCCGGAGTACGCCACTCCCGAGTGCGACAACGTGACTGAACTGGTCACCCACGACAAGGCGGGCGAACGCATTCTGGAAGGCCTGCTCGTTGACGCCGAGCGCAGGCTGCACGAGGAGGGGATCGCAGGCGACGTCTATTTGTTCAAGAACAACACTGATTCGGCGGGTAACTCCTATGGGTGCCATGAGAATTATCTCGTGGCCCGGCATGGCGAGTTCTCGCGTCTCGCGGACATCCTCATTCCATTCCTCGTCACTCGCCAACTGCTCTGCGGGGCGGGCAAGGTGTTGCAGACCCCGCGCGGTGCGGTGTACTGCGTCAGTCAGCGGGCCGAGCACATCTGGGAGGGAGTCAGTTCTGCGACTACTCGCTCCCGGCCCATCATCAACACGCGCGACGAGCCGCACGCGGATGCGGAGCGCTACCGTCGGCTGCACGTCATCGTCGGTGACTCCAACATGTCCGAGACGACCATGCTGCTCAAGGTCGGCGCCACCGACCTGGTGCTACGCATGATCGAGGCCGGTACGGTGATGCGCGATCTGACGCTGGAGAACCCGATCCGGGCGATCCGCGAGGTCAGTCATGACATCACCGGCCGCAGGAAGGTCCGGCTCGCCAGTGGCCGGGAGGCCTCCGCCCTGGACATCCAGGAGGAGTATTACTCCAAGGCTGTCGACTTCTGCGAGCGCCGCGGTATCCGCACCGGCATCACCGACCAGGTCCTCGATCTGTGGGGACGCTCCTTGGAGGCGATCGGCTCCGGCGATCTCGACCTGATCGACAAGGAGATCGACTGGGTGATGAAATACCAGCTCATTGAGAAGTACCGCAGCCGGAACAACATCACCATGTCGCATCCGAGGATTGCGCAGATAGACCTCGCCTACCACGACGTCCACCGCCGCCGTGGGTTGTACTACCTGCTGGAACGGCGTGGCCAGGCCAAGCGAGTCTGCAACGATCTGAGGATCTTCGAGGCGAAGTCGGTGCCGCCGCAGACCACCCGGGCGCGGTTGCGCGGTGATTTCATCCGTCGGGCGCAGGAGCAGCGGCGTGACTTCACCGTCGACTGGGTGCACTTGAAGCTCAATGACCAGGCACAGCGAACGGTGCTCTGCAAGGACCCGTTCCGCTCCGTTGACGACCGGGTGGAAAAGCTCATCGCCGGTATGTGAGCGGTGGGCAATCGTCGGCAGGTGAGTATCGCAAGCGTCAGCAGCGTGACGCGGGCCCCGTACGTTCCTCGTGCGGGGCCCCGTCTACGCCGTAGAGTGGCCGCGTTCGCACCGCAAGACTACCGATGAGCTGAGGCAAAGTTGCGTCGTGTTGTTACTGCCCTCGTCGTTCCGTTGTTGCTGCTGCTGACCGCAGCGTGCGGCGGCGGCACGACGCTTCCCGCGGTCACCGCTGGGGCCAAGTTCGGTGAGAAACCAACTGTGGACAAGGGTTCGGGCGATCCACCCGGCAATCTCGTCGTCAAGACTTTGACTCAGGGTAACGGCCCGGCGGTGAAGAAGGGCGACTTCGTCCTGGTCAACTATTTGGGCCAGTTGTGGAACTCCGACCAGCCGTTCGACAACAGCTTTGACAGAGGCCAGCCATTCCCCGTCAAGGTCGGCGCGGGAGAAGTCATCAAGGGCTGGGATCAGGGGCTCTTGGGGCAGAAGGCGGGCAGCCGGATCGAGATGTCGATCCCGCCGGACCTCGCCTATGGCGCGCAAGGGCAACCGCCGACGATCCCGGCCAATTCGACTTTGGTCTTCGTCGTGGACATCCTCAACAGTGGAGCGGCGGGCGCTGCCAAGGGCGCGGTGCAGCCGCAGAACGACGCAAGTCTGCCCAAGGTCGGCACCAATACCGACGACAAGGCTCCGAGCATCGATGTACCCAAGACACCGGCGCCGAAGAACCTGGTGGCGAACTACGTCATTGAGGGCACCGGCCCGGCGGTGAAAAGCTCGGACACGGTCATCGTGCAGTACAAGGGCGTGCTGTGGGAAGGCGGCAAGCCGTTCGACAGCAGCTACGACCGCGGCCAGCCCGCCTCGTTTGCGTTGCACCAGGTCGTCAAGGGCTGGGCCGACGGCCTGACTGGCAAGAAGGTGGGCAGCCGGGTGCTGATCGTGGTCCCGCCGAGCCTGGGCTACAAGTCCCAGGGCTACCCTCCGATTATCCCGCCCAACGCCACGCTGGTCTTCTCGGTCGACATCCTCGGGACTCTGTAAGACTGTTCACGTTGCACATGACGCACGAGGGAGCTGTTTCGTGAACATCGACAAGCCCGAGATCGACTTCCCGGGCGGCGAGCCGCCGGCCGACCTGGAGATCAAGGACATCTGGGAGGGCGACGGACCCGAAGCGAAGGCCGGGGACACCGTCTCCGTGCACTACGTGGGTGTCTCCTTCAGCACCGGCGAGGAGTTCGACGCCAGCTGGAACCGCGGCAAGCCGCTTCAGTTCCAGCTGGGCGTCGGCCAGGTCATCTCCGGCTGGGACAAGGGCGTCCAGGGTATGAAGGTCGGCGGGCGCCGTCAGCTGACCATTCCGCCGCACCTCGCCTACGGTGACCGCGGCGCCGGCGAAGTGATCAAGCCGGGCGAGACCCTGATCTTCGTCTGCGACCTGGTCTCCGTCTGATCGATCTGATCGTTCGGCGTAGGGTTCTGCCCTGATCGGTTGTGGCCGGTGACCCTTGCACGTTGGCAAGGGTCACCGGCTTTTGCACATCGTCCTGTCAGCGGTACGGTCTCGATCGAAAGCAGGAGCCTCCGGCAGCGAGGTCCGTGGTTCCCTTGGCCCTTCGGGCAGGGGAACCCCTGCGGGCCCCACCGCCGGAGGCTCTCAAAGACAGGGGAAGGACGAGGGTGCGTCGATGGCGATCGCCAAGGCCGAACGCCTGATGAATCTGGCACTGTGCCTGATGAACACCCGCCGCCCGCTCACCAAACGCGAGCTGCGCGCCTCCATCGAGGCGTACCGGGAGGTGAGCTCGCAGGACGCCTTCAACCGGATGTTCGAGCGAGACAAGGACGACTTGCGCGAGCTCGGACTCGTCATCGAGACGGTCGACGCTGTGGACGGCGACCCCGGCTACGTTGCCCGCCGTGACCGCAACCGCCTGCCCGAGATCACTCTCGATGCCGAGGAGGCTGCCGCCCTGAGCCTTGCGGCCAAGGTGTGGCAGCAGGCCCGCCTCGCCGGTGCCGCCAGTGGTGCGCTGCAAAAACTCCGGGCCGCAGGCGTCCCGTTCGACAACACCACCGCAGATCCGGCCGAGAGCCACCGGGGATCCCCCCACGAAGTAGGGGGAGTGATCGAGCCGCGCATTCCGACACACGAGCCGGCCTTCGAACCGCTGATGCTTGCCGCCCGCGACCGCAGGCCCGTCTCCTTCGACTACCACAAAGCCAATGCGATCCGTCCCGAGTCCCGCCATGTCGAGCCATGGTCGCTTGAATGCTGGCGTGGCCACTGGTACCTCGCCGGATGGGACCGGGATCGGGAGGCCGGCCGGGTCTTCCGGCTGAGCCGGATCACCGGCAAGATCCGCTCCCGCAGCGGCTCCTACACCGCCGAGGTGCCCGACCACGTGGACGTGCGGCAGACGGTGGAGCGCTGGGCCGGGGAGGGCGCGACCGCGACCGCCCGGATCCGGCTGCGGCGCGGCGCCGGTTACCCGTTGCGCGCCAGGGCGGTCGACACCGTTCCGGTCGATGCCGAGTGGGACGATCTTGAGATCCCGTATGGGCACGGACTCGATGCCTGGCTGGTGGAGTTCGGCCCCGATGTGATGGTGATGGAGCCCGCCGAGTTGCGCGCCGAAGTTGTCGACCGGCTGCGTGCCGTGGCCAAAGGCTGACAGGGAAGGGAGAAACGGGCATGTCCAACGCCATCGACCAGACTCGCCGGATGCTGTCACTGGTGACGTATCTGCGTGAACGCCCTGGGGCCCGTGTCAGCGACGTCGCACGCGCCTTCGGGGTGAGCGAAGCCGAGCTCATCGGCGACCTCAATGTGCTGCCCATGTGCGGCACGAGCTTTCGCGGCGGTGACCTCCTCGACATCGACACCGACGGCGAGCGCATCTGGTGGCACAATGCGGGAGGAACCGCAGACGTCGCCCAACCGCTGCGCCTCGCCGCAGATGAGGCGACCGCGCTGCTCGTCGCCGCCCGGGCCGTCGCCACTTTGCCAGGACTGCGTGACAGTGACCGGCAGGCGTTGCTGCGTGCCTGCGCCAAGCTGGAGGCGGCGGCGGGCGAGGCGGCCAGGGCCAGCGCACGCCTCTCAGTCACCTTCGAGTCCGAGGGCAGCGTCTTCGCCGATGTCGACCGGGCCATCGTCGAACGGCGTCGGTTGTGGATTCGCTACTACTCCCCCTCGCGTGACGAGCTCACCGAGCGCGAAGTCGACCCCATCCGGCTGTTCGCGGTGGGCCACACCTACTTCGAGGCGTGGTGCCGCCTTTCCGAGGACCGGCGGATATTCCGCCTCGACCGGGTCGCCGAGATCAAACTGCTCGACGAAGCATCCGATCCGCCGCCGCTCGAGCCGCGTGACCTGTCAGCCGGCCTCGTCCAGCCGGCCGGTGACGACCCTGAAGTAGTCATCGAGGTGGGCCCCGGCGGCCGCTGGGTCGCCGAATACTACCCGCATGACAGTGCGGAGGAGCAGCCCGACGGCAGCCTGCGCATCACCTTGCGCACCCCTGACCCGGGCTCGCTGCGCCGTCTCGCGCTGCGGCTCGGCCGTGACGGCCGGATCGTGTCGCCGCGTGCCCTGGCGGACAGCGCTCGCCAGGCGGCAGCACATGCACTCGCGGCTTATGACGAAGCGGCCCATGACAAAGGGGAGGACTGACGGTGCAGGCGATGCCGCAGGTGGTTTTCAAGGCTGCGTGCCCCGACTGCCGCGGACGGTTCGAGCTGGCGGCAGCCGCCCTGGGACTGGCGATCGGCCGCACCGCCAGGACCACGTTTTACTACTTCACCTGCCCCGACTGCGGATCCTCCGTCCGCAAACCGGCCGGGGAGCGCATCGTCGAGCTGCTCACCGGCGGCGGCGTGCGCACCATGCGGTTGCACGTCGGGTGAGGGGACACCGCCGCCGGTGAGCCGTTAGGCTCACGCCATGCTCTGGCTCTACGTCTGCACCGCCCTCGCGTTCTGCGGCATCGCCGTGCTCGGTATCCTCGGTATCCGGGTATACGTGGCGGCGGAACGCTTGGCGCGCCAGGTGGGTGATGACTCGCGGCGGATCGCCTCGGCTGCTGAGGAGTGCCGGCGCAGCGCGGAGCCGCTGGCCGCACGGGCCGGAGAGATCGCCCGCCGATGACAGCGGCCTCGAATCCCCGTCACCCCTGGGGGTAGGCTTACCAAAAATATCCCCTTATGAAACTCCCCCAAGCCGAAGACGACGGCTGCCGCACGAAACAAAGCCGCATGAGACAAGGACGTGGGTTGCTCAACTCCGCCCGCAAGCAGAAGGACCCCGAGGGGCGGATGCCGCTCGCGGACCACCTCCGTGAACTGCGCAACCGCCTGATCAAGGCGCTGCTCGCGATCGGTGTCGTCTGTACTTTCGCGATCATCTACCACAACCAGCTGGCGGATTTCCTCACCCGCCCGCTCCTGAAGTCGGTCGGCTGCGTCAAGGGTTTCGGCGAGGTCGCCAAGCACGGTGAACACTGTGCGAATCTCACCGTCTCGGGCCTGATCGGGCCATTCTCGATCGCGCTGAAAGTCGGCCTGACGGCGGGCGTCGTGATCGCCTCCCCGGTCTGGCTCTACCAACTATGGGCCTTCATCGCCCCAGGTCTGCACAAACACGAGAAGAAGTACGCACTGAGCTTCGTTGGCGCCGGTGTCCCGCTCTTCGCCGCGGGTGCCTGGTTCGCGTACTCAATCATCCCGACGGCGGCGGCCGCGCTGCTCAGCCTCACCCCGTCCCACGTCAGCAACCTGGTAGATCTTTCCGGCTACCTCGATCTGCTCGTGCGCATGGTGCTTGTCTTCGGCTTCTCCTTCGAGCTGCCTTTGCTGCTGGTACTGCTCAACTATGGCGGTGTGGTGAGCGGCAAACGGATGCTCAGCTGGTGGCGCTGGAGCGTCATGGGTATCGTCGTTTTCTCGGCCATCGCCGTACCCAGCCCCGATCCGCTGTCGATGCTGACGCTGGCCGCCCCGATCTGCGGGCTGTACTTCATCGCCGTCGGCATTTCCCTGCTCCATGACAAGCACACGGCACGCCGTGCCGACGACGGTCTCAGCCCCGATGAGGCCTCCGACCTCGACCTGACGCCCGAGGCGCTGCCGGAGGTCGAGCGGGTCTCCACGCCTGCCCTGCCGAAGCAGACCAGGGAGCGGTCGAGCGGCACGGCCGACAGTGACAGCGGTGGCTACGACGACGCCACCTGACGTGATCTGCAGGCCGCCGGTTGCTGTGGCCGAATGATCAAGCGGGCTGCCAGAGGTGCCCGGTAGGCTCGTAGGCACAATGACGGATCAGATCTCACCAGCCGAGCGCTACGCTGCCGCCCGGCGTCGCGCGGCCGAGCAGGCCACGCCTCTCGGCTCCTTCCGCGAGCTGTACGGCTTCCCGCTCGACCCGTTCCAGGTCCAGGCGTGCGAGGCGCTGGCTGCGGGGAGGGGCGTCCTCGTCGCCGCCCCGACGGGCTCGGGCAAGACGGTCGTCGGGGAGTTCGCCGTTCATCTCGGCCTCGCCGAGGGACGCAAGTGCTTCTACACCACCCCGATCAAGGCGCTGTCGAACCAGAAGTACGCCGATCTCGTGAAGCGGTACGGGCCCGAGAGGGTCGGCCTGCTCACCGGTGACAACAGCGTCAACGGCGATGCGCCCATCGTGGTCATGACCACAGAGGTGCTCCGCAACATGCTCTACGCGGGCTCCCAGGCACTCACCGGCCTCGGCTACGTGGTGATGGATGAGGTGCACTACCTCTCCGACCGCTTCCGCGGAGCCGTATGGGAGGAGGTCATCATCCACCTCCCCGACTCTGTCACCCTTGTCTCGCTCTCCGCGACCGTTTCCAACGCCGAGGAATTCGGGGACTGGCTCGATACCGTCCGCGGCGACACCGCCGTGATCGTTGCCGAGCATCGGCCGGTTCCGCTGTGGCAGCACGTGCTGGCCGGCCGCCGGATGTACGACCTGTTCGAGGAGAGGGACGGCGCAGCGCCCGGCCGACCGAATGACAACGGCCGCATCGAGGTCAACCCCGATCTGATGCGCCTGGTCCGGCTGGAGAACAGCCGCCCCTACAACCCGCGCGACCGGCGCAGCCGCGGCTATGAGGCCGATCGCGAGCGGGAGCGCCGCCAACGCGCCAGGGTTTTCACCCCCAGCCGCCCCGAGGTCATCGAACGGCTCGACTCCGAAGGCCTGTTGCCGGCGATCACCTTCATCTTCAGCCGCGCCGGATGCGAGGCCGCCGTCCAGCAATGTCTGTACGCCGGATTGCGACTCAACGACGATGACGCGCGCGCCCGTGTCCGTTCCCTCGTCGAGGAGCGCACCGCTCCCCTCCCGAGGGAGGACCTCAACATCCTCGGCTACTACGAATGGTTGGAGGGCCTGGAGCGGGGCATCGCCGCCCACCATGCCGGCATGCTGCCCACCTTCAAGGAGGTGGTCGAGGAACTGTTCGTTCGCGGCCTGGTCAAGGCAGTCTTCGCCACCGAGACGCTGGCGCTCGGCATCAACATGCCCGCCCGCTCCGTCGTCCTGGAAAAGCTCGTCAAGTGGAACGGCGAGACTCACGCCGACATCACGCCCGGTGAATACACTCAGCTGACCGGACGCGCAGGGCGCCGCGGCATCGACGTCGAGGGCCACGCCGTGGTGCTGTGGCAGCGCGCTTTCGATCCCGTCGCCCTCGCCGGGCTCGCCGGTACCCGCACCTACCCGCTGCGCTCGTCTTTCAAGCCCTCCTACAACATGGCGGTCAACCTGGTCGGCCAGTTCGGGCGGCACCGCTCTCGCGAACTGCTGGAGACCTCCTTCGCCCAGTTCCAGGCCGACAAGTCGGTCGTCGGCATCTCCCGCCAAGTGCAGCGCAACGAGGAAGGCCTCGCCGGCTACCGGGAGGGCATGACCTGCCACCTCGGTGATTTCGCTGAGTACGGGCGGCTGCGCAGGGAATTGAAGGACCGGGAGACCGAACTCGCCCGCCAAGGAACGGCATTGCGGCGTGCCGCAGCCGCGGAGGCGCTGGAGAAACTCAAGCCGGGGGACATCATCCATGTGCCCGCCGGCAAGTACGCCGGGCTCGCTCTCGTCCTCGACCCGGGGACGGCGGCCGGTCGCAGCCCGGGACGCCACCCCCACCGCCACCCGGTGGCCGAGTACAACGATGGGCCGCGCCCCCTCGTACTCACCGCCGAGCGGCAGGTCAAGCGGCTCACGCAAGCCGATTTCCCCGTGCCCGTCGAGGCGTTGGACCGCATGCGGATCCCCAAGTCCTTCAACGCCCGCAGCCCGCAGTCGCGCCGTGATCTCGCCTCGGCGATGCGTTCCAAGGCCGGGCATCTGGAGCCCGCGCGGCGCCGCAGACAGCGCTCGACCGCGGCGGACGACGCAGAGATCACGCGACTGCGCTCCGCCATCCGCGCTCATCCCTGCCACGGCTGCGACGAGCGCGAGGATCACGCCCGTTGGGCCGAGCGGTACTACAGGCTGCGCCGCGACACCCAGCAGCTGGAGCGGCGCATAGCGGGCCGCACCAACACCATCGCCCGCACCTTTGACCGAATCTACGCCCTGCTCACCGAGCTCGGTTATCTGGAGGGCGACAAGGTCACCGCGGACGGGCGGCGGTTGTCCCGGCTCTACGGCGAACTTGACCTGTTGGCAAGTGAATGCCTACGCGACGGCGTCTGGGAGGGCCTTGGCGCAGCCGAACTCGCCGCCTGCGCCTCGGCATTGGTGTACGAAGCGCGGGCCGCCGACGACGCACTGCCGCCAAAGCTCCCGGGCGGGAACGCCAAGCACGCGCTGGCGGAGATGGTGCGCATATGGGGTCGGCTCGACGCCCTGGAGGAGACGCACAAAATCAACCAGACCGAAGGGGTCGGCCAGCGCGAACCAGATCTCGGCTTCGCCTGGTCCGCCTACCAGTGGGCCTCGGGGCACAGCCTGGACACTGTGCTGCGTGAAGCGGACATGCCCGCCGGTGACTTCGTCCGCTGGACCAAGCAGCTGATCGACGTGCTCGGCCAGATAGCGGAGGCTGCCTCGCAGGAAAGCACCGTACGCCGCACCGCCCGCAAGGCGGTCGACGGTCTGCTGCGGGGCGTGGTGGCGTACTCCTCCGTGGGGTGAACGGACGACCGCGACATAACGATCTGGGGAGCAAGAGGGAGCCCGCTCCCTCTTGCTCCCCAGATCGTAAGTCTTCCCCGGGGCACGACGGGGCGGAGAAAAGAGCTGACGCTGGCCGCGGTCAGCGCGGCAGGCGCTGCAGGACATCGACAAGCCGCTGCAGCGAACCGCCAAGACCCCAGCGGCGGGAGAGCGCCTCCAGCGCCTCCGGCTCGCGCGGCTCGCGCGGCAGCGCCACCGCGACGTCCGGGAGCGGCACTTGACGGCAGACACGTACGACCTCGGGGGCTACCGACACATACAGCCGCGCCTCGTCCAGACGCTTGCGCTGCGCCGGGGAGAGCCGGGAGGCCGGGTCGTCCACCGCCGCCATGATCCCGGCGAGGCTGCCGTAGGTGGCCAGCAGCTTGGCCGCGGTCTTCTCGCCGATGCCGGGCACGCCCGGCAGTCCGTCGCTGGGATCGCCGCGCAACAGTGCAAGATCCGCGTAACCGCTCCCGCCCACACCATACTTCTCGCGCAACCACGCCTCGTCGATGATCTGCAGCGTGCCGACGCCCTTGAGCGGGTGGAGCACCCGGACCCCGCGTGCGTCGTCCACGAGCTGGTACAGGTCGCGGTCGCCGGTGACAATGTCCACTGGGCCGAAGACGCGGGTGGTGAAGGTGCCGATCACGTCGTCCGCCTCGTACCCCGGCACACCGACCCGCGCGATGCCGATGGCGTCGAGTACCTCTTCGATCACTGGGACCTGGGGGGAGAGGGTGTCCGGCACCTGCTCGATGTCCGCGCCCTCCTCGACCTCCTCCGCAACGCGGTGTGCCTTGTAGGACGAGATCAGCTCGACCCGCCACTGCGGGCGCCAGTCGGCGTCCATGCACGCCACAAGGTCGTCCGGCGCGTGATCGCCGACCAGCCGGGCGATGAAGTCGAGCAGCCCACGTACCGCGTTGACCGGTGTGCCGTCCGGGGCCCGCACCGAATCCGGTACGCCGAAGTACGCGCGGAAGTAGAGGTTGGCGGTGTCCAAAAGCATCAGGCGTCGGCTCACGCAGACGATGATGCCCTACCGCTCCCTCGTGCGACGGCGGTAGCGCGGGAGGCCGCCACCAGCGCCCGTAGGATGCGCAGATCGTCGCCCATCTCGGGGTGCCACTGCACGCCGAGGACGAAACGGCGCCCGGGGAACTCGACCGCCTCGATCGTGCCGTCCTCCGCCTGGGCGGTCGTGATCAGGCCGTCGCCGAGCCGGTCCACGCCTTGGTGGTGGTGGGTGGCCACCTCGGTGACTTCGCCCAGCACATCACCGGTGAGGGTACCGGGGGCGGGTTTCACGCGGTGGCGGGTGAAGACGCCCACTTGCGGATTATGCCCGTCGTGACCCAGCCGCTCCGGCAGGTGCTGGACGAGCGTGCCACCTGCGTGGACGTTCATCAGCTGCATACCGCGGCAGATCCCGAGAACGGGAATGTCGCGGTCGAGTGCGGCGGCGAGCAGGGCGCTCTCCCACCGGTCGCGCTCGGGCACCGGATTGCCGGCACGCGGGTGCCGTGCCTGCCCGTACAGCGCGGAGTCGAGATCCTCGCCGCCTGCGAGGACGAGGCCGTCGAGCCGCTCGACAACGGCCGCCGCGGTGCCGGGGCCGTCCGGCGGCAACATTACGGCGAGACCGCCGGCGGCCTGGATGTGCCGGGGATAGGCAGCAGGAAGCAGCGACGCGGGCATCGCCCACCCCGCTCCCCAGCGGGCTTCGGTGAGATAGGTAGTGATACCGATCAGCGGCGGGCTGTCCAAGAGATGCTTTCCTTTCTCAACCTTTCCCAACGGATTCGCTGACGGTCGGCCTGACGGTCGGACCTGTCGGGATATACGTACCGTTCAATGGTTCCACCGGAGAGCTTTCGCGGAACTCTTACGACAGGAAGCCGCGCAGCAGCGCCGCCGTACCGGCGCAGTGCTCGCGCATCACAGGTCCCCGACAGGAGGCTCACCCCGTGGCAGACCGCACACCCCCGCTTTCCGTGGACGAGCTACGGCGGCTCGTCGATACGAGCGCCGTCGACACCGTCGTCCTCGCCTTCACCGACATGCAGGGCCGCCTGCAGGGAAAGCGATTCGCCGCCCGCTTCTTCCTCGACGAGGTACTCAAAGGCGGCACCGAAGGGTGCAACTACCTGCTCGCCATCGACGCCGACATGAACACCGTCCACGGCTACGCAATGTCCTCCTGGGAACGCGGCTACGGAGACTTCGCCCTCCACGCCGACCAGGCCACCTTGCGCCGGACCCCCTGGAACGAGGGCACCGCCCTGCTCCTTGCCGACCTCGCCTGGCACGACGGCACCCCCGTCACCGTCTCCCCGCGCCAGATACTGCGCCGCCAGCTCGACCGGCTCGCCGAACGCGGCTGGACGGCGCTGGTCGGCACCGAGTTGGAGTTCATGGTCTTCAACGACACCTACGAGGACGCCTGGAAACGCGGCTACCGCGGACTCAACCCTGCCAACCAGTACAACGTCGACTATTCGGTGCTCGGCACCGGCCGCGTCGAGCCGTTGCTGCGCCGCATCCGCAACGAGATGGGCGCCGCCGGCATGACCGTGGAGTCCGCCAAGGGCGAGTGCAATCTCGGCCAGCACGAAATCGCCTTCCGCTACGACGAAGCGCTCGTCACCTGTGACCAGCACGCCATCTACAAAACCGGTGCCAAGGAGATCGCCGCCCAGGAGGGCTCTGCACTCACCTTCATGGCCAAGTACGACGAGCGCGAGGGCAATTCATGCCACATCCACCTCTCACTCCGGGACGATGCAGGCGATCCGGTATTCGCCGACGATCACGGTGAGCTGGGCATGTCACTGACCATGCGCCACTTCCTCGCCGGACAACTCGCCGCCCTGCGCGACTTCACCCTCTTGTACGCGCCCAACATCAACTCCTACAAACGCTATCGGCCCGGTTCCTTCGCCCCCACCGCGATTTCCTGGGGCCTCGACAACCGCACCTGCGCCCTGCGCGTCATCGGCCACGGCCATTCGCTGCGCTTTGAGAACCGCGTACCCGGCGGCGACGTGAACCCCTACCTCGCCGTCGCTGCGATGGTGGCCGCAGGTCTGTACGGCATCGAGCACAAGCTTGAACTGCCCCCGCCGTGCACCGGGAACGCCTACCACGCTGACGCCGCGCACGTCCCGGCGACGCTGCGCGAGGCGGCCGGACTCTGGCAGGCCGGAGAACTCGCGCGCGCCGCCTTCGGCGACGAAGTCGTCGACCACTACGCCAACATGGCGCGAGTTGAACAGGACGCCTACGATAGCGCCATCACCGACTGGGAGCGCTACCGTTCCTTCGAGCGGATGTGAGGTCACCTCTTGCCGGAGCACTGCACTCAATACCGCACGGAACACCCGGCCGAGCACCAGGTGCTCAACCCCGCTACCGAGGAGGTGATCGCCACTGTACCCGCCACCGCGCCGCACGAGGTCGATGCCGCTGTTGCCCGCGCGTTGCGCGCACAGGAGCACTGGGCCCGTCTGCCCGCCGCCGACCGCGCGCGACAGCTGCGCCGTTTCGCCGTCGTCATCGACGAACACCTCGAAGAACTCGCCTGGTTGGAGGTACGGGAAGCCGGTCACCCCATTGTCAACGCCCGTTGGGAGACGGGTCACGCACGCGATCTGTTCGACTACGCCGCCGGGGGAGCGGAGCGGCTGAACGGCGATCAGATCCCCGTCCCCGGCGGCCTCGACGTCACCATCCATGAACCGTTAGGTGTCATCGGCGTCATTGTCCCGTGGAACTTCCCGATGCCGATTGCCGCCTGGGCCGCAGCGCCGGCGCTCGCCGCGGGCAACGCGGTCCTGCTCAAACCTGCCGAGACCACCCCCCTCACCGCGCTGCGCCTTGCCGAACTCGCCCTGCAGGCAGGCATTCCGGAGGGGCTGCTGCAGGTGCTGCCCGGCGCCGGACCGGTCACCGGCGGTGCGCTGGTCGACCACCCGCACATCGCCAAGATCGTCTTTACCGGCTCGACCGCCGTCGGCAAGCAGGTCATGGCCGGCTGCGCGACCCAAGTGAAGCGGATCACCCTGGAACTCGGCGGCAAGAGTCCCAACATCGTCTTCGCCGACGCAGACATCGAAAAAGCCGCAAAAGCAGCCCCCATGTCGTTCCTCGACAACACCGGCCAGGACTGCTGCGCTCGCAGCCGCATCCTCGTCCACCGCAGTATCCACGACAAATTCCTCGAACTGCTCGAACCTCACATCGAGGCCATCACGGTGGGCGACCCGGCCGATCCCGCGACGTACATGGGCCCGCTGATCTCGGCAGCGCAGCGCGAGCGCGTACGGTCCTACGTGCCCGAGGACGCGCCCGCCGCCATCCGCGGCAGCGCTCCCGAGGGCAAGGGCTTTTGGTACCCGGCGACGGTGCTCGCCGGGGTGGCCGAGGACGCGCCCGTCGTGACCGAGGAGATCTTCGGCCCCGTGGCCGTCGTCCTGCCCTTCGATGACGAGGAGGACGCCGTGCGACTTGCCAACGCCACCCGCTACGGTCTCGCCGGATCGCTGTGGACTCGCGACATTGGCCGTGCCATCCGCGTCGCACGAGCCGTCACCGCGGGCAATCTTTCCGTCAACTCCCATAATGCAATGCGTTATTGGACCCCTTTCGGCGGCTTCGGTGAATCCGGCCTGGGCCGTGAGTTGGGGCCTGGCGCACTGACCTCTTTCACCGAGATCAAGAATGTGTTCATCAGCGCGGAGGACTCACACGCATGACACCGCACCAGGCACACGAGGTCATCTGCCGCCGCTTGCCTGGCCGTACCGCCGTCGTCACAGGAGTCGGCAGCGGCATTGGCCTCGCCACCGCCCGCCGGCTCGCCTCCGAAGGCGCCAACGTGGTGTGCGCCGACATTGACGAGACTACGGGCAAGGCAGCCGCCGACGAGGTGGGAGGCCGATTCGTATGCGTCGATGTCACCGACGCCCACCAGGTCGAGGCGCTCTTCGCAACCACCCACGATGCCTACGGCTCGGTCGACATCGCCTTCAACAACGCCGGGATCTCACCTCCGGACGACGACTCGATCCTCACTACCGGCCTCGACGCCTGGCGGCGGGTCCAGGAGGTCAACCTCACCTCCGTCTACCTGTGCTGCAAGGCGGCCCTGCCCTATATGCAGCGGCAGGGCAAAGGGTCCATCATCAACACCGCGAGCTTCGTCGCCGTGATGGGCGCCGCCACCTCGCAGATCTCTTACACCGCCTCCAAGGGCGGCGTACTGGCGATGTCACGCGAACTGGGCGTGCAGTTCGCCCGCCAGGGCATCCGCGTCAATGCGCTGTGCCCCGGGCCGGTCAACACCCCGATGCTGCAAGAGCTGTTCGCCAAGGACCCGCAGCGCGCGGCCCGCCGACTCGTCCACATCCCGCTCGGGCGGTTCGCCGAAGCCACCGAGATCGCTGCTGCTGTCGCCTTCCTCGCCAGCGACGACTCCTCGTTCATCACGGGCGCGGAGTTCCTCGTCGACGGAGGCATCGCCGGCGCCTACGTCACCCCGCTCGAGGCACTGGAGGCCAAGTCGTGAGAGATGTCCCGTAATGGCACTGTTCGTAACCCGGCGGCACTAGCAAGAACAGGATCCAGCACTGCACGGACCGCCGGACACGGGCACAATCACACCCCGTAAAGTGACCGTCGACCCTGGTTCTCGCGGTCGGGGACGGGCACGATGGCCATGACGTGAAGCGTATCGGCCGTATAGGCACTGGGCAGGAGGGGGCACCGGGTGGGCACCGGAGTCGACGGCGGCGGACGACGATTCCCCGGCCGCCAGGGACCACCCCCCCACGCTCGCCCGGTGGCAACTCCTCCCGCGCCGCTCCCGTTTCTACCGAGACCATCGGAGCCGATACCGTCGGAGCCGGTACCACCGGAGCCGCCGACTCCGCGTGTGCCTGCGCAGCCTGCTTATCACCCGACGGCCTATCCGTCCGCCCCACTGCCGTACTACCCGTACTACCCGCCCCGGCCACAGACACCCGTAACACATCCGATATCCCCCAGAGCCGCGAGAGCCGCGAGAGCAGCAAGAGCCGAGGCACACCAACGCAGAGCCCGCGGCAGGGCCGTCTCCGGGGTATGCCTGGTGGTGGGAATCGGTCTGCTCGTCGGGGCCTGCATAGGGCGCTGGATCGGCGGCGCTCCCGCCGTCGCCCAACCGGCCGACGGTCCTACCGCGGCCGGGTACGCCGAGTCCCACGACCTGTGGCAAAGCGCCCCCGTCGACAGCCTCTTCCCCCGCATGCTCAAGGGCCCGGGCGCGGGTCCCGGCGGCGCGGACCGCACCTGGATCCGCATCGGCGTCGCCCCGGACAGCGACTGCGAGGGAGCGTTCGATCCCATGCTGGCGCAGGCGCTCGCGCCTGCCGGCTGCCGACGGCTGCTGCGCGCCACCTACACCGACGCCACCTCCAGCAACGTCACCACGGTCGGTCTGCTCATCACCCGCGCCGACCCGGCAGCCATGGCCCGGCTGAGCGCCAGGTGGAGCGCCCAGCACCTCGGCGACAACCCAAAGCTGATGCCTCGCCCAGTCCCGTTCCCCGGCACCGACTCGGCCGGCTTCGGCCTCCCCCAGCGCGCCAGTTGGCAGGTGCTCATCCTGGACGGCCTGCCCGCGGTCGTCTACACGGTGAGTGGCTTCGCCGACGGCCGTGCCGTCACCGATCCGCAACCCGCCGACACAGCCGCCGTTCAGGGTGCGACGAGCGCGCCCGCCCAGGCCGGACTCGGCTACGACGCGCGGGGCCTTGCCGTAGCAGTCGAGCAATGCCTCGCAGCCGTTGTCCGGACCGTGCTCCACACATCAGCTCCTGGAACCGTCCAATGAAGCGGCACCCTGCGCGCACTGCCGCCCCTACTCTGCTCTTCGCTCTCGCCACTGTCCTCGCAGTGCTGCTGCCCGGCGCCCCCGCGGCGTACGCGGACTCGATCCGCGATCAGCAGTGGCCGCTCCAGATCCTTGACGCACGGCAGGTATGGCAGATCACCAGGGGCCAGGGCGTCACCGTCGCCGTCCTCGACACTGGAGTGGACGGCAGCCACCCCGACCTGACCGGCCAAGTGCTGCCCGGCACCGATCTGATCGGCTTCGGTGCCAAGCCCGGCGACGGTGACTGGGCCCGGCACGGCACTGCCATGGCAGGCATCATCGCAGGCCACGGCCATGGCCCGGATGGCAGCGAGGGTGTGATGGGCATCGCACCCGAGGCGAGGATCCTGCCCGTACGGGTGATCCTCGAGGACACCGATCCGCAGCGACAGCGTGCCCGCGACTCTCGCGGCGGTGCACTGGCGCAGGGCATCCGCTGGGCCGCCGACCACGGCGCGAACGTGATCAACCTCTCGCTCGGCGACGACAGCAAGTCCGCTCACCCCGACGCGGACGAGGACAACGCCATCCAGTACGCGCTCGCCAAGGGCGTCGTGGTCGTCGCCTCCGCCGGGAACAGCGGTCAGCAGGGCGACCCGGCCTCGTACCCGGCCGCCTATCCGGGCGTGATCGCGGTCGCCGCGGTCGACCGCTACGGCAGGAGAGCGGCGTTCTCGACCTCCCGCTGGTATGCGGCGGTCGGCGCACCCGGTGTCGACGTGGTGATCGTCGACCCGGACCGCCAATACTACGAAGGGTGGGGCACCAGCGCCGCCGCGGCCTACGTCTCGGGCACCGTCGCGCTCATCCGCTCCGCGTATCCGCGCCTCGCCCCCGCCCAGGTCAAGCAGGTGCTCGAACGGACCGCCACCGACAGCCCGCCCGGCGGGCGCAACGACGACGTCGGCAGTGGAATGATCGACCCCGTGGCCGCGCTGCAGGCCGCCGCGAAACTGATGCCGCAGCCGGAGGTGCCCGTTCCCGCCTCCTACACACAGCAGTACTTCGGCTCCGGATCGCAAGCCGCTCACGCCCAGGAATCGCCGGGCATCGGCATCAGCATCGGCATCGGCACTGGAGCCTGGATCGGACCCGGGTGCGCGATCGCCGGAGCGGTGCTCATCCTGATTGCCGCGGTTGTGCGTCTGCGCCTGCGCCGCACCGGCGGTCCGTAGAGCCACCTGCGGACAGATACCCTCATCCGGTGGCTGGAAAGAACATCCCGGAACCGGGATTCGCCGACGACGACGGCACCGCAGACCCTCGGCTTGCGGCGGCGCTCGCCGCATACGCCAGCACATCCGAGGCCTCCGGCGCGGATGACACGGAAGCCGCTGTACTCGCGGCGCTGCCCGACGCGCGACTACTGGTGCCCGTGGTCGCGGTGCTCGGCGAGGCCGAGACGGGGCCCGACGGGCTGCGCCGGGAGAAGACGAGCGAGATGGCGGTGCCGACCATCCAGGCCCCCGACGGCCGCCGCGCACTGCCCGCGTTCACTTCGGTGGACACCCTGGCTCGTTGGCGCACTGATGCCCGCCCGGTCGCCGTACCGCTGCACCAAGCACTGCAGGCCGCCGCGCACGAACGGGCCGACACACTGCTGATCGACATGGCCGGTCCTGTGACCTACGCACTTGCCGGACCTGCGCTGCACGCGCTCGCCTCGGGACGCGACTGCCTCGACCCCCTCACCGATCCGGCGGTCGCCGACGCGGTACATGACGTGGTCGCCGTCGAGCCCATGGTGCTCCGGGCCCACTTGGTGCCCAGCACTGGCAAGGAGATGGACGGCACGATCGCTTTGGTCATGGACTCGACCGAGGAACTGGGCACCGTCGCCCGGCGCGTGGCCACCGCGCTCGCCACTGACGAGACGCTGCGCGCCCGTCTCGTGCGCGGCCTCGACCTTGCGCTGCTGCCCGCCGACGTACAAGTGCCAGGCGAACCGCTGTTCAGCCGCTCCTAAGACGTGCCTCGCATAATCAACTCCGAACTCCTCGACGCCATCCGCAAGGAGAACTGCTCCTTCCGAAGCCACCGCTGCATCCCTCCGCGTATGCTCCGCCACCCCATTGTTGCCGCGTGGCGAGTGTCACGATGATGGCCTCGGACACATCCCCGCCCAGGACGCCAGGTGTCCGGCGGTGCGGAAGCGGCTCATGTCCGTGCTGATCTCGGCGAGGATGACCGCGGCCAAGGTCGTGCTCACACCGGTGATGGTGGACAGCAGCTCTATCTGCTGGCGGTAGGGCTCCAGCTGCCGGTCGATCTCCTCGGTCAGG
>JAFAUH010000021.1 GCA_019243445.1 Streptomycetaceae bacterium | reverse complement strand
GGCACCGTCGACTTCATCTTCGGCGGCGGCATCGCGGTCTTCGACCATGACGAGATCCACCAACTGGGCAGCGGCGGTTGCATCACCGCGGCCAGCACACCGGCGAACCGCGCCTACGGCTACCTCTTCTACAAGTCGGACATCACCGGCTCCGACACCGCGGGCACCGGCAGCCTCGGCCGCCCGTGGCGTCAGGACGCTCAGGTGCTCTACCGCGAGTCCACCCTCGGGTCGTTCATCAACACCCAGCAGCCCTGGAGCGACATGTCCGGCGCCACCTGGAAGGGCGCCCGCTTCACCGAGTACAAGAACACCGGCCCCGGGGCAACAGTCAACGCCAACCGGTCACAGCTGAGCGACTCCCAGGCGGCGAACTACACCCCAGCGAAGTACCTGGCCGGTTCGGACGGTTGGAATCCCACCACCACAGCCACCACCACAGCCACCACGACGCCGAAGAGCACCTCATCCGGTACAGTCTGCAAGCCCTCCGCCTACGGAGCGAAGGGCAACGGCACCACGAAGGACACCGCGGCCCTGCAAAAGGCAATCAACGCCTGCGCGGGCAAGGGCACGGTAGAGCTGACCAGCGGCAAGTACCTCTCGGGCGCCCTGACCCTGGCCGACAACCTCACCTTCCAACTGGACTCCGGAGCGACCCTGCTCGCTTCGCAGAACACCGCGGACTATCCCACCTCGAGATCGAGGCCTGCCCCGCTGCTGTCCGCGTCCGGCGTGAAGAACCTCACCATCACCGGCGCGGGCACAATCGACGGCCAGGGTGCTCCGTGGTGGGCTGTGATCAAGGCGGAGAAGGCCGCAGGCGAGCCACTGTCGGCCCGGCCCACCCTGATCGACATCAGCAACGCCTCCCATGTGAAGATCACCGGCATCACGATGAAGAACGCCCCCAACGTGCACATCGTGCTGGAGAAGGTCACCACCGCCGCCATCGACAAGATCACGATCTCGTCGCCATCGGACTCCCCCAACACCGACGGAATCGACGTCTGGTCGTCCTCCGGAGTCGCAGTGACCAACAGCACCATCGACGACGGTGACGACGACATCGCCATCGACTCCTCGCCATCAGGCGGCCCCGCCCACGACATCTCGCTGAGCAACTGCACAATCCTGCACGGCCATGGCCTGTCCATCGGCAGCTTCACCGCCGGCGGAATCTACAACATCAACATCCACGACAACATCCTCAACGGCACCAGCGCCGGAGTCAGGATCAAGACCGCACGCGACCGCGGCGGCGACGTCCACGCCATCACCTACAAGAACCTCAAGATGACCAATGTGACGACCCCCATCCAGATCGTCGGCTACTACCCGGCTGTCCCCGCGGAGGGCGACGCCGCCCAGGCGGTCACCAGCACCACCCCGGACTACCACGACATCACCATCTCCGGCATCACCGCGACCGGCGCCAACGCGGCCGGCCAGATCATCGGCGTCCCCGAGCAGCCGATCACCAGGCTGACCCTGACCTCGGTCACCATCAGCGCCAAGACCGGTCTCACCGTACGCAACGCCACGGTGCGCACGAACTCCACCACGATAGAGCCGGCCTCGGGTCTGGCTTACCTCATGCAGAGCAAGGCCACCGTCAAGTGATCAAGTAACCCCGAAGGGGGCCTGGCCCGCACCACCGGCCCGGCCCCCGACGCGCTCATCAGCCGACGCCGGGAGATGGTGATGCAGGCACGGTCTCGGTGTGAGAATAGTCGGGGAGGCGCCAAATGTCCCACGTTCCTGTGGCCGGAGCGCGGGTGCCGCCACCATATCGGTCGGCCTGGGCACGCGCGTTGGTTGCCTGCGGCCTTGTGATCGTGATAGTCACCATAGTGCTCGACCTACTCACCGGTCCGAATACCACCTTCTCTCCTCTGCTTGCCTCCCTGCCCGTACTGACCTCCGCCGCGACCCGCCGCGCATGGCTACCGATACTGACCGGTGGGACGGCGATGACTATGACGGGCCTGCTGGCACTGTTCAACCCCGGTGTACCGCTCTCCGTCCACATCACGGCCATGGCCGCCGTCTTCGCGGTCACGCTGGGCAGCACAGCGACCGTGCTGCTGGTGTCCTCGCGGGAGCGGGAACTACTCCAGGTGCGCGGTGTCGCCGAGGCAGCCCAATGGGCACTGCTACGGGCCGTTCCGGCGCAGATCGGCCCAGTACGGCTCGCCGTACGGTACCTGGCCGCCGCGGCCGAGGCGCGCATCGGCGGCGATCTGTACGAGGTGCTGCCCACTCCCTATGGCATCCGGTTGCTCATCGGGGACGTGCGCGGCAAGGGGCTGCCCGCCGTGGAGACCGCTGTCGATGTGCTCGGCGCCTTCCGTGAGGCGGCCCGCACCGAACCGTCGCTCGCTGCGGTGGCGAGCCGACTCGACACCGCGCTCGCCCGGCGCGGGACGAGCGAGGATTTCGTGACGGCTGTACTGGCCAACCTGCCGGACGACTCATGCCCGGCGGAGATCGTCAATTGCGGACATCCGGCGCCCCTGCTCATCCGCTCGGGGAGAGTGACAGAACTGGAGCCCTCGGCCTGGGCTCCGCCACTCGGGCTTCTCGGACTGGTCGGCTCGGCCTACCCGACGCGGACCTTCCGTCTCGTCCGCGGTGACACGCTGCTGCTCTACACGGACGGCGTCTCCGAGGCCCGCGACACCACTTCCGTCTTCTACCCGCTCGCCCAACGTCTCGTCGCCATGCCGCACGACGACCCCGAGGCGCTGCTCGAGCGTCTGGTCGCGGACGTACGGTGCTACGTGCACGGCGCGCTGGCGGATGACGCTGCTTTGGTCGCCGTCCGCTGGGAGGCATGAAGAGGCCACGCGGATAGGGAGCGCGGGTGAAAGAGCGAGTCGAGGGCCCGGGGCCCCGGCCGAAGGCCAGGGGGAGAGAGCCATCGGTGCGCGACGCCGCGGGCCCTATCCGCGCGGCCTCTGGCGCTTTCAGTGGTGAGCGTCACGGTGATGGCCATGTTTGAACTGTCCGCGAGGGAAACCTCGTTACTGAACTGGATGTCAGATGTGCTGACTTCCCTCGACATGACCTAGCCAGACCTAGCCACTGACTCAGGGAGTTCTCGGTGCCGGTTGCTCCTGCTTCTGGCTTCGCCGGCCCTGCCACCGGCCCGGATTCGGCAGCACTGCCAGGTGACTGGCAGAAGTTGGGTTTCGACAGCGACCCGCTGCCCGGCGACCCGCGGGTACTACAGCAGATCGTGGAGGACTTCACCGTTCCCCCCGATGTCCACGACATACTCAATCTCCTGAGCCCGGACGGGCCGACCACGGCCACACGCCCCGAACCCCGGCACCTCCCATGGCAGGGACCGGAGCACGCCGCAGCGCCCACACCGCCGTCCTCGCACGCTCAGGAGCTCGGCTCCGTGCCGCCGCCAGTTGCTGGGGATATCCCCGCCTACCACGAGTTGCTCGCCCCCTACCCGGGAAAGTTCCTCGTGCGGTGGCACCCCGGTGATCCAGAGCATCAGCTTGTGGTGGTGTCCGAGGCCGGCGGTGACGGCGAGGCGGCCTCGATGCTGTTCGCGGCGCAGCTGCGTAAGGAGGACGGCCTGGTGGAAGTCTGGCACGTCTGGGCCAAGGACGAAGGGAGAGCCGACCGGCTTCTCATCGATCCCCGCACCAATCGGCTGGTCACCCACATCGTGGATGCCCGAGACGACTATGCACATCACCCGCTCAATAACGGCGAATGGCACATCGACTACCAGCAGGGCAAGGCCACACACACCGCGAACGCGAAGGAAACCGGACTGACCGCGACGGTGCAACTACAAAAAGACACCTTCCGGCTGGTCGACTCCTCCTGCGGACACGAGAAGGAATACGTCAAGCAACGCCTGACGCAGGCCGCTCTCGAGACAATCCAGGAACTTGCCGCCGGACAAGGTGAAGTTGTGGCCTCGGTCGGCTCATGATGCCGACGCGCTGGCGGAAACCCTGCATGCCTGCAACCGGGGTGCGAACTGGGTTGCCCGAGTGACGTTCGAGAAGGAACAGCGAAACCAGCTGCACTCGTGGGCTTTCGCCCAGCTCGGCCAGGTCGTTCGGCCAACTTCTCCCTTCACCTCGTCAGGTAGGGATCCGCCCGGTCGTGGCGCAGTGCAAGGCCGAGACCGGTCCTGCCGGACTCGGCAGGTCTGACGCTGCCGCTGGAGGGGTCGAGCGCGCCTTCGAAGAACTTCTCTTCGATCCGGATGTGGTCATGGAACCATTCGAGGTGGCGCAGGTTCGGTATGGCCGCCGCTGCGTGGGCATGCGCATGCGGGGCGCAGTGTCCGGATATCTGCAGGCCGTGTGCTTCGGCGAGAGCGGCGGCGCGCAGCCATATGGTGATGCCGCCGCAGCGGGTAACGTCCGCC
>JAFAUH010000190.1 GCA_019243445.1 Streptomycetaceae bacterium | reverse complement strand
GCTCATCTCGCGTCATCGACTCCACGTCCGGCACACCACGATCCAACCACACCGGCGGACGCGGCGAGTTCAGCGAGGAACTACACACGCACCGTCACATCAAGCCAGCCGCCATGACGCTCCGATTACCTGCTGAAAGTTTGCATTTCTGGGTCTTCCCGCTCTGGGGTTGCGGCTCTCACATCTGGAGCGGCAAGGTCTGCTGGCTCCTCGGCTTCAACCCGATCCGAGTCGAGTACGTCGGCTGGCGTTCCTTCCAGTTCGTCTCGCTCCCGGGCCACACCGAGGGACCCTGGAAGCACATCAATTTCTCCTTCAGCCAGGACTGGTGGGGTGACATCTACCTCCGAGTCCGCGCCTGGGGCCCGGATAACACCTGGTGTAATCGCCACTCGTGGTGCGCAGCTGGGAACCGTCGATTCGCCTACTGGTCCTGGGCTGATCTCTCGTGGAATATCGCATTCTACGCGCCATTCTACGGTTACTGGTAACCAGCACTTGGGCTGCGGTGCGGACCGTCGTCCGCACCGCAGCCCCACCCCTGAGGAACCGATAGAAAGTCGAACTCAGATGCAACTTACGCAGGGGCCTGATCGCTCCGGGGCGATCGTCACCAGAGTGCTTCTGGCTCTCGTTCTGGCCGTAGGGATGATCGCGCAATCCATCACGGTAGCGAACGGGATATACCTGATTACCACTCACTTCAGCCCCTCCGACATCGTCAGCGTTCCAGGACAGACACCCGGTCAAATCCGAGCCCGCGGCTACATCGCCATGTCTGTAGGAGTGCTTCCCTTGATACTCGGACTAGCCGCTGGCGCTTTCGCCAGAGCTTCCGGTATCGGGTGGCGTAGATCTCTCAAACGTGCGGCGGTATTCGCGGCCAGCGCTGATGTCCTCGTGTTGGCCTTCGCAATTCTCACTAGCATGTAGCGCAGATGCGGCATTCCTGCGTCGGCTGGCAGCCTCAAACGGCTGCCAGCCGATGTGCATCATCAGTCATTGTTTGGCGTATAGTCCAATAAGGAGGTCCGGGCATGACTGGCTACAGCTATCCCGAGACCGGCCGCACCCGTGACCCCGAGCATCTGCCGGCACGCTACAATCATCTCCACCACCGCACATTGCTCGGACACGGATGGAACGTCTTCAGGGCCGCAGGAGACGCGGTCATCTCTTTCCAAATGCATCGTGCAGTCGGTGTCAAGATCCGGGCCGATGCTGATCGGGCGCTGCCGGGTGTGAAGGTCGACGTTGCGGTTGTGTTCGGACCGGTGCGCATCCCAGCCCCGTGTGAGGTGGTCTGGAGCGTGGAAGAGCCTGATCGAGTTGGTTTTGCGTACGGCACCTTGCGAGGACACCCGGAGTGCGGGGAGGAGTCCTTCATCGTCGAGCTGAATGAGGATGGGGACGTATGGCTCACCGTTACTGCATTCAGTCGACCGGCACGGTGGTTCACCCGGCTGGCTGGCCCGCTCGTTTCTGTCTTCCAGAACGCGTACGCCCGCCGTTGCGGACGAATACTGCGGAAACTGGCTCGCCTCCAGCCGTAGTGCAGCCATTAGCCTCGCGCTTTCACGAGCGGGGCAGTCTGACGCCCTTCTTGTACGTGCCCGCGGCGCCCTCCTGCTCGCTGGCACAGGCCACCGCCGTGGCATCGGAATCGAACACGATCCAGCCCTCCAACGGGCGACCGATCACCTCGACCCACGGGAAGCCCTCGTGCCAGCCCTCCAGCAGCCTCCGCACTCGGCGGCGGACCTCCGCCCGGCCCCCGCGATCCGCCGCTCCTGAAGTTTGCTTGCGCACGGATTCGGTGCCCCTACCTTGTGCGTGACCAGTGCTTCGACAATACGGATCATCGCAGGTGGCGGGCACCGGTCTGCATCCGAGTGACGACCAATCATCACAATGCGGCAGCACGGTGAAAGACCGAGGCCGGATCCCCAGCGTCCGTATCCCGATCGCCTCGCTCTCGGGCGGCCAGCGCCAGACGGTAGCCATCGCCCGCTCACTCATCGGTGATCCCAAGGTCGTCATCCTCGACGAGCCCACGGCCGCACTCGGCGTCGAGCAAACGGCCCAAGTGCTCGATCTCGTCGAGCGGCTGCGCGAGCGCGGCCTCGCCGTAATCCTCATCAGTCACAACATGGTGGACGTCAAAGCGGTCGCAGACCGTGTCGCCGTGCTCCGACTCGGCCGCAACAACGGTGTGTTCAAAGTCAAGGAGACCAGCCAGGAACAGATCATCTCCGCCATCACCGGGGCCGTGGACAACGCCGTGACCCGTCGTCAGGCACGTACCGGGGAGGCAGCCAAGTGAGCGACGCGCGTGAGCAGGCGGAGCAGTCGGCCGACTGCGACATCAGCCGCTGGCACGGCGAGGCGAACCAAGAAGAGGTGGGTGACAACCTCACCACGGGTGGCCCGGCCGAAGCTCCGGCAGCCGAGGCGATTGCGGCGGTCGACCCGCGGCTGCTGGTGCGCGAGGAAGGCTTTGCCGGCTACCTCAGGGAATCCAAGCGCCGGATGCGCAGTGGCGACCTCGGCTCCCTGCCGGTCATCGCCGCGCTGATCCTCATCTGGGGCATTTTCCAGAGTCTGAACAGTTCGTTCCTTTCCGCCAACAATCTGTCGACCATCGCGTTCAACGTGGTGGGCATCGGCATGATCGCGGTCGGCATTGTCTTCGTGCTGCTGCTTGGGGAGATCGATCTGTCGGTCTCCTACATCAGCGGCTTGGCGGGTGCCGTCTTCGCCGTCCTCAGCGTGTATCACGGAGTGCCCGATTACCTGGCGTTGATCCTCGGTCTTGTCACCGGCGCAGCGATCGGCATGCTGCAAGGCTTCTTCTTCGCCGAGGTCGGCGTACCCGCGTTCGTCGTCACCCTGGCGGGGTTCCTCGCCTGGAATGGCGCCATGCTGTGGGTGCTCGGCAAGAACGGCACCATCAACCTGCCGTCCAATGGGCTCCTCTACAACCTGTACAACTACACCTTCTCCGACATCGCCGCGGCCTATGGGCTCGCCCTGATCGGGACCGTCCTGTATCTGGCGGCCTCCTTGTGGGAGGCCAGGCGGCGCAGTCAGGCAAGTGTGCCGTTCCGTCCGTTCAGCGAGATCGTCGTGAAAACCGCACTGCTGGCGGTCGTCGCCTTCGGCTCTGCCGCGGTGCTCAACCAGGCGTCTGGCCTGCCGCTGTGCGTACTGATCTTCCTGCTCGTTGTGGTCGGTCTCGACCTGGTGCTGCGGCGCACCGCCTACGGCCGTCAGGTGTTCGCGGTCGGCGGCGGCATCGAGGCGGCCCGCCGGGCAGGTATCAACGTGGCGTGGGTTCGCATCTCGGTCTTTATGATCTCCGGCACGATGGCCGCGCTCGGCGGCATGTTCCTCGCCGGCCAGGTCAATTCCGCCCAGTCGACCCAGGGCGGCGGCAACACGCTGATGGAAGCAATCACGGCGGCCGTCGTCGGAGGTACGAGCCTGTTCGGTGGCCGGGGCAAGACCTGGTCGGCCCTGCTCGGCGCGCTGGCGATCGTCTCCATCCAACAGGGCATGTACATCCTCAACCTCAACACCGCGATCCAATACATGATCACCGGTGCGGTGCTCCTCGCGGCCGTCGTTGTCGACTCCGTCTCCCGCAGGACCCAGAAGGCATCGGGCCGCGCATAGCGTGCGAGCGGGCGGCAGCGACACCGGCCACCGGCGCGGCGGCCTCTATCCGCACGGCCTTTGAAAGTCACCCTCGGGCGTCGCGCCACGCAGGATGCACCCGAGTGGGGGTACCTCGCAAGGGCCGACCGGCGACGCCGCGGGCGGAATATTAGACTCGGCAGACCGACCTTTTCGTCAGGCTCGACGAGCTCGGCCGGCCAACCGCTAACGACCTGGGGAGCGATAGGGAGCCCGCTCCCTATCGCTCCCCAGGTCGTAAGCCAACCGCTAAGAAGGAGGCACGGGTGGCGCTGCTGACCCGCATCAACGGACCACGCGACCTCGACCGGCTCACTCAGGAGCAACTGGTCGAGGTGGCGGGCGAGATCCGGACGTTCCTCGTGAACGCGGTCTCCAAGACCGGCGGCCACCTGGGTCCGAATCTCGGTGTGGTCGAGCTCACCATTGCCCTGCACCGTGTCTTCCACTCGCCCAAGGACAAGGTGCTCTTCGACACCGGCCACCAGTGCTATGTACACAAGCTGCTCACCGGCCGCCAGGACTTCTCCAAGCTGAAGAAAAAGGGCGGATTGTCCGGTTATCCGGCGCGTGCGGAGTCCGAGCACGATGTGATTGAGAACTCGCACGCCTCGACGGTGCTGGGCTGGGCGGACGGTCTGGCGAAGGCCAATGAGGTGCTGGGCCGGGACGACCATGTGGTGGCCGTGATCGGTGACG
>JAFAUH010000173.1 GCA_019243445.1 Streptomycetaceae bacterium | reverse complement strand
AGCAGGCGCAGGGTTATGCGACGCTCATCCGCGAACTGGAGGAACGGCTCGCGGAGATCACCGGCTACGACAAGGTCAGCCTTCAACCCAACGCCGGTTCGCAAGGCGAGTTGGCGGGCCTGCTCGCGGTGCGCGCCTACCACCGGGCAAGCGGTGACACGCAGCGGCGCGTCTGCCTCATCCCGTCCTCCGCGCACGGCACCAACGCCGCCAGCGCCGTGATGGCCGGCATGAAGGTCGTCGTGGTCAAGACGAGCGAGGACGGTGATGTGGACGTCGCCGACCTGCATGCCAAGATCGAGCAGCACCGCGACGAACTGGCCGTGCTGATGGTCACCTACCCCTCCACGCACGGCGTTTTCGAGGAGAACATCACCGAGATCTGTGCCGCCGTCCACGAAGCGGGCGGCCAGGTCTATGTGGACGGTGCGAACCTCAACGCGCTCGTGGGCCTCGCCCGGCCGGGGAAGTTCGGCGCCGACGTCTCCCACCTGAACCTGCATAAGACGTTCTGCATCCCGCACGGCGGTGGCGGCCCCGGTATCGGCCCGGTCGCAGTGCGCGCGCATCTCGCGCCGTACCTGCCGAACCACCCGCTGCAGCCCATAGCCGGCCCCGCCGCAACGTCGGGGGTCGGCGCTGTGGAGGGCATCGGCCCCATCTCCGCAGCGCCCTGGGGTTCCGCCGGCATCCTGCCCATCTCGTGGGCGTACGCGCGGCTCATGGGTGCCGACGGGCTCCGCCGAGCGACCCAGGTCGCAGTGCTGAGCGCCAACTACGTGGCCAAGCGGCTCGCCCCGTACTTCCCGGTGCTCTACACGGGGCCGGGTGGCCTGGTGGCGCACGAGTGCATCGTCGACCTGCGGCAGTTGGCCAAGACGACCGGGGTCACCGTCGACGACGTGGCCAAGCGGCTCATCGACTACGGGTTCCATGCGCCGACGATGTCGTTCCCGGTCGCCGGGACGCTGATGATCGAGCCGACCGAGAGCGAGGACCTGGTCGAACTCGACCGGTTCTGCGATGCGATGATCGCCATTCGAGCGGAGATCGACCGGGTGGGGTCCGGTGAATGGTCGAAGGACGACAACCCGTTGCGGAACGCCCCGCACACCGCGGCCATGCTCGGCGGGGAATGGGCGCACCCGTACTCCCCTCAGGAGGCGGTTTTCCCTGCGGGTGTCGTGGCCTCCGACAAGTACTGGCCTGCGGTGCGCCGGATCGACGGAGCCTACGGCGACCGGCACCTGGTGTGTTCGTGCCCGCCGCTTGACGAGTACGAGGGCTGAGCCGAGGGCCCACAGCGGCCATCAGCATGAGGAACGGCGGTGCTCAGCAGCCGTCGCCCGGTAATTGGGGTCCGCTGTCGGCCGCGCACTGCCGAGCGCACAGGCGCGTACGGCGCACGGCGCGCCTCCTTTGCCCAAGTGGCAGAAGGGGGCGTGCCGAACTGTCCCATCGTGCCCGCGCGGCCTCTCTACGCTTGACTTCAAACCCCGACAAGAAATGATCTTGTCGGGGTTTGAAGTCAAGCTAAACCCCAGTTCCCAGCAAGGGCGCCGGGGTGAGCCGATGGCTGAGCACTCGTAGCAAGTCTGCGACCGCGTGCGGCCGGTGAGCGGCAATGCCGGGCGGTGCGGGAGCCAGCGGGACCAGGACGTCGGTCGGCGCGGGCTGGGCATCGTCACCATCGGTGATATTGCGGTGCAGCCACAGGGTGAGCATGTAGAGGCCGGGAATGGACAGCAGCCTGGGCTGGTAGGCGCCGGCCAGCGGCTCGGCCTGGTGCAGCGCGCGTTCCGTCGAGGTGAGGTAGGGGCCTTCGCTGAAGTGTGAGAAGGCCCAGCCGTCCGGGGTCCACCTGGTGTCGGCGGCTGCCACCACGCGATCGGCCGCGCGGATCAGGAAACGCCATCCGGTCAGCCGGGCCTGCGGCAGTCCGCCGCGTGCGGGTACGGGATCGAGCAGATGAACGGGAAGCGGGTGTTCGGGTGTCAGCGGTCCATCCGATGCGCTCAGGGACGGTGTGCCGGCGGCTCGTACGGCCGAAGGGGAGCCAAGTGCCGTGAGAACGCTCCTGAGAGCGGGGGCAGGGGCCGAGGGGACATGCAGCGGCATGGTGTGGTCGCCTCTCATTGGAGACAGATATGCAGGGTGGGTGCGACAGCGCTGTCGGCACTACTGGTGGAGCGGAAGCCGAGGTGCAAATTCCGGTGGTGCCAGGGGGCGACGCCTGGGGGTGCTACGGGCAGCGGGAGCACGACAGGTGGCACCCGAAGGGGGTTGCGGTACGCAAAAGCTGCGAGGGCATGCGGCTCCCCTTCTCCGGTCGGGGGAGCGCGCGGGCACGCAATCTGAGGATCGCGGAGTCTCTGCCTATGCGCGGAGTTTATACGATCTGTGTTCGTCTGGCGTTTCGCCTAGTCGAAGACAGGTTTACTGGCAAGCTGATTATGCGCCCGCTTTGCAGCGTTATTTGTCTGCATTCGTGAGGGGCCCGCCCTTGGGCTGCCGCGGTGGGCTGCATCGATCGTGCCGCAGGGGATGGCCGGATCCAGTCGGCGTAATTCACCATGATGCCCAGGGGGAACCGGAGATGCATCATGTCCACGGAATGCGGCTGCGGATCGCGGCTATCAGCCTATCGTCCGCAAGCCTGGCGCGGGGCGTTATCGATCTGTTGTACTGGGCATCATCGGTGCACGGCCCACTCGAGGAGGGACGCTTCGATGGGGGAGAAGGTCGTGGCCACGGAGTTCGACCTGTCCGATCGGCAGCGCTATCGGGAAAAGCTGCAACAGTGCCTTGTGGGGCTGGAGCGGCTGTTGGAAGAGAAGCGGTTCGACCGTCCCCGCAACCTCATGGGACTGGAGATCGAACTGAATCTCGCGGATTCCGACGGACTGCCGTGCATGGTCAACGAGGCGGTACTCGAACGCATCGCGAGCCGTGATTTCCAGACCGAACTCGCGCAGTTCAACATCGAGGTGAACATCGCACCGCACCGCCTTTCCGGCAGAGTGCTCGACCAACTGGCTGAAGAACTGCGTATTTCCCTGGCATATGCCGATCGACAGGCACGGGAAGTCGGCGCCCACATCGTCATGGTCGGGATTCTCCCGACGCTCGGCGCCCAGGACCTCGTACAGGCGAATCTGTCCCGAGCCGACCGCTACGTACTGCTCAACGAGCGGATACTCGCTGCCCGCGGCGAGGACATCAGTTTGGATATCGTCGGCCCCGAGCGGCTCACCTGCACCTCGGCCTCGATAGCGCCCGAGGCCGCCTGTACCTCGATGCAGATGCATCTGCAGGTCACGCCCGGCCGGTTCGCGGCTGTCTGGAACGCGGCGCAGGCGGTCGTCGCACCGCAGGTCGCCGTGGGAGCCAACTCCCCGTTCTTGTTCGGCCGGGAACTATGGCGCGAGACTCGGCCTGTCCTTTTCCAGCAGGCCACGGACACCCGGCCGCAAGAGCTGCAAGCCCAGGGCGTGCGCCCGATCACCTGGTTCGGCGAACGCTGGATCTCGGGCGCGTACGACCTGTTCGAAGAAAACCTGCGCTACTTCCCCTCCTTGCTACCCATCTGCGACGATGAGGACCCGCTGCGCGTGCTCGATGAGGGCGGGATACCGCGGCTCAAGGAGCTGCAACTCCACAACGGCACCATCTACCGCTGGAACCGGCCCGTCTACGCGGTGGTCGACGGCGTACCGCACCTGCGGGTCGAGAACCGGGTCATGCCGGCCGGACCGACGGTCACCGACGTCGTCGCCAACGCGGCCTTCTACTACGGCTTGGTGCGCGCCCTGGCCGAAGCTCCCCGTCCGGTATGGGCCCGGCTGCCCTTCTCCGCTGCCGCGGCCAATTTCGAGGCTGCCTGCCGGCACGGCATCGATGCGGAGCTGTACTGGCCCAGACCTGGCCGGGGCGGCGCACTGGCACAGGTACCGGCAGTACGCCTCATACAGGACGAGCTGCTGCCGCTCGCCGCGGCGGGTCTCGACGCTTGGGCGGTGGCGCCGGCCGACCGCGACCGCTTCCTGGGGATTATCGAAGAGCGTTGTCGGCTGCAGGTCAATGGCGCATCGTGGCAGGTGGCTGCTTTCCGCCGAGCCGAGGAGAACGGCCTGGACCGGCACAGCGCACTCGCGGCGATGACCCGTCGTTACTGCGAGCTGATGCGCTCCGGTGAGCCGGTGCACTCCTGGCCGGTGGATGTACCGCCCGCCAGCCCCTCCTGAGCCCTTGAGCTGCTCACGTGCGATCTTCTTATGAGTGATGAGAGGGAATCGCACAGGCGGAGGCAGATGTGCACGAAGAGCATCGCGGAGCTCCCATTCCGGGGGCCAGGGGAGGGATACACGGGCACCCAAGAGGGGCTGGGACGCGTTGGGAGTGCTGTGACACTCTCGACGCCCCACAGATCCTGTCTTGAGCGGCGCACCCTGCGCAGCGAGCTGCTGCTCGTCCTTGCCCTGTCGCTCGGTGCCAATGCGGTCGGCGCGCTGATCAGCTTCATCGGCTCGGTCACCAAGCCGGGACCGCTGAGAAATCAAGCCGCTACGCTCGTCACCACGCAGGCACCAGGCCGTCCCTGGCTCGATCTCGCCTGGCAGCTGTTCGGCGTGGCGACAGCGCTCGTCCCGGTGGCGCTGGTGGCGCATCTGCTCGCCCGGGAGGGGGCCGGGATACGTGCGATCGGCTTCGACCTGCGGCGACCGCGGTTCGACCTGGCAAGGGGGGCGGCGATCGCGGCGGGCATCGGCGGCACTGGACTCGCGCTGTATCTGGGCGCACGGGCCGAGGGCTTCAACCTGACCGTCGTACCGGAATCGCTGCCCGACCTGTGGTGGCGCATCCCCGTGCTCGTCGCCGCGGCCGTGCAGAACGCCGTGCTCGAGGAGGTCGTTGTCGTTGGCTATCTGCTGCGCCGACTGGAGCAGTTGGGATGGGCGCCGATGACGGCGCTGGCGGCGAGTGCGGCGCTGCGCGGCTCGTACCACCTCTACCAGGGCATCGGCGGCCTGGTCGGCAACATGGCGATGGGTACGATCTTCGTCCTGCTGTACCGGCGGTGGCGGCGGGTGGGGCCGTTGGTGGCAGCGCACGCGCTGATCGACACGGTGGCCTTTATCGGGTACGCCCTGCTCGCCGGGAAGGTGAGCTGGCTGCCGACCTGAGTTCGTGGCCGCCCCCGCCGTTGCCCGTTCCGTCAGATACGGATGAGCAACTCGCCGTCGAGGACTGTGACCGCCGTGCCGGTGAGCAGCACCCGATCGCCGCGCAGCGCGGTATGCACCAGGCCGGTGCGGGCCGATACCTGAAGACCTGTCAGCTTGTCGCGACCGAGCCGGGCGGACCAGAACGGCGCCAGCGCGGTATGAGCACTGCCGGTCACCGGGTCCTCGGCGATGCCGACGGCAGGGCCGAAGAACCGGGAGACGAAGTCGTATCCCTCCGCCGAGTCCTTGGCGGGGGCGGTGACGATGACGCCCCGGTGGGGGAGGGCCGCAACTGCCGGGAGGTCGGGGACGAGGCCGCGAACGGTCTTCTCGTCGGCGAGCTCGACGAGCAAGTCGCCGACGTTGGGGCCGGTGTCGTACGCGCAGAGCACCTCGGCGCCGAGCGCCGCTGGGATTTCGCCGGCCACGGGCTGGGCGGTGAGCGGGGCGGTGGGGAAGTCCAGGGTGATGCGGTCGTCCTTGCCGGTGGTGGTGGTCAGGATGCCGCTGCGTGTGGTGAATCGCACGGTTCCGGTGGCGGAGCCCGTGGTGTGGAGGATATGCGCCGTGGCGAGGGTGGCGTGGCCGCAGAGGTTCACCTCCACTGTGGGGGTGAACCAGCGCAGTGCCCAGTCGGCGTCCCTTCCAGAGGGAAGGGGATGAGCGAAGGCAGTCTCGGAGAGGTTGACCTCGGCGGCGAGCTGCTGCATCAGCGTCTCGTCCAGGAAGCCGTCAGGCCCGAGAACGACGACGCCGGCGGGGTTGCCGGCGAAGGGACGGTCGGTGAAGGCGTTGACGATGCAAATCTTCATGATCACGAAGCTACAGGGTGTCGAAGGCAAGGGGCTGCGAGGCGATCCCCGCCACCGTAGGGGCTTGCCATGCGAGCATGAGCGATATATCGTTGAAGTGTCGTGACAGATCGACGATGCCAGGTAGCGATCATAAGATCGCGGGCATAAGACAAGGAAAGGAGCGCCACCATGCGTTCCCATGCACACGAACACGGGCGTGGTCACGGCTACGGACACGGCCACGAGGATTGCGGACCCAGTCGCTCCGGACGCGGCGAATTCCGTGGTGAATTCGAACGGCGGCGGGCAGCATTTGGGCCGTTCGGCCCGCCCTTCGGCGGACCGGGGCCTTGGGGCGGCCCGTTCGGCGGCCCCGGCCGAGGGCGAGGCGGCCCGCGGGGGCGGGCGAGGCGTGGAGACGTACGCGCCTCGATCCTGGCCCTGCTCAAGGACCGGCCGATGCACGGTTACGAGATGATTCAGGAGATCGCCGAGCGCAGCGGCGGCGCGTGGAAGCCGAGCCCCGGCTCCGTCTATCCGACGCTGCAACTGCTCGAGGACGAAGGTCTGATCGAGAGTGTCACGGAGGGCGACAAGAAGCTCTTCAGGCTCACTGAGGCAGGCCGCACCGAGGCCGAAGCCGGGGCGGACGCCCCCTGGGAGCAGGCCGGCCACGGGATCGACTGGGAGGCCGCGCAGGAGATCAAGCAGGCGGGAGTCGGCCTCGTCGAGGCATTTCGCCAGGTGTGGGCGACAGGGACCCCACAGCAGCGTGAGAAGGCTCTGACTGTGGTGAACGAAGCCCGCAAGAAGCTGTACCTGATCCTTGCCGATGAGGATTGACGAGGATCGACCAGTTCGTAAAGGCCGCAAGTCCGGTCGTTCACGGCCGGGTCAGGCCGGACTCGGCCCGCCTCAGCCTGCCTCGGCCCGCAGGCGAAGCATCAACCAACAACGTACCGAAGGCCGGGGCCTGTTGGCTGGAAAAAGGGTGAAGCTGCGCTGCAACCAGAGGGGCCTCCCCGACCGCTGGACAGCAGCTTCTGGCCTGCTACGCCGTCCTGCGCGGGCTGAGATGATAGCCCGATGCACAGTTCAGATCGGATGTCAGGCGAAACAGCGGGGAGGCGGACCGGCCTTCTCCTGGCGCTGCTTTCTGCACTCTCCTTTGGGGGCTCGGGTGTTGCGGCCAAGCCGCTCATCGAAGCCGGGCTGAGCCCGCTGCACGTGGTGTGGCTCCGGGCGGCGGGAGCGGCAGTGGTGATGCTCCCCGTCGCGATACGGCACAGGGCAGCGCTGCGTCGTCGCCCCGGACTGCTCCTAGGCTTCGGCCTGCTTGCCGTAGCGGGCGTGCAGGCCTGTTACTTCGCCGCGATATCCCGGATCCCAGTGGGGGTCGCACTGCTCGTGGAGTACCTCGCGCCCGCCTTGGTGCTCGGCTGGGTGCGGTTCGTCCAGCGGCGGCCGGTCAGCAGGGCGGCGGCCGTGGGGGTGGTGCTCGCGGTAGGCGGGCTCGCTTGCGTGGTGGAGATCTGGAGCGGGCTGCGGTTCGACCCGATCGGACTGATGCTGGCGCTGGGGGCGGCATGCTGCCAGGTCGGCTACTTCGTGCTCTCCGCGCACGGCAGCGAAGGAGAGGACGCGACCGACCCACTCGCCGTCATCTCCTTCGGACTGCTGATCGGTGCCGCAGTTCTGACCGTGGTGGCCAGGCCCTGGGAGATGCACTGGCAGGTGCTCGCCCACCAGGTCGCGTTCGGCGATAAAGCAACATCAGCCGCTGGCGCGGCGGGCGTGCCCGCTGTGCTCCTCGTCGTCTGGGTGGTGCTGGTGGCCACCGTGCTCGCCTATCTCACCGGCGTCGTCTCGGTGCGGCGGCTTTCGCCGCAAGTGGCCGGCGTGGTGGCCTGCCTGGAGGCGGTCTGCGCGACGGTGCTTGCGTGGGTGTTGCTCGGCGAACACCTCGGCATTCCGCAGGTGATAGGTGGTGTGCTGGTGCTCACCGGCGCCTTGATCGCGCAGACCACCACGCCGAAGCCGCCAGCCGAGTTCGTCATGGAGTCGCTGCCCGAGGTCCGCGAGGATGTCGAAGAATGCCGGCTGCCAGGCCGTTCGGCGTCGGCCTAAGGCTTGCGGATCATGCACAGGGCTGCTGTCCCGCCGCATTCGTCGTCCTGTGGGGAGTGCAGCGGCTGGTGAGATAGGAGGACATGGCGATGGCCGGTCGAGATCGTCGGTCGGCAGCGGGGTGCCGTAGGCGGGGGTGAGGGGCTGACCGGACTGACCAGGCACGAAACGGGAGTGCCGATGCCTCTTCCCCTCCGAGAGGCGGGAAGAGGCATCGGCACCACCTTTATTGACGAGGTACTGGCCGCTGGGCGGCGCCCGGGATCAAGCGAGCTTGATGGCGCTGCCCTCGACGCTGATCTTTGCGGGAGCGAGCGGCTTGGTCGCGGGGCCCTGAGCGACACTGCCGTCCGCGATGTGGAACTTGCTTCCGTGGCAGGGGCAGTCGATGGTGCCGTTCTTGATCTGCGCGATCGTGCATCCGGCGTGGGTACAGATCGCCGAGAACGCCTTGAAGGTGCCCTTCGACGGCTGCGTGACCACCACGTGCTCGTTGGCGAAGAGCTTGCCGCCGCCCACGGGAATCTCGGAGGTCTCCGCTAGCGTCGCGCCGCCGGCTTTGCTGCCCGTCGCGGGCGAGTGCGCACCGCCATCCGAGGGTGAGGGCATCCCGGTGGACGCCGAAGACTTGGGAGGCTGTGACGCCGTGGAGCCGGAGCTGGAGCCGGACCCGCCGCAGGCGGCGAGCGCGGCGGCGAGGCCCGCGGTGCCCGCTGCAGCCACGACGGTCCGCCTGGTGGTGTCCGTGGTCGAGCCGGTGGTAGCGGATCTCTCTGCCATGGTTCCTCTTCTCTGGAGTTCTCTACGTTTGTTTGCAACCCCGAGCAGGGCAGCCGTCCGGAGCGCGCAATGCGCGTATCTCCCCTACGTTCTTGGTGCCCCACGGGTTCAGTGGCGAGCCATATTGTGGTGTGAGGTGCGTCATGCCGAAAGCGCCACTCGATGTACAGCGGGCAGCGGGCGGTGTGCCGGCCGCATCGAGTGTGGGGTCGTTGACAGACGGTCACCACCCTCATACCGTTTCGACCAGGTGAGCTACTAAGCGGTCGCTCATGTGTGGTACCGCACATGAGGGTGAGGAGATGCAGATGTCCACCACTGAGCAGCGCGTCGCTCTTGTGACCGGGGCAG
>JAFAUH010000169.1 GCA_019243445.1 Streptomycetaceae bacterium | reverse complement strand
TTCTTCCTGAGTGACCACGGCGGTGACCAGCGCGAACGTCTGCGCAGCGAGGTCGATTCGGTCGGCCTCGTGGGTGGTCCCAGGACGATGAGCTGCAACGCGATGTAGATGTAGGCGGCAACCGGTCCCTCAAGGAGAAACGCACCCGCCGGTCCTTATCGATATCGAGGGCTTGATGTTCTTCGACGTCGAGTGGGAGCACGCGTTCTTGCGAATCCGCTTCGACGAGCACTACCGGTGGCTCAAGTTGCCTCAACGAAGTTGCCTCGACGAGCAGCGCCTGGTCTTCTACACGTTGGCGATGCGACTGTCACTCGCCGCCGGACCGCTGCGGCTCTTGGACGGAGACTTCCCCGACCGAGACGCCATGATGGGCATCGCCGAGTACAACCTCCAACAGACGCTTGCCTTCCTACGTACACAGTGCACGGACGACGTCCTTTACTCATCCGACACGACGCGTTCGTGATCACGCAACAGGGGTGCGGGACGCTGGATGCATGCATGAAGCCTCCCGCCATAAGAACCTCCACCCCCGGCATCACTGGCGGCGCGATGCCGTCGAACTGGCCGCGGTGTTCATCGCGGCCTCCGTCGCCGACCTCGCCGGGAATCTCGTCGCCCACGGCCCCGAAGGCCCCGAATTGCTCGTCGTCTGCGGCATGGCCCTGCTCGCTGCCGTCGGGTTCCACGCGTGGTGGGCACGCCGCCATAGTCATTCACCGCCGGGCACAAGTGCCGCCGAGCCCGATCCGATGGGGGCCGCGACGGCCGACACCACACTGTGGCGGTTGCGGACCACCGTGCGGGACGCTCCCGGGTCGCTGGCCGCGCTGTGCGGAGCGCTCGCCTCGGCCCAAGTGGACATCCTCACCCTGCAGACCCACCCGCTCTCCGAGGGAGCCGTCGACGAGTTCCTCGTCCGGGCCCCGGCGTCCCTGACGCCGCAGCAGCTGATGCGTACGGTCGGCTCGGCAGGCGGCCGGGACACCTGGCTGGAGCGGGCGGACGCCCACGACCTGGTCGACACGCCGACGCGGGTGCTGGGCCTGGCTGCCCGCACCGCTCTCGACTCCACCGAGCTCCCCTTGGCACTACGGCAGTTGATCGGAAGGTGCACGATCAGGTCTCATCCTGCCGCCGACGGTGACCGGTTGCCACCTCCCGAGGGGACGTTGCAGGGCACCGTGATACGGCTGCAGGACCCATCGGGCGGCACGATCACCATCGAACGGCCGTATCTGCCGTTCACTCCCACTGAGTTCGCACGCACTCGTGCGCTCGTGGCGCTCGATGCCCGGCTCGGGCCTCGCATTCCGCATCGCCGCGATGTGCTGACACTCCCCGAGGGCAATGAGGTAAGCATCCGCAGGGCCACCCTCCGCGACCTGCCCGCCGCCCGTACGATGCATGACCGCTGCTCCCGCGCGACGCTGCTGAGCCGCTACCACGGGCCGGTCGGCGACGCCGAGCACTACCTGCGCCACCTGCTCAACCCCCGGCACGGCCGCACTCTCGCCGTCGAGACCGCTTCGGGGAAGCTCGTCGCCCTCGGCCATCTGCTGTGGAACGGCGACGAGAGCGAGATCGCACTGCTGGTGGAGGACGACTGGCAGCGCCGCGGCATCGGCGGCGAGCTGCTGCATCGGCTGATCGACCTCGCCCAGGAAGCGGGCTGTGCCTCCGTGTACGCGGTGACCCGGTCGGCGAATTCGGCCATGATCGCCGCGATGCGCGGTCTCGGTCTGCCGCTCGACTATCAGGTCGAGGAAGGCACTCTCGTGATCACTGCCACGCTGCGGGAACACGACGACCCGCAGGCCGAGGCGGTGAGTGAGATCGCCCACGAAAGCTGACCAATCGATGCCAACCAATCGATCAGCTATGCCCGACTTTGTGCTGCCTTGCGACCGGCAGGGCGGCCAGTCAAAGTGATCGACGTGTACCAGATTCTCGTAAGAAGATGTCTATATGCCTGATACACCAGATGTTCCTGAGACCTTCCCCACGCCGGACGACGAATCGCTGCCGCGCCGGATCGCCGACGCATACGTCGACGCACTGGCCGACCTCGATCCCATCACCGGCACGTACCTGGGCCTCAGCCCCGGTGACGACCGCCTGCCCGACTACTCCCCCGCCGGCCAGGAACGGCTCGCCGAGCTGTCCCGGCACACTCTTGCCCTGCTGGACGCGGCCGAGGCTGCAGGGCCCGACTCCCCCGCTGTGCGCGACGACGCCGAGCGCCGCTGTGCCCGGCTGCTGCGCGAGCGGCTCACCGCCGAGCTCGCCGTGCACGAGGCGGGCGAGGGACTGCGGCGCATGAGCAACCTCTTCTCTCCCGTTCACAAAGTCCGCGACGTCTTCAACCTGATGCCTACGGGTACGGACGCGGACTGGAAGGCGATCGCGGGCCGACTGTGCAACGTGCCCGAGGCACTCGCCGGATATCGCGCATCGCTCGCGGCGGGTCTGGAGCGCGGGCTGCCCGCAGGCCCCCGTCAAGTCTCCACCGTCATTGGGCAGTTGGACGCATGGGTCGGCGGGGAGCGCAGCTGGTTCGCCGGGTTCGTCTCGGCTGGTCCCGAGGCGCGCCGCGAGGAGCTGACGGATGCCGCCGCTCGCGCCACGGGCGCCGTCGCCGAGCTGCGCGACTGGCTGCGTGACCACTACGCCCCTGCTGTCGAGGGCGCGCCCGACGCGGTGGGCCGTGAACGGTACGCACGGTGGGCGCGCCAGTGGAACGGCACGGACCTGGACTTGGACGAGGCCTACGCCTGGGGCTGGCAGGAGTTCCTCCGCATCGACGCCGAGATGCGTGCCGAGGCCGAGAAGGTACTGCCGGGGTCGACTCCGCAGCAGGCGCTGGCTCATCTGAACAAGGCCGGCGAGGCGATCGAGGGGGTCGATGCGGTACGCGAGTGGCTCCAGGCTCTGATGGACGAGGCGATCGACGCACTGGACGGTATTCACTTCGACTTGGCGGAACCGATCCGCCGCGTCGAAGCGATGATCGCACCCACAGGCAGCGCGGCGGCACCGTACTACACCGCCCCCTCCTTGGACTTCTCCCGCCCGGGCCGCACCTGGCTGCCGACGCTCGGCCGTGACCGTTTCCCCGTCTACGACCTGGTCAGTATCTGGTATCACGAGGGCGTGCCGGGTCACCATCTGCAGCTCGCCCAGTGGGTGTACGTCTCGGGCGAACTGTCGCGCTACCAGGCGACTGTGGGCTCGGTGAGCGCCAACCTGGAGGGCTGGGCGCTGTATGCCGAGCGGCTCATGGACGAGTTGGGATTCCTCACCGATCCGGCCCAGCGGCTCGGCTACCTCGACTTTCAGATGATGCGCGCGATCCGCGTCATCATCGATATCGGCATGCATCTGCAACTGCCGATCCCGCAGGACTCAGTCGAAAAGATCGGCTGGGGTCAGCCAGGCGAACGGTGGACTCCCGAGTTGGCCCGGGAGTTCTTCGGCCGGTACAGCGGCCGCTCAGCGGATTTCCTCGACAGCGAGCTCGTACGGTACTTGGGCATGCCCGGACAGGCGATCGGCTACAAGCTCGGCGAACGCGCCTGGCTCACCGGCCGCGAGGCCGCGCGGCGTGCGCACGGCGATGCATTCGACCTGAAGGCGTGGCACATGGCCGCGCTCTCGCAAGGCTCGCTCGGTCTTGACGATCTGGTGGACGAGTTGTCGCGGTTGTGACGCGGTTCACCGGTGGTGCGGCATCGTCGTACGATGCCGCACCACCGACCCGTGGCGTTCCTTGACGACCTGGAGCTGGGCGGGGATGCGGTGCCGCAGATCGGCGACGTGGCTGACGATGCCCACTGCCCGATCCCGCTCGCGTAGTTGGTCGAGGACGTCGAGGACTTCATCAAGGGTCTGGTCATCGAGGCTGCCGAACCCCTCGTCGATGAAGAGGGTGTCAAGGCGGATGCCACCGACCTCGTCGGTGACCACGTCGGCGAGTCCCAGCGCGAGTGCGAGCGAGGCGAAGAAGGTCTCACCGCCGGAGAGTGTCGCGGTGTCGCGTGCGGTGCCCGTCCAGGCGTCGAGGACCTGCAGGCCGAGGCCGGAGCGGCCGCGCCCGCCGCTGCGGGCATCGGTATGGAGGAGGGTGTAGCGGCCCGAGGACATGCGGTGCAAGCGGATGCTCGCGGCGGCGGCGACCTGTTCGAGGCGGGCGGCGAGGACGTACGACTCCAGCCGCATCCGCAACTGGTTGTCGGATGAGGTGCCGGCAGCGAGATACGACAACCGCCGCAGCAGAACGTGTTCTTCGCGCAGCGGCGCGAGCTCGGTGGTGTGGCGGGCGGCCTCGGCGGAGAGGCGATCGAGCTGTGTGCACCGGGCGCGCGCGGCCGAGTCGGCGGTGCAGGCGCGGGTGAGTGCCCGGGTGGCGGCCTCGAGCTGTGCGCGGCGCTTGTCGAGTGCCGCGGGCGGCGAAGCGGCGGCGGAACGCACGTCATGATCGGCGAGTTCGGCAGCGACGGCCGACCGCTCGGCCAGATGGCGCTCGATACGTTCGCGCAAGGAACGCCTTGTGGTCTCGTCCGGCGCTGCTTCCGCTGCTTCGCGCGGTGTGGCGAATCCCTCGTGTCCGGCTGCCTCGGCCAACTGCGCCTCGGCCTGCTGAAGCCGCAGCGCGGTGGCTGACGCGGTGCGCGCCGCGTCGGCTGCCTCGGCGAGCAGCCGGGCATGCTCTTTCAACTCAGCCATACTGGTTGTGGTGTCTGGTAGTAGCTCGGCGACTTCGGCGCGCAGCGAGGCGAGTTCGCGCTCCAGTGCCTCGCGTCGTGCGGTGCGGGCGGCGGTGCGTGAACGCGCGTGCTGCAGTTCGTCGACACGTGTGGCGTGCTCGCGTTCGACATGTTCCAACTCTGCACGTATCGCGGGAAGTTGGTCTGCTTCCTTGCGCACGGCGGCGTGGGCCTTTGTTGCGTCGTCGAGTTCGGCGGTGAGCGCCGCGATCTGGCGGTCACCGGCTGCGGCACGGGCTGCGGCGAGCTGCTCCCGTACGGTGTGCAGTGCGGTGTCCGCCCGTTCGCGAGCCGATTGGGCCGCCTGGTAGGCGGCGTGCGCTGATTCCTCCGCCGCACGGTCGACATGCCCTGCTCCGGGAAGCGCTGGTGCGGGGTGCTCGGTCGAGCCGCAGACCGCGCACGGGTCGTCCTCCTTGAGCTGTGCCGCGAGTTCGGCGGCGATACCTCGCAGCCGACGCTCTTTCAACTCAAGCCAGCGTTCATGGGCGATAGTGGCTGCTTCCCTGGTGTGCAGCAGGCGGCGGTCGGCGTCCCGCTCCTCGTCGGCGAGGGTGTCGCGGCGGCGGGCCGCCTCCAGCCGCTCGCGCGTCGTCTCCAGTGCCGCGGCAAGCTGCTCCGCTCGGGCAGCGGCCCGGTGTGCGGCGTCGATGCGCTGCTGGTGTGCGGTGCGCACGGCGTCCCAATCTGCCAACCAGGCCGCCGCTTCCTGGTCGGCGGCCTCGTCCGCAGCCGCCTCCCGGTCGAGGGTGTCGCGTTCACGTCGTAGCGCGGCGCAGCGTTGCTCGGCCCGCTGGGCCGCGGCGAGGCAGCCGAGATCCTGGCCTGCGCGGCGGGCCGCCTCGGCCAGCTCGGCGGCATCGGTTCCGGCCCAGGGCGCGGGGAGCAGGTCGCGGGCCGCGTGCTCGGCGGCGCGCGCCACCTCGTGCTCCCTGCGCGCCGCATCGCGCACGGCGAGGGCCGGGGCGACAAGATCGGCGGCGCGGGCCCGCTCCAGTGCGGCCTGCGCGTCCTGGTAGATCTGCTCCTCCGCGTCGAGCGCAGCGGCGCGGGCGATGGCGGCGGCGTGGCGGCGCTGCAGACGGTCGGTCTCCACGGCCTGTTCCAGAGTGCGTTCAGCGGCACGGTGCGCTGCCTCGGCTGCGGCGAGGGCCAGGTGCGCGATGTCCGCCTGTTCGCGTGCGTCTGCGCGGGCAATGGCGGCCCACCCGAGGATGTGCCCGGCGAGGCCGGGGTCGCCCGGTATGGTCTGCGGCAGCGGATGTTCGTCATCGGTGGTGCCTGCGGCCTGCCGCATACGGTGGGCGAGCGCGATCAGTTGCTCGTCGTGGCCACGTACCCGCATCTCGGCGAGCCTGCGTTGCTCGGCGAGCCATTCTTCGGCTGCCGCGAACCGGTTGGTCTCGAAGAGCCTGCCGAGCAGCACTCCCCGTTCACTCGCGTCGGCGCGTAGAAAACGTGCGAAGTCGCCCTGCGGGAGGAGGACGACCTGGCAGAACTGTTCGCGGTTCATACCGAGGAGTTGGGTGATCTCCTCGCCGATCTCCTGGTGCGAACGGCTCAGCCCCTTCCATTGTCCCCCTGCTTTCAGGGGGTGCTCCCTGCTTGCCGTCACCGCGCCCGGAAGGCAGGGGGAGGCTGATGTCACGGCTTCGCTCATGGCGACGAAGGCTTTCTCCACCGTCGTTCCGGTGCCGCGCTTCTTCGGTCGGAGCTGCTCGGGGCGTCGCGTCAGCCGCAACCGCCGTCCACCTGCGGTAAGTTCGAGTTCGACCTCGGTGAGGGTGTGCGGATCGGCGTGGTCGCTGCGCAGTCGCATGCCCTGGCGAGCGCCGGGCACACCACCGTAGAGCGCGTAGCAGACAGCGTCGAGTACGGAGGTTTTCCCTGCGCCGGTCGGGCCGTGCAGCAAGAAGAGCCCGGCGGCGGACAGGTCGTCGAAGTCGATGGTCGTGGTGCCGGGGAAGGGGCCGAAGGCGGTGAGGGTCATTCGGTGCAGGCGCATCAGACCGCCTCGGTGTGTGGATCGCGTAGGCGCGCCGCGTCGAGTGCGGTGCGGAGTACGGTGCGTTCGCGCTCGTCCGGGCGGTGGCCGCGCACATGGGTGACGAAGTCGTCGGCGATCTGCTGGTCGGTCCGGTCGCGTAGCCGCTGCGCGTACGAGACGAGCGGATCGCCGCCGTCGTCCTGCGGGGCGAAGGCGAGGGCGAGAATGTGCGGGAAGCGCTTGGCGAGGCGGGCCATCGGATCGTAGGGGCGGTGGGCGTCGGTGAGGGTCGCCTCGACCCACGCCTGCTCACTCGTTGTGTATTCGGGGCTGGTGAGCAGTTCGTCGAGGGTGCCGCGGATGCGGGCGAGTGGGCGCTGTGCCGGGCAGTCGATACGTTCGGCAGTGACGCCGCCGTCCTGCCCGAGGTCGACCAGCCACATGCTTTTGCGGTGGCCGGCTTCGGAGAAGGAGTAAGCGAGCGGGGAGCCGGAGTAACGGATCCGTTGACTGATCGTCTGGCAGCTGTGCAGATGTCCGAGGGCTGTGTAGTCGACGCCATCGAAGATTGCGGCCGGTACGGAGGCGACACCGCCGGCGGTGATGTCGCGTTCGCTGTCGCACTCCGCGGCGCCGGTGACGAAGGCGTGGGCGAGGACGACGGAGCGGGTGCCGGGGGCACGGGTGGCGAGGTCGGCGCGCACGCGGTTCATGGCCGCTTCGAGCACGGCGGTGTGGTCGGTGCGGCCGGCGGCGAACTCGTCTCGTACCAGGGATGGTTCGAGGTAGGGAAGCCCGTAGACCGCAATGTCCCCGTATGGGTCGGTGAAGATGACGGGCTCGCCGCAGCCTGCGGGATCGGTGCGCAAGTGGATGCCGGAGCGCTCCATCAGCCGTGCGCCGACGCCGAGTCGGCGGGCCGAGTCGTGGTTGCCGGAGATCATCACCGTGGGCACACCGAGGGCAGCCAGCCGGTGCAGGGCTTCGTCGAAGAGTGCGATGGCCGGCAGCGGCGGCACCGCACGGTCGTATATATCACCGGCAACGAGTACGGCGTCGGCCCGCTCGCTGCGCACGACTTCAATGAGGTGGTCGATGAACGCCTCTTGCGCCGACAGGAGGTTGACGCGGTGGAACGACCGTCCCAGGTGCCAGTCCGAGGTGTGCAGAAACCGCATGATCCCCAAGCGTATCGGCAGAGTCCAGTGAGCGACGCACGCGAGCAAGCGAAGCGGCCGGCCGACCCTCAGCTCAGCCACTGACGCGGCGGGGCGCAGGCCGTCCGCGAAGCGCGCGAGCGGGCGGAGAAGCGAACAAATAAAGAGGCAAGCGACGCACGCGAGCAAGCGAAGCGGCCGGCCGACCCTCAGCTCAGCCACTGACGCGGCGGGGCGCAGGCCGCTTCAGCGGGGCGGCGGTACGGAGATCGCCAGTGTCATCTCCGTCGTCGCTGAGCCCGCGTTGTGGTAGCCGTGCTCCACGCAGGCCTCGAAGCTCGCGGTCGTACCGGCCGGGACGAGGTACTCCGTGCCTTCCACGACGAGCGTCAGCTCGCCGGCATCCACCCGGATCAGCTCGGCGGTGCCGGGCGGATGCGGATCGGAGTCGTGGCCCTCGCCGGGCATCAGCCGCCAGGACCACAGCTCGAGCGGTCCCGGCGCCTCGGTGCCGGCTTGCAGGGTGCCGTGGCTGCCGGCGGGCGTGCTCCACAGCCGTACTGCCTGGTCGGGGCCGACGAGGCGCACCGGTGGCTTGTCCGTGTAGTCCAGTAGCCCGGTGATGCTCACCCCGAGGGCGTCGCCGATCCGCACCACGGTGCCGATGCTCGGGTTGGTGCGGGCTTGCTCGATCTGGATGATCATGCCGCGGCTGACCCCTGAGCGTGCGGCGAGTGCGTCGAGGGAGTAACCGCGCTCCTGCCGCAAGTGCTTGAGGTTGCGGGCGAGCGACTGCGCGACGAGGTCGAGATCCGGCACGCTACCGTCCCAAAGTCTTGTGTTCAATATTCTAGATGAAGATGTGCATCATGCTGCACTAGAATGTGTTGCACCACAGTGTCCATCACACTGCACCATCCATACTGCACTGTACTGCGGGGTACGTCATGACAGCAGCTTTCGCCCTGGCCACCAGCCTCCTGTGGGGCCTTGCCGACTTCGGCGGTGGACTGCTGACCAGGCGATTCCCAGCCCTGACGGTCGTCGTCCTCTCCCAGGCGGTGGCCACCGTGGTGCTCGGCGCAATCGTCCTCGCCATGGGCGGCTGGAGCGAGGCCGGCCCGCGGCTGTGGTTCGCGGCAGCCGCAGGCGTGGCAGGCCCTTGTGCGATGCTGTGCTTCTACCGAGCACTGTCGCTCGGCCCGATGGGCGTCGTCTCGCCGCTCGCGACCATCAGTGTCGCGGTGCCAGTCGCTGTCGGGCTCATCCTCGGCGAACGGCCGGTGCCGCTGCAGTATGTGGGAATCCTGGTGGCCGTCCTCGGCATCGCCCTCGCCGGCGGGCCGCAACTGCGCGGCGCCCCCGTGCAACGCAAGACGATCGTGCTCACCCTCGCCGCGGCCGTCGGTTTCGGCGCAGTCATGGCGCTGGTCTCACAGGCGTCGGTGAACATCACCGGACTCTTCCTCGCCTTGTTCGTACAACGGCTCATCGGCGCCATCGTCGGCGCCGCGGCGCTCATGGTCTCAGTGCACCGCGGCGGCACGGTCCTACCAGAAGGCGGGCTCGAAGTGGTCAGGCAAGCTCTGCCCGCTTTCAGCTGCGTCGGACTCGCCGATGTCGCCGCCAACGGCACCTATGCGATCGCCACCCGCAGTGGTCCGATGGCCGTTGCCGCCGTCCTCGCCTCGCTCTACCCCCTGGTCACGGCGCTCGCCGCACGCGGCATCCTCAAAGAACGACTGCGCCTGGTGCAGGCGATGGGCGCAGCGCTGGCACTCGTCGGCTCCCTCCTACTGGCGACAGGCTGACCAGATCGCTTCGTTCCTGTTGCGGCATCCCTGTTGCAGCCTTCCGTACGCGGTTTACTGTGAATACAAGGACTCGGAGTCCAGGAGGTCGCGATGACGAGAAAAGTCGTCGACTGCCGCGAATACCCCAGCGAATCGCATTGCTCACTCGCTATCTCGGGAGACGAGGACGAGGTCGTGCGCGCTGCCGCTGAGCACGCGGTTTCGGTTCACCATCACACCGACAGCCCGGAGTTGCGCAAGCAGATCCGTGCAAGCCTTAAAGACGAGGTCCTACCTGCCATTCCGAAGTCGGGACCGCCGCCCCCCGAAGGGGAAATATTCGATCTTTGAGCGCAGTCGGGCCGGCGGGAAGAGACAACGCCGCCGCCCTTGATCGTCCTTTCGCTACTGTCCTTTGCGCTCGCATCCTGATCGGCCCACAGCAGAGTTCAGCCGAGCACTATGTGCACTTGGCCAGCACCCATCGCGTGCCCTACGACGGCGGTGAGAGCCTCCAGCGGTAGGGGCCCTACTGCCGGAGGCTCTGGGCGGGCGTCTCCTCGGCCACCTCGCCGGTCTGGTCCTGCGACTCCGCGACCGCCGTACCTGGCCGGACCCGGCGCCGTACGACGAGGAACGAGGCGATGCCGAACAGCACTGCGGCGACCAGTGCAAGGTAGGAGAACTTTTGCAGCCATGCCTCGGCCACGACGCCGATGTAGTACACACCGGCCGTAGTACCGCCGGCCCACACGATGCCGCCGAGAACATTGGCGATCAGAAACTTCCAGTACCGCATCCTCAGCGCACCGGCGAGGGGCCCAGCGAAAATCCGAAGCAGCGCGACGAATCGACCGAAGAACACCGCCCACATGCCCCACCGTTGGAAGGAGCGCTCGGCTTGCGCGAGGTGATCGGGGCCGAAATGCCTGGGAAACCTGCGGCCCAGACGCTCGAAGAGCTGCTTGCCGCCCTTGCGTCCGATCGCATAGCCGATAGAGTCCCCGATCACCGCTCCCGCAATAGCGCTCACCCCCACCATCACTGGGTCGGCGTGCCCCTGTGAAGCCATGAGAGCAGCGCTGAACAGCACAATTTCGCCGGGCAGCGGCACACCGACGCTCTCGGCACCGACGACGCCCGCGACGAACAGGTAAATGGTGAGAGGCGGGATGGTCTGGATCCATTCCTGGATGTGCAAGGCCGATTCCTTTCCGGGGATGCCACAGGCCACCCTGTCACCGAAAGCCTAAGCGAACCACATGCGTCACGCAGGCTCTTAGGCGGATCGCGCCTTTGCGGCGAGCGGCGATACCCTTGGATACTCTCACCTGTTCCCTACGAGCTCATCCCTCGCCGTTGCCCGGCCAGTCCGTGTACCGGATCCGCGAGATCTCCAGCACATCGCCGAGCGTGCCCCACTCGTCCTTTCCGAGCCGGGTCAGCGGACGCAGCGCACGTACGTCGGGATGCCCGTCGACGAGCACGGACTCCGTGATCGCCGCGTGCACCACCTGCCCGAAGACGATGGTGGAGTCACCAAGCCCCAGTGTGCTGTGCACCACACATTCCAACGCGACGGGCGACGCGGCGACACGCGGCGGCTTGACCTTCGCACTGGCCTCCGTTTCGATCCCCACCGCGTCGAACTCACTGATCCCGTGCGGGAAGTCCGTGGCAGTCGCATTGATCTGCTCGAAGAGGTGCTCAGGAGCGAGGTTCACCACGAATTCCCCGGTCTCCTCGACGTTGCGCAGCGAGTCCTTGCGTCCCACTGAGCTGAACTGCACGATCGGCGGGCTGACGCAGGACACGCTGAAAAACGAGTGCGGAGCGAGGTTGTGTGAACCCCGGTCTCGGGAGGTCGTCGACACCCAGGCGATCGGCCGAGGCACGACTACCGAGGTCAGCAGCTTGTAGAAGGAGCTCCGGTCCATGACCTCGGGATCAAAGTCAACGCGCATGTCGCCCAGTATCCACGCCACTGCGCCGCGAACGGCACCGAGGTCGTCTCATCGTCACCGTCGGCTTGGGGCATCACGGGCTGATGCGGGGATCTCTCCAACGACTGGCAGCGGCACGGGGCCGGATTCCTGAGCGTGCGAGGCGTGCGAGGACGGCGTCTTCGGCGCTGCGGCGTTCCCCGGTCCCTGTCATGGGAGGTGCCGGGGTTCGGGGTGCGTGGCTGTGGTCGGCCCGTTCGGGTTCAGGAGGTTGAGTATGTCGTGGATGTCGAGACTGGGCGGGTAGGGAAGGTGGGACGGGTCGGTGAGGTGGTCGGTTGCCTGTGCGGCTCTGTCCGCTTGAGGGTCCAGTCCTGCGCCGGGCACGACTGGCGGCACCGGCCTGGGCTCCTCGTCGTCCTGTGCGTCCCAGAGTTCCCAAAGTTCCCAGATTTCCCGGAGATGCGTCTCGTCCAGTTCAGGGAGGTCGGGAAGGGGATCTGTCGGTAGCGGTGGTTCACCATGTTCCATCCGGGCCTGCGGAACCCCAGGTCCGGTAGCGGGGTCCACGACGTTCCGGGTCTGGGCGACCAACGTGCCATTGCCGAACTCCGAGGTCAGCAGACCGGCATCTTTCAGACGGGCATACGCCTTTTGCACGAGGGTCTTGCTGATCCCCGCACTTTTCAGTTGCTCCGCTAGCCCGAGTTTCCCCGCTAGCTGATGCGTAGGCGTCAACTGTGTTGATCAACTTGATCGTTCGATCCTTGAAGTGTATTACCCATATATGCCGTCGATCATCAGCAAGCGCCGTGGCGCCAGGACCTACTACTACCTGGTCGAGTCGGCGCGTGTGGACGGCAAGCCCCGGATCGTCTCGCAGCAGTACCTGGGCAGCGGTGAGGAGGTCGCCGCGAAGCTGGCCGGACAGTCCATGGGAGCACCGGTCCGCAGTCAGCACAAGGAGTTCGGGGCTCTGGCGGCGGCCTGGTCGGTGCTGGAGCGTTTGGGGGTGGCCTCGGTGGTGGACCAGGTCGTACCGAGACGGGCGGATACCGTCGCGACGATTGGCACCTACATCGCGCTGGCCACCGCGAACCGGGTGGTCGCTCCGTGCTCGAAGGCAGCCTTCACCCGGTGGTGGGAGTCCACCGCGGGCTCGCGCTTCACCAAGGTGCCCGCCACCGCCGTGGACCACCGCCGCTTCTGGAAGGCCATGGACCTGCTGGATGAGGACGACTTGGCCGTGATCGAGGCGGAACTGGGCCGCCGCATCGTCGGCGAATTCAGCTTGGACCTTTCGGGGCTGATCCTGGATATGACCAATTTCGCCACCTTCATCGACTCCGGCAACGACAAGGCCGAGTTGGCCCAGCGCGACAAGGCCAAGCAGAAGCGTGTCGACCTGCGCCTGATCGGCCTGGCCATGGTGGTCACCCGTGACGGCGGCGTCCCAGTCCTGTCCCGCGCCTACCCCGGCGACCGCCCCGACGTCACCCAGTTCACCGGAGTCATCGACGAACTCCTTTACCGATACCACGCGTTGACCCAGCAAGTTGAGTCGCTGACCGTGATCTACGACGCCGGGCAGAACTCCGCCGCCAACCACGAGCGCATCGAGGAGGCCGGCATCGGCTTCGTCGGCTCGCTACCGCCCAGCGACCACCCCGCCCTGCTCGCCCTGTCCAAATCCCGCTACCAGCCCGTGGATGAGACCCGCTACCCCGGGCTCACGTGCGTCGACACCACCGTCACTGCTCTGGGGGTGACCCGCCGCGCGGTGCTGACCCACTCCCCGTCCCTGCACACCGCCCAGCGCCGCGGCTTCGACCAGACCCTGGCCAAGGCCCGAGGCCGCCTGGCCGCCCTGCAGGCCCGCCTGGCCCGCGGACGCACCCGCAAACCCCGCGAGGCCGTCGAAGCCGAGATCGCCACCATCGTGCGCCCCCGCTGGGTCAGCGACGTCATCACCACCACCCTCACCGGCGAGCGGCCCGCCGACCTGCGCCTGTCCTGGCGCACCGACCAAGCGGCCCGCCGCCGCCTGGAAAACCGCGTCTTCGGCAAACGGATCCTGTTCACCAACCGCGATACCTGGACCACCGCCGAGGTGGTCGCCGCCTACCGCTCCCAGGCAGAAGTCGAGTCCGGATTCCACCAGTTGAAGGACCCGCACGTGGTGTCCTTCAGCCCCATGCATCACTGGACCGACTCCAAGATCCGCGTCCACGTCTTCTACTGCGTCCTGGCACTCACCATCGCCCACCTGATGCGCCGCGAGGCTGCCCGTGCCGGACTGGACCTGTCGGTACGCGAGCTGATCAACGAACTCGCAGGCATCCAGGAGACCGTGCTGCTCTACCACGACGGCGGCAAGGGCCGCCCTCGCGCCCAGCGCATGCTCACCGACATGAACGACACCCAGCGAAAGCTCGCCAAACTCTTCGCCATCAACCGCTACGCACCAACGCGCTGACCAGCACGTTTGCCGGTGTGGGTAATACACCCCAGCCCATCGAAAACCGTCCCTGACCAGCGGAAACGCTGGTCAGGGACGAGCTAGCGGGGAAACTCGGGCTAGAAGTCCGGTGCGGGTGGTCAGAAGGCCCGCTCGCCCGTTGCGCTCCGCGATGTCCAGCGCGGTGCGTGGGGTGGGGGCCGGTGAGGGTGTGGTGTGTGCAATCCAGGCGGTAACCGGTGCCAGCAGGGGTTCGGCCAGGTCGTCCGGGCTCCGGTCGGTCCAGCGCACCGGGCCGGGGAGTAGCAGGGTGGGCAAGCGGCCGGTGTCCGCCTGCGGGCGCAGACCGCCCAGCACGTGCAGCATCTGCCCTACGTCAAAGGCGGCGTGGGCGGCCCGTATCCCGTAGGAGGTCCAGCCGCGGTGCAGCGCGCGTGCCGCGTTGCACCATGAGGCCCGTTGCAGGCCGGCGCGCCATGCGCCGCGGAACCCCAGCGCGGCGAGGTCCTCCACCGTCATCGGGGTGAGCAGCGCGCCGCCGAAGCGACCCAGGCTCACCAGCGCATACGCGCCGTGCGGTGAGAGCACCCGGGACAGTTGCGGGTACCACTTGTGGACGGTGGCAAAGTCCCGCCCGAGCGCATCCCCCAGACCCCCCAGCGCCTGCGGGAGGTGGGCAAGGACCCCGGAGATACTGGAGTCCCGACAGGTTCGCTCGCTCCCTGATCTGCCACGAACCTGCATTTCAGCAGGTAGATGCCCTGAAGCCTGACCCCGCTCGATGGCGTGAGATCTCGGTAGTAACTCTTGGATTCTGCGCGTAATCGCTGTAACTTCCCTGTCCGTGGCAGATTCTGGAAGTCGCTGGCTCACGCTGGTGCACCCTCCGGTCCCGGACGCAGCGCCGGAAGAGCCTGTGCTGCCTCCCGCAGAGACCGGGCTCGCGGACGTCGTCACCCTACAGCGCCGCGCGGCCGCGACCGTCACCGATGGCGACGCCGACGCGTTCTTCCAGGACACGTTGATGGAGTACCTGTGGGCGCGCGACGTCGCAGGTCTGGCTCCCACCACCCTGCACCGCCAAGTCCAACCCGTCGTCGAGGTCTGCGACTTCTACAACTTGCCGCCGTGGCAGATCACGCCGCGGCACCTGGATCAGTACTTCGCCGGGGTCGGCAAGCGCGCGACGTCCACGCTGCGGAGCAAGCTGCAGAAGATCGACGGCTACTTCCACTTCCTCGAGCAGCGGTACGCCGGGGAGATCGCCCGGCGCTTCGGCGTGGCTGTCGAGTCGCCGGTCGATCCGTTCAACCGCCCCGTACACCGTGGGGACTTCGGGCTGCGGATCCCGCCGTCGAAGCGGGCGACGAAGGAGTTCTTCGCCTCGTGGCGCGGCTCGCTGCCGGACGCGCGGAAGTACCCGGTGGCCTGCCGGGACTATGTGATGGCGAAGCTGACGTACATCTCGGCGGTGCGAGCTGCGGAGTTGTGCGCCGTGACCATCGGCGACATCCACTGGGAGCTGGGTCAATGGGGCCGGTTCGTTGTCCAGGGCAAGGGCGCGCGTCGGTCCGGTCCGCGCGAGCGGCAGGCGTATCTGTTCCAGGAGGGCCGGGACCTTCTGTGGTGGTATCTGGAGGAGATCCGCGGGGAGTTCACCGATGATCCGAGTGATCCGGGCGCCCCGTTGTTCCCGTCCGAGCGGCTGCCGAAGGGGGTGGCGGCGCTGAATGTTCCGATTGCCCCGCCGGTCGGCCCGGATGCGTTTCGCCGGGCACTGCGGGATGCCTCGAAGCTCCATCTGACCGGGCCTGTCACTCATTTATTTCCGCACCTGCTCAGGCACGTTGTCTCTGCTTAGTTTTCGTGTGGTGATTACCTCCTCCTGTGCCGTTGGCCAGGGAGTTTGTGCTTTGCGCTGAGGCGTGTGGTGTTCCTACTGTCGCCACCCATGATCCTGATTTTCTTCT
>JAFAUH010000136.1 GCA_019243445.1 Streptomycetaceae bacterium | reverse complement strand
TGCTCCAGGCAAGCGCATCCTTTGCGGTCGCTGCCCTGATCCTGATTGCGGCACCGATACTGCTCAGAGCCGCGGCGGCCGGCGTGGCGCTCGGCGCGCTCGCCGGGTTCACCGCCTCCCGCACGGTCGGCGTGTTCGGATTCACCGAACATGGCCTGCAGCCGGCCCCGCTGGCCGTGCTCAGCATTCTCCTGGAGGCCGGCACCCTGCTGCTCCTTGCGGCCTGGCAGGCAGCCGCGATCCGACAACGCCCCAGGGCCTGCTGCGTCAACTCCAAGGAAGAGCTCCCCGCCCATTGAGGCTGAAGACCTGCAAGGAGTGTCAATGAGAGATCTGTTCACCGCGAAGTGGAGCCACGTCACCCGCACAGTGCCCGATCTGGGACGGTGCCGGCTCGGCGGGCCATCCATGTCGCTCCGACTCGGCGATCTGGTGGTGACCCGGGTCATCAGAGTCGGGGCTCACGAACATCTGGAGGACGCGCACGGCCGCAGAGTGAAGCTCCACAAGGGCGATCTGGTGGTAGGCGCCTGCGGCAACCGGTACGCAACCGACTTCTACGAGGGCTACTACCGGCCCGGGCCGAAGGCGCACCTGCTCACTGCGGGCGGAGTGATCGGCACCGCTGTCTCCTGGCACACCAGCTGTCCGGCGCCGACCGAGCTGGAGATCCTCGGACCACTGACGGACGCAAACGACCAGTCCATGTCGCTGGAGCACTTCGCACGGCCCAAGCCGCCGTCCCCGCCACAGTCGCTCTCCAGTACCGAACCGCTGGCGGTGGCTGTGGTCGGCTCGTCGATGAACTCCGGGAAGACCACCACCGCAGCCGGACTGATCAGCGGCTGGGTGGACGCCGGTCTGGTCGCCGGGGCGGCGAAAGTCACCGGTTCCGGCAGTGGCAAGGATCGCTGGACCTACATCGATGCCGGTGCCCGGCATGTCGTGGACTTCCTCGACTTCGGGATGTCCTCGACTTTCGGCTATTCGTCCGAACGGCTGCTGACGACCATGACTGTGATGCGCGACGCGCTCATCCACGACGGTGCCGACGCGATCGTGCTGGAGATCGCCGACGGCCTGCTGCAGGAGGAGACCCGCCAGCTGATAGGCCATCTGCCAACTGTCTGCCGTGGGGCGGTGCTCGCGGTGGGTGACGCGCTCGCCGCATGCGCCGGGGTCGATCTGCTCCGGGCGGCCGAGGTGCCGGTGCTGGCGGTCAGCGGGCTGATCACGGCAAGTCCGCTGGCATCCCGGGAGGCGGCGGCGGTCACCGGACTGCCGGTGCTGTCGCCTACCCAGCTGGCCGGCGGCGCGGCTTTGGACTTGTTCGCCGAACGGATTCCGACGACATGATGAGGATCGCCGCCTATCTGATGGAAGATCACCTTCATGCGGACCGCCGCACCGGACCGGGGCGGCTGGCCGAAGTGGACCTCGAAGCAACCGTGACCGGACCTGCCGAGCTGACGCTAGCCGGGCTGACGGTACGTGACGGGCGCGGCGACGACCTTTTCGGCAGCGCCGATGCGCAGGCGTACGTCTTCGACCCGGCCTCGGGCGGCGGTCCGCTCGCCGGGCCGGAGGCAGAGCACCAGGCCCGCGGCTTCGGGGTGACCAACGCCGCCTACCACGCGGCGCGCGCTTTGAGCCTCGCCGCCCGGCTGCTGGACCGGCCGCTGCCGCCACTGCTGATCCGGATCGGTCCGCACTCCTTCCCCGGCCGAAGCTGGGGCGGCGGGCACTACCGGCTGCCCGGAGCGGCGTCACCGCCGGAGCCCGACCTGTTGGCGCCGTCGGGCGAGATCCATCTGGGCACCGGTCGCCGCTTTGTCGAGGAACATGATCCGCGGCGTCCCCGCTACTTCCACGCGCCCACGCATAACCGGGCGATCATCTACCACGAGGTCGGCCACCACATCTGCCGTCACACCGCCGACTTCCGGGCGAACCGGCTGTCCCCGCCGCACGATCAGCACAACGGCAAGGTTGCCCTCGACGAGGGCACAGCCGACTTCCTCACCGCCGTACTTCTTGGCACCCCAGACATCTACGGCTGGCACCGCGGTCACATCCCGCCGTGGGACCCGCGCCGCCGACGGCTCGACGTCCGCTGGACCACAGCCTACCTGCGCCCGGGCAGCGGCCAGGCACACGCCAACGGCACCGTGTGGGCGTCCGCCTTGTGGACGGCACGCGAGCGGGTACGGGAGGCCGACGGCACAGGGTTCACCCGCTCCCTGTGCACCGCGATGAGCCGACTCGGCAGCCGTGAGGGTGAGGTGAGCGAGGAACAGCAACGGCGGTCCTGCTTCTCCCAGCTGCTGCGCGAGCTCCTCGCCGCCGATCCGGCCATTGCCCCGACTGTGACCGCCGCGATGGCCGACCATGGCATCCTCCCTTACGGCCTCAATTCGGAACTGCGGGCGTGGACGCAGGGCCGCACCGCGTCGCTGTTTGCGCAGAGGCCGGCGGTCCTGCCGTGACCGTCACCCGGGACATGCGGCGCGCGGACCGCCGGCAGGTTCTGTGGCGGTTCCGCGGCTACGGCGTGCCGTACCTCGGCATGCTCTCGCTCGGCCTGGGTTTGCGGATCTGCGAGATGCTCGCCGACCTCGCCACACCGTGGCCAATCGCCGCCGTCGTCGACCGGGTGCTCGGTGCGACCTCTGCACACAACCCGCTCACCCAACTGCTCGGCATCTTCGGCCCCGACAAGGCGGCCATGCTCACCACCGCAGCCGGAGCAGTGCTGCTGACCGCTGCTGTCTCCGGGGCGTTCGACTACGCGGGCGACCGGGTGATGAACGGCGTCGGCGAGCGGATGAGTGTGGCGATCCGCGCGGATGCCTACGCCCATTTGCAACGGCTGCCGATGAGCTATCACGACCGGCAGGCAGTGGGCGAGTCGACCAGTCGGATCATCACCGACTGCGCCCGGATCAAGGACAGCCTGGTCGCCTTGTTCTCGACACTCTTTCCCGGCCTGCTCTCGGTCGGCAGCTTCGCCGTCGCGCTGCTGTGGCTGAACTGGCGGTTCGGCGTGATCGGCATCGGCTGCATTCCGCTTGTCTACCTGATCGGAGTGCACAACCGCAGACTTGGTCACCGGGCGGCACGCCGTGAACGCGAGGCGGAGGGTCGTCTGGCCGCACTGGTCACCGAAACCCTGCACGGCATCCGCACGGTGCACTCCTTCGGCCGCCAGGATTTGCACGACCACCGCTTCGCGGTGGAGAGCGAGGGCGCATTGCAGGCAGGGCTGGCCACTACCCGAGTGCAGGCACTCCGGGTTCCGCTGCTGGAGCTGGCGACAGCGGGCGGCACCGCGCTGCTGCTGTGGACTGGTGGATCCGGGGTGTTGAACCACTGGTGGAGCGTCGGCCAGCTGGTGGTGGCGGTCAGCTACCTCAACAACATGGTCTCGCCGATCAAGTCACTTTCCCGACTTTCCGTCACTTTCGCCCAGAGCCAGGCGTCCGGCGAGCGAATCCTGGGGATCCTGGACGAGCCGCGCAACCCGGCGCGGAGCGAGACTGGGCTGCCCTTCCGAGCAGCCGGCCGGATCGACTTCCAATGCGTCTCGATGGCCTACGGGTCCCGGCCTGCGCTGTGCGGCCTCGACCTGACCGTCCTACCGGGTGAACGAGTCGCACTCACCGGCCCGAACGGCGCCGGGAAGTCCACCTCGCTCGCCTTGATCGCAGGCCTGTACCTGCCCACCGTCGGGTCCGTATCGATCGACGGCCGCACGACCATCGAACTTCCGGAGGCCTGGCTGCACCGGCAGGTCGCGGTCGTACTGCAGGACACCTTCCTGTTCCCCGGCACCCTGGCTGAGAACATCCGCTACTCGCGTCCGGACGCCGACGACACCGAAATGGCCGAGGCGGCCCGGGCAGCGCTCGTCACCGACTTCGCCCTGCACTTTCCGGACGGCCTTGCCACTCGGATCGGTGATCGCGGGACCGGCCTGTCCGGCGGACAGCGCCAGCGGGTGGGGATCGCTCGCGCGCTGCTCGCCGACGCGCCGATCGTGCTGCTGGACGAACCGACCTCGGGCCTGGACGCGGATGCCGAGCGGCTGGTGATCGGTGCGCTGGGGAGGCTGGTCGCGGGCCGGACGGTAGTCATGACCACGCACCGCCCGGCGCTGCTGGGCATGGCGACTCGCACCGTCCACCTCCCGGCCCGGGACACCGGCCGCCGTACCAACGGAAGCCGGATGCCTGAAGAATGTCGGCCGAACGAATCGGTGGATCACCATTAGCACCGCGCCGCCCACCAGCGAACTCCTCCCGATCACCCGGCAGCAGCAGGATGAACGTCTGGCCGCCTGCAGTGAAAAACCCCTTCATCTTGCCGAGTTGACGCTCCAGAACCGACGGTTGGTGGCGCAGAGCGAGGATCTTCGCGTCTTTGTCGCGTTCGCTCACCGGGAGCAGGTGCGGCATGAGGAACGTGTTTGATCCGAGGCATCATCGGTTTCGGTCATGCCGAGCACTGCAAGAAGGCGCGGACTTCACGGCCGTTCAGAGTTTGGTGGATCTCGGTCGATTGTGCGAGGTACTCGACGATGCCATTGCCGCGGCCGTGTTCGTCCGGTGCGACGTCATGGGGTGGGTGTTCCACAGTAGTTCCGGAGTCGATGACCACGATGTGGAGGGTGTGGTGGTCGAGTTCCAGCCGCAGCGTCATATTCTCGTGGCCGTACCGGGCGGCGTTGGCGGCGAGTTCGTCGACGATGAGGACGGCGGAATCCCGCTCGTTCTCGGGAATGCTCCAGCTCTCCAGCAAGTCCGCCGTGAAGTGACGGGCGGCGGAGACATGCGCCTCCCGCGCCGGCAAGGTGAGCAGCGCCTGGTGTCGACAGGGCCGCGGGAGCGGTGGGCTCGTGATGGTTGAGTCGGTCACAAACATGGGCTTCTGCTCTTCTGTGGAGGCGCGGAGGCGGTAGGATGAAAATGGCGTACTGTCAGGAAGTAGGTATGGGGGGAGGCGGAGGGGATCCCGCCAATACCAGTGCTCAATACCAGTGCTTATCAACTACCACGGCTGACAGGCATCCTGCGGTTCGGTTTTTGCGCCTTTTACTCGATTTCTCAAATCATGTTTTATCCCGGCCCGAGGGGCGACGCCGATTATGGCCGGGGCGACCGCGACAGGACATCTGATCGAGTTTCTGCTTCTGCGCAGCGGGAATTGGCCAGGTGTGTGACCTGGATTCGTCCGAACACCGTGGATGGCCCCCACTCGCCTTATGCCGGGATTGTGAGGAGCTTCTGACCGTTTTCGGCGTAGATCTCGAAGTGCCCGATCGCTCCAGGGGGCATGGGGATCGTCCCGGAGATCACGCTTCCGCCGGGGTATTTGCCGGCCTGCCAGGTAGCACCGATGGCCTTGGCGCCGGCCACTCCGACGGCTTGCAGTCTGCAGGTGATTCCGGGGGGCGCCCCTTTGGCCGAGACCTGAAGGGTGCTGCCCCATGCGGCGGGCGAGACCTTCACTGAGGCGGAGACGCCGGTAGTGGGGTTGCTTCCGGAGAAAGTGCGGACCGGAGCCGGGGAGGTCGTTCCGGGCTGCGCCACTTGACTGCTCACGGACCCGACGGTTGCCAGCCACGTGCCGCCGGAAGCCGCGGCCGTGATGAATGTCAAGGTGGCGGCAGCGCCGACCAGTTGCCGCCGCCACTTCGTGCGACGTCGGGCTGCGGCCTGTTGGAGCAGCCGGTCGAGCAGACCCTCCTCGGCCACCTGCGGCACGACCGGCACGGCGGGCTGTGCAGGCGGCGGCGAGAGGGGTTGCGCGTTTTTGGCTGCCCGTTGCACGAGCCGGTCGGCCAAGTCCTCGCTGAGTGCGGGCATGGCCTGGCCCGCAGCTTCGGCCTCGCTGATCGTCGCGAGCAGCGCGGGCAGTCCGGCCAGTTTGGCCTGCTCCGCCCGGCATTCGGCGCATTCCACGAGGTGGGAGCGCACTTGCTCCGTCTCCGCCGGGGACAGCCTGCCCAGCACATACCCACCCAGCGACAGTCGGATAGCCTCACGGTCCGCATTCATGTCGTACACCTCCTCCATGTCACCGTCACGGCTCGATGCCCCGTTCCTGGAGCGCCAGCCGCAGTGCCTGCAGGGCGTAGTACGTCCGTGACTTCACGGTGCCCACCGGGATGCCGAGCACTTCCGCGGCCTCGACCATTGTCCGGCCTCTGTAGTACGTCTCCAGCAAGACGATGCGGTGGTCCGGAGACAGGGTCCGGATGGCCTCGGCCACCGCCCAGCTCTGCAGTGACTGCTCGATCTGATCCTCGCCAGGCGTCCGTTCGGCGACTCGCTCCAGGGCTTCCCCATCGGCCTCGGCCGGCCTGGCCCGCCGGGCCCGGCGGGCATCGACGACCAGATGCCGGGCCACCGTGCACAGCCATGCCCGGGCCGGACCGCGTGCAGGCTCGAAGGCAGCGGGGTGCTGCCACGCCCGCAGCAGGGTTTCCTGCACGATGTCCTCGGCCCATTGCCAGTCTCCTGAGGTCAATCGCAGGACGTAATGGAACAGTGGCCCGGCATGCTCCGCATAGAGCGTGCGGAGCAGTTCTTCGTCTGCACTCGAAATAGTCCCGCTATCAGAGACACGACTCCCAGAGCGATCCGGCTCAGTCACTGGACCGTGCTTCCGGAAATTCCAGGGCATAGAACGATCATCCCGCACTTTGACCAGTTTTGTAGCGTTGCATAGCGTATACCGCTAATGACGTACTGTGAGGCGGAGTGGCGAGGCGCGAAGGAGATGTGCCCACAGTCGTCCCCTGGCCTCCGGCCTCCGCCATGGCGGCATCAACTGCTGGCGGCCGGTGTGCGGAGGGTGCGTTTCTCCTTGAGGGACCGGTTGCCGCCTACATCTACATCGCGTTGCAGCTCATCGTCCTGGGACCACCCACGAGGCCGACCGAATCGACCTCGCTGCGCAGACGTTCGCGCTGGTCACCGCCGTGGTCACTCAGGAAGAA
>JAFAUH010000167.1 GCA_019243445.1 Streptomycetaceae bacterium | reverse complement strand
TAGACGATGTGGCGGCGCCAACTCGGGCGGTCGGTGACGGCGGTCGGCGTCGCCTCGTTCAATGCGGCGGCCTCGGCCCGGTACTGCCGGTTGATGCGCGTCAGTGCCCATACCCCGAGCGGGAAGAGCACGACGACGACCCATGCGCCCTCGGTGAACTTGGTGATCGCGAAGATGACCACGATGAGAGCCGATGCGGCGGCAGCCGTGGCATTGACCGCGATCTTCCAGGTGCGGCCTGGTTCCTGCCGTCGCAGGTGATATGCAGTCAGACCGGCGCCGGCCATGGTGAAACCGGTGAAGACACCGATGGCGTAGAGCGCGACCAGCCGGTCGACGCTGCCGCCGGTCGTGATCAGCAACGCGAGCGCCAGCGCGGTCAGCACGATGATGCCGTTGGAGAAGGAGAGCCGGTGGCCGCGCCGGGTCAACTGTCGCGGCAGGAACTGGTCCTCGGCGACGAAGCTGGCAAGGAATGGGAAGCCGTTGAACGGCGTGTTGGCACCGGTGTAGAGGATCAGCGCGGTGGCCAACTGGACGTAGACCAGCCCAAGGGTGCCGATCCACCCCGTCCCGAAGAGCAGATGCGCTTCCTGCGCGATAACGGTGGGGTTGCCGTTGGTGTAGGGGATGGCGTGGGTGAAGTAGGCGAGGACGGAGACGCCCATCACCATGATGGCCAGCGCGATGCTCATCGCGATCAGCGTGCGGCGGGCATTGATGCCCTGAGGATGGCGGAAGGCCGAGACACTGTTGGAGATCGCCTCGAGGCCGGTGAGCGATGAACCGCCATTGGCGAAGGCGCGCAGCACGATGAAGAGCGTCGTCCCGTAGAACAGGCCGCTGCTGGGCGTGCCGAGGCTGAGCGCGCCGGCGGCGTGGATGTTGGCGTGCGGCAGGTGGCCGTACTTCAGATACCGGATGAGACCGACGACCAGCATCATCGCGACGGCGAACATGAACAGGTACGCGGGAGCAGCGAAGGCACGCCCGGCTTCACGGATGCCGCGCAGATTCCCCCAGAAGAGGATGAGCACGACGCCGACGTCGATCGGCGTCTTGAGGTTGTCGAGTCCGGTGTAGCCGCCTCCGACCAGGTGGGCGAGGGAGATGATCGCGTCCGTACCGGCGGCTGCCTGTACGGCCACGGTAACGATGTAGTCGATGAGCAGGGCGACGGCGGCGATCTGGGCGATGTTCGGCCCGAAGTTCTCCCGGGCCACGACGTAGCTGCCGCCCGCCTGTGTGTAGACGGTGACGACATCGCGGTACGAGAGCGTCAGCAGGAGCAGGACGAACAAGATCGCCAAGGTGAGCGGCAGCAGCATGGTGAACGCGGCGACACCGATCACCGGGATCAGGATGCGCAGCATTTCCTCCGAGCCGTATGCCGTGGACGACATGCAGTCGGAGGCGAGCACACCGAGCGCGAGAGGGTTGGAAAGCTTCTCCTCGGAAAGCTGTTCGGTGATCAGCGGAGGGCCGAGCAGGAGTCGCTTGAGCCTGTAGGTGATGCGGTCGCGCGGTGGTGCGGGTTCCGTGAAGGCCATAGACATACAGATACGGGTGCCCGGTCGTCCTGTCCCGCAGACGCAGCGGCCGGACACCCGTACGTGGCCGCGGGGCGGAGGTGTTTCAGCCGACGACGGTCCAAGTGTCGGTGCCGGTGAGGAGGGTGGTGAGGTCTCCTTCTCCGTTGTGTTCGATGGCGGCGTCGAGCTGTTCGGCCATGGCGGTGTCGTAGACGAGGCGGTCGACGTTGCGGAGGACGCCGATGGGGGTGTGGTGGAGGGTGGTGGGGTCGGCCAGGCGGGAGAGGGCGAAAGCGGTGGCGGGGGAGGGGGCGTGGGCGTTGTGGATGAGGATGTCGGCCTCGTTGTCGGGAGTGACGTCGACGATGCGCAGGTCGCCGCTGCCGGGGTCGCGGAGGATGCCCTTGCTGTGGTCGGTGCCGAAGCGGATGGGCTGTCCGTGTTCGAGGCGGATGAGGGCCTCGTCGGCGGTGGCGCGGTCCTTGAGGATCTCAAAGGCGCCGTCGTTGAAGATGTTGCAGTTCTGGTAGATCTCGACCAGGGCGGTGCCCGGGTGGGCGGCGGCTTCGCGTAGTACCGAGGTGAGGTGTTTGCGGTCGGAGTCGATGGTGCGGGCGACAAAGGAGGCCTCTGCGCCCAGGGCGAGGGAGACGGGGTTGAAAGGGGCGTCGAGGGAGCCCATGGGCGTGGACTTGGTGATCTTGCCGATCTCGGAGGTGGGTGAGTACTGGCCCTTGGTCAGGCCGTAGATACGGTTGTTGAACAGCAAGATCTTGAGGTTGACGTTGCGGCGCAGAGCGTGGATGAGGTGGTTGCCGCCGATGGACAGCGCGTCGCCGTCTCCGGTGATCACCCACACGCTCAAGTCGCGCCGTGAAGTGGCAAGACCGGTGGCGATGGCGGGGGCGCGGCCGTGGATGGAGTGCATCCCGTAGGTGTTCATGTAGTACGGGAAGCGACTCGAGCAGCCGATGCCGGAGACGAAGACGATGTTCTCGCGCGCCAGGCCGAGTTCGGGCAGGAAACCTTGGACGGCGGCGAGGATCGCGTAGTCGCCGCAGCCGGGGCACCAGCGCACTTCCTGGTCGGACTTGAAGTCCTTCATCGTCTGCTTTGTTTGCTCCACCTGCTTCGTCTGCTCCACCTGCTTCGTCTGCTCTGCCTGCGACGGTGTCTTGGCTGACTCAGTCGACGACATCGATGGCCTCCCTGAGGGCGTGGGCGAGCTGTTCTGCCTTGAAGGGCAAGCCGGTGACCTGGGTGTAGGAGCGGGCATCGACCAGATAGCGGGCGCGGATGAGGGTGGCGAGCTGACCGAGGTTCATCTCGGGGATGATCACCTGTTCGTACGCCTTGAGTGCCTTCTCCAGGTTGGCGGGGAAGGGGTTGATGTGGCGCAGGTGGGCCTGGGCGATCTGGCCGCCTCCGCCGCGTACCCGGCGTACCGCGGCGGTGATCGGCCCGTAGGTCGAGCCCCAGCCCAGGACAAGGGTGGTTGCCTCGCCGGTCGGGTCGTCCACGGTGATGTTGGGCACGGTGATCCCGTCGATCTTGGCTTGCCGGGTGCGGACCATCAGGTCATGGTTGGCCGGGTCGTAGGAGATGTTGCCGGTGCCGTCCTGCTTCTCGATGCCGCCGACGCGGTGTTCCAGACCCGGCGTGCCCGGCAGCGCCCAGGGGCGGGCAAGGGTGGCCGGGTCGCGCAGATACGGCCAGAAGACCTCCGAGCCGTCCTCCAGCTTCTTGTTCGGCTTTGTGGCGAAGTCGACGCGAAGGTTGGGAAGCTCGGCCGGCTCCGGGATGCGCCATGGCTCGGAACCGTTGGCCAGGTATCCGTCGGAGAGCAGGAAGACCGGCGTGCGCCAGGTCAGTGCGATTCTGGCGGCTTCCAATGCCGCGGCGAAGCAGTCACCCGGCGTCGAGGGTGCGATCACCGGTACCGGCGCCTCGCCGTTGCGCCCGTACATCGCCTGCAGCAGATCGGCCTGCTCGGTCTTGGTCGGCAACCCCGTCGACGGCCCGCCGCGCTGGATATCGACCACCAGCAGCGGCAGCTCCAGGGAGACCGCCAGCCCGATCGTCTCCGACTTGAGGGCAATACCCGGGCCCGAGGTGGTGGTCACCGCCAGCGAGCCACCGAACGCCGCCCCCAACGCCGCACCGATCCCGGCGATCTCATCCTCTGCCTGGAAGGTGCGCACCCCGAAATTCTTGTGCTTCGACAGCTCATGCAGCACATCACTGGCGGGAGTGATCGGGTACGAGCCCAGGAACAGCGGCAGCCCGGACTGCTGCGAAGCCGTGATCAGCCCATACGCCAGCGCCAGATTCCCTGAAATGTTCCGGTAGGTGCCCGGCGTAAACGCCGCAGCGGCAGGCGCGACCTCGTAGACCGTGGCGAAATCCTCCGTGGTCTCCCCGAAATTCCAGCCTGCCCGGAACGCCGTGATATTTGCCTCGGCCAGCTGCGGCTTCTTGGTGAACTTCTTCCGCAGGAAGGTTTCGGTGCCGTCGGTCGGCCGGTGGTACATCCACGACAGCAGACCCAGCGCGAACATGTTCTTGCTCCGCTCGGCCTCCTTGCGGGTCAGCGCGAACTCTTTCAGTGCCTCGACCGTCAGCGAGGTCAGCGGCACCTCGTGCACCGAGTACGCCGACAGCGAGCCGTCTTGCAGCGGATTGGCGTCGTAGCCGACCTTCGCCATCGCTCGCTTGGTGAACTCATCCGTATTGATGATCACCTCCGCGCCGTGCGGCAGGTCCTCGATGTTCGCCTTCAACGCCGCAGGGTTCATGGCCACCAGGACATCCGGCCGGTCCCCCGGAGTGAGGATGTCGTGATCCGCGAAGTGCAACTGGAAGGACGACACCCCTGGCAGTGTCCCGGCCGGCGCTCGGATCTCGGCGGGGAAATTCGGCAGGGTCGACAGGTCGTTGCCGAACGACGCCGTCTCGGAGGTGAACCGGTCACCGGTCAGCTGCATGCCATCCCCGGAGTCCCCCGCGAACCGGATGATCACCCGGTCAAGGCGCCTGATCTCCTTTCCGGGCTTGCGTTGTCCTCCGGGAATTGCCTGATCGTCTGGGCTGCTGACCTGGCTGGCCACTGAACTGGACCTCCTTCGAGGCGACGCTCGTACCACAGGTAATGGTACGTGGGTAAGGGTTACCTTCCCTTGGTCTTCAACGCTTGCTTTTCGTCATTTAGTCCTCTGCATCAGCCAGTAGGTCCTAGGGTTCCCATTGAGGCAGCGGGACCTCATGAACAGGTTCACCTGACGTAGTATCAAATGATCATGGGGTGAGGCAGGCGGGCGCGGTCGGCACTCGCCGGTGGACGCCCTCGCTCGGCGCGAGCTCGAGCCAGGCCGCTTCCGGCATCGGCGGAGACATCGCTGCACCCCGTGGAGCACGCAGGCGGGGCAAGGTGGGGTTACCCCCGCCCGAAGGGATGTGGCGGCATCCTTCCTCGTGGGCAGGGCCTAGACTTCCGTTCGTACAGATCGTCTAAAGATTCATCTCAATTGCTGGACTGGAAGGAACGAGGGGCGGACGTGCTGGAGGCGAGCAGCATGCATATCGCGGCGGGCTACTTCCACACCTACGCGGTTGTCGGCCTGGTCGCAGCCGTCGGCGTGCTCTTCGTCACGATGGCGTTCGGGGTCGGGCGGCTGCTGCGGCCGGTGGCGCCCACGCACGAGAAGCTGCTCACATACGAGTGCGGCGTCGACCCGGTCGGTGAGGGCTGGGCACACACCCAGATCCGCTACTACATCTACTCCTTCCTCTATGTGATCTTCGCGGTGGATGTGATCTACCTGTTCCCCTGGGCGACGGTGTTCGCAACACCCGGCTTCGGCGGTGCCACCCTGGTCGAGATGGCGATCTTCCTCGGTGTCCTGGCCGTCGGGCTGCTCCACGCCGCGCGGCGGGGTCTCCTGCGGTGGGTGTAGCGCTCCCGACGCCGACGGTCGGCCCGCTCGCCGAGGTGGCGCCGCGGCCGCTGCGGCTCGTCCTCAACTGGGGCCGGCGCTACAGCCTGTGGGTGTTCAACTTCGGCCTGGCCTGCTGCGCGATCGAGTTCATCGCCGCCAGCATGGCCCGGCACGACTTCATCCGGCTGGGGGTCATCCCGTTCGCGCCCGGCCCGCGCCAGGCCGACCTGATGGTCGTGAGCGGCACCGTCACCGACAAGATGGCGCCCGCGATCAAGCGGCTGTACGAGCAGATGCCCGAGCCGAAGTACGTCATCTCGTTCGGCGCCTGCAGCAACTCCGGCGGCCCGTACTGGGACTCCTACTGCGTGACCAAGGGCGTCGACCAGCTCATCCCGGTCGACGTCTACGTCCCCGGCTGCCCGCCGCGGCCGGAGGGGCTGCTGCACGGGATCATCCGGTTGCAGGAGAAGATCGCCGCCGAGTCGCTGAGCGGCGCTGCGATCGCC
>JAFAUH010000058.1 GCA_019243445.1 Streptomycetaceae bacterium | reverse complement strand
CGATGCACTGCGCGCTGCGAAGATCGCCAAGGACCGCGGCATCGGCGGCCCGATTCTTTCGGCGTCCTCGTACTTCATGAAGTCCCCGCCGGTGCAGTACTTCGACGACGAGGCACGTGACAACGTCGAGAAGTTCATCAAAGGCGAAGTCGAGCGCTAGCGAGACATAGCGCAGCGCGGCTAGCGAGACATAGCGCAACGCGCTCACGAGACACGGCACAGCGCACTACGACTACAACGTCCTGATCACGGGCCCCCGGAGAATCCTCCCGGGGGCCCTTCGCATGTGTGAGGCTGTGACCATGGCCGTCGTACGGGATCTTCGCGTGCTGGTGCGGTTTCGCGATTTCCGACGGCTGCTCGCGGTGCGGTTGCTCTCGCAACTCTCCGACGGCGTCTACCAGGTCGCACTCGCCGCATATGTGGTCTTCACCCCGCAGAAGCAGGCGTCGGCGACAGCCATCGCGGGTGCAATGGCAGTGCTGCTGCTTCCGTACTCACTCGTAGGGCCGTTCACTGGGGTCCTGCTCGACCGGTGGCGACGCCGCCAAGTGCTGCTTTACTGCAATGTGTCGCGCGCAGTGCTCGCCGCCTGCACCGCCGTACTGATCCTCGCCCGCGTGCCCGACTGGCTCTTCTACCTTTCCGCGCTCTCGGTGACTGGCGTCAACCGCTTCGTCCTCGCTGGACTTTCCGCCGCGCTGCCACGGGTGGTCGACGGGGAACGGCTGGTCATTGCTAACTCCGTCTCACCGACGGCCGGGACCATTGCCGCTACTGCGGGCGGTAGCACCGCCTTCCTCGCCCACCTCGTGATGGCGGCGGGCGGGGGCGCGGACGCAGTAGTGGTCGGGATCGCCGCCGCGCTGTATCTGTGTGCGGGGCTCTCCGCCCGCACCATGGCAGTTGGCCTGCTCGGCCCGGACCCCGACGTCCTGCAGCCCCGGATCGGGGCGGCCTTGGCGAGCACGGCGCTCGGCCTCGTCGAGGGCGTGCGGCACCTCGCGGGACGCCGTTCCGCCGCGTATGCCCTGGGCGCAATCACGGTGATGCGGTTCTGCTACGGGGCGCTGACCGTCACCCTGCTCATCCTTGCGCGATACCTGTGGTCCCCGCCCTCCGACACCGCACGCGGACTGGCGTTGCTCGGGCTCGCCGTCGGTATTTCCGGCGCCGGGTTCTTCGCGGCGGCCGTCATTACGCCATGGGGTGCGGGCCGCTTCGGGCGCACGGGGTGGATCGTCGTCTGCGCCGCCACGTCGGCCGTACTGGAGCCCGCACTCGGCCTGCCCTTCGAACCGGGGCCGATGCTGGCGGCCGCGTTCCTGCTCGGCCTCACCACTCAAGGCACGAAGATCGCCACCGATACCCTCGTGCAGACTTCGATCGACGACTCCTTCCGTGGCCGTGTCTTCTCCCTCTACGACATGCTCTTCAACGTTTCCTTTGTGGTCTCGGCAGGAGTTGCCGCCCTACTGCTGCCGACTGACGGTAAGTCACCGAAACTACTCATCATGCTTGCCGTGCTTTATGCGGCAGTCGCGGCAGCCATGATCCACTACCGCCGCACCCGGAAGTCCCCCTCAGCGCCGTCGACGCCGTGAAACGGCGCGATGTTTCACGTGAAACATCGTTTCACGTGAAACATCGCTACCCCTGCTCGGCCCACCACGCCTTGAGCGCCGCAACTGCATCGTCGTGCGCCATCGGCCCATGCTCCAGACGAAGCTCCAGCAGGTGCTTGTACCCCTTGCCGACGAGCGGCCCCGGCGGGATGCCAAGGATCTCCATGATCTGATTCCCGTCCAGGTCCGGACGGATGGCATCCAGCTCCTCCTGCTCCTTCAACTGCGCGATCCGCTGCTCCAGCGAGTCGTACGTGCGCGCCAGCGCAGCTGCCTTCTTCCTGTTGCGCGTGGTGCAGTCGGAGCGGGTCAACTTATGCAAACGGTCGAGCAGCGGACCCGCGTCGCGCACGTAGCGCCGCACCGCGGAGTCGGTCCATTCGCCGGTTCCGTAACCATGGAAACGCAGGTGCAGTTCGACAAGGCGCGCGACATCTTTGATCATGTCACTCGGGTACTTCAACTTTGTCATCCGGGACTTAGTCATCTTCGCGCCGACCACCTCATGGTGGTGGAAGGAGACACGGCCGTCTGGCTCAAACCGGCGCGTCCTGGGCTTCCCAATATCGTGAAGCAGAGCGGCGAGCCGGAGTACCAGATCCGGCCCGTGGTCCTCAAGGGCGATCGCCTGCTCCAGCACGGTCAGCGTGTGCTCGTAGACGTCCTTGTGACGGTGATGCTCATCGCTCTCCAGCCGCAGCGCGGGGAGTTCGGGGAGCACATGCCCTGCGAGGCCCGTGTCAACGAAAAGCTTGAGACCCTTGCGCGGGTGCCTGGCGCGAACGAGCTTGTTGAACTCGTCCCGTACCCTCTCCGCCGAGACGATCTCAATACGGCCGGCCATCGCCTTCATCGCGGAGACCACATCGGGTGCCACATCGAAGTCGAGTTGCGCGGCAAAGCGCGCGGCCCGCATCATCCGCAGCGGATCATCGGAGAACGATTCCTCCGGAGTGCTCGGAGTTCGCAGTACGCGCCGTGTCAGGTCCCCCAGGCCGCCGTACGGATCCACGAACTCGATCCCCGGCAGCACAACTGCCATCGCGTTCACCGAGAAGTCCCGACGGACCAAATCCTCCTCGATCGTCTGACCGTAGGAGACCTCAGGCTTGCGCGAGTTCCGGTCGTACGCCTCGGACCGGTACGTCGTGATCTCGATCTGGAAGGTGGCGCCCTGAGAGTCCGCCTTTCGGCAGGCGACGGTACCGAAGGCGATCCCGACCTCCCAGATCGCGTCCGCCCAGCCGCGCACAATTTTCAGCACCTGCTCGGGCCGCGCGTCCGTGGTGAAATCCAGATCGTTCCCGAGCCTGCCGAGCAATGCGTCGCGGACTGAGCCGCCGACGAGCGCAAGCTGGAATCCAGCCTGCTGGAACCGTCGGCCGAGGTCATCGGCGACCGGCGAGACACGGAGCAGCTCGCCCACGGCACGGCGTTGCACATGATTCAGTGCATTCGCTTCCGCGGACGGCGACGAGTGAGAGATATTGGCATTCGGCACAACAGAACAGGATACGTGGCCGCGACGGGACGAGTCTTCTTCTGGTCTTCTACTTCGTCCTCCGTGCAACGATCTTGTGCAGGACTCCGCAGCACTTTGTCCCTGGCCATCGTTACCATGCCAGGACGCACATCCGATGACAGCCGATTGCGACGAGAGACGGACGGACAAGGGCGTGGGAGACGCGGCAGGGCACTCCAGAACCACCTCAGCGTGCTCATGGCTGCGACGCACCGCGACGACCCTCGCCAGCACCACCCTTCTCACCGCTCTTGTCCAGCTCCCGGGGGCATCCGCCGTCCGCGCGGAGGCTGCGGAGGCGGCGAACGGATCCGGTACCGCGACCCTGAATGTGGACTCTCTCACCCCGCAGCTCCCCACCCAGCACGACACCATCAAGGTCACCGGCACCGTTACCAACCACGGCAACGAGTCCATCACCGACGCACATATAGGGGTGGAGATCGCGCCCAACGGACCGCTGACCAATCGCAGCGAGATCAGCGGCACCCAGGCCAACGGCAACTACGCGAAGAGTTCCGACGGCTCTGAGATCACCGGTCATACCGTCCGTATCCCCTATATACCGCCCGGCATCAGCCGCTCCTTCACTTTGGATGTGCCGGTCAGCGCCCTCGGTCTGGGAGGTGACGGCGTCTACCAACTCGGTGTCAGCGCATCGGGTCAGACGAGGAGCACGCCATACGAGCAGGTGCTCGGCATCACACGCACCTTTCTGCCCTGGTATCAGCAGGCGGGCGGTCAGAAGATCCGCAGCACCTTTTTGTGGCCGCTGATAGACCGCCCTCATACGGAGACCCGCGCCTCCGCTGACCAACCGCAGATGCCGCTCTTGCGCGACGACTCCCTCGCCTCCGAGCTGGCTCCCGGCGGACGACTGCAGCAGATGGTCGCGCTCGGTAAGAACCTACCGGTCACCTGGGTGATCGATCCGGACCTGCTGGCGACCGTCGACGCGATGACCAACACGTACAAGGTCGATGGCCCCGGCGGCGACACCACGCACACCACACTCGGCACCGGCACTGCCTACGCCAAGGAATGGCTCAACGAGCTGCAGCAAACCGTACAGGGGGGCGAAGTGGTGGCCCTGCCGTTCGGTGACCCGGACATCGCCTCCATCGCCCACCACGGCAGTAGCGTCTCCGGCACCATCGCACACCTGAAGGACGCTACCGACCTCTCCACGATCACCGTCCAGACGGTGCTCGGCGTCACCCCGCAGACTGATTTCTCCTGGCCCTCCGACGGCCAGATCGATCCTTCCATCGTGGGCGTGGCCACCTCGGCCGGTGCCCACAACATCATCGCCCGCAGCGACAGTCTGCAGGAGACCCAAGCGCTCAGCTACACGCCCACGGCCGCCCGGCCGATCGGCAAGGGCGCCACGGCAGTTGTCGCCGACGCCGCCCTGTCCAAAACGTTCATGGGCGACATGACCACCGCCAACAACTCCACACTCGCCATCCAGACCTTCCTCGCCCAGTCCTTGATGATCAACGAACAGGCGCCGCAGCAGCAGCGCAGCATCGTGATCGCCCCGCAGCGCATGCCCACGACCAGCCAGGCCCAAGCGATGGCCGCGGCGATCACAGCACAGAAGGGGGACGGCTGGAGCCAGCCGGCCTCCCTGGAATTCGCGGCCAAAGCGACCCCGGACCCCGCGGCCAACCGCACGGTGCCGGGCAGTGGCTCGTACCCTTCCTCCCTGCGACGGCAGGAGCTGAGCACCGACGCCTTCAAGCAGATTCAGTCCGTCCAAGACTCCCTCAACAAGTTCCTGGTGATCCTCTCTCGCAAGGACCGGGTCACCATCCCCTTCGGTACCGCCGAGTTGCGCTCGATGTCGACCCAGTGGCGTGGGAACAGCGATGGAGCAGCCGTCTTCAGGAACGACGTCGCCGCCTACCTCAGCGACCTCACACAGGCCGTGCGGATCATCAACAAAGAGTCGATCACGCTCTCCGGGCGAGGCGCGACGATCCCCGTCACCGTGGAGAACAGCCTCGCCCAGCCTGTCACCGACCTCCAACTGCGCCTCACCTCCAGTCAGCCCAACCGGCTCGAGGTGAGCGATCCGCAGACCATCGACGTCGACGGCGGTCACAACCGCTCGCTGAAGTTCTCGACGACGGCCAACGCCAACGGTAAGGCATGGGTGACGGCGCAGCTTTACACCCAGGACGGAACCCCGTACGGCTCTCCGATGGTCTTCCAGGTGAACGTCACTTCCATCACCGCGACCGTGATGCTGGTCATCGGCGGTGGTCTGCTACTGCTGGTGCTGGCTGGTGTCCGCATGTACCGGCAGCGTAAGCGCGTAGCGGAGCAGCGCGCGGCCGAGGAAGGCGAGGAGACCGATGAGGGAGATGAGGGCGATGAGGGCGAGAAGAACGACCCCGACCAGCGCGGCGAGTGCCGGGTGCCGAAGCAGTCGGGTGACCCGCTCGCGGACACCTCCGCTGAAAGCACCACCCCTCCGGTTGCAGGTGAGAAGGTGGAGCGATAGCCGACAGCCGGGCCCACACGGCGGACATTAAGGTGGTGCAGTGATGAACGCGCCGTACGACGGTGAGCGTGACCGCCCAGCACCGTTCGACGACACGGCGGCTACGAGTCCGCCGCCCCCGCCTGAGCCTCGCTCCGCACCTGACCCACGTCCGCAGGAAGCGTACGCTCAGTACCCGCACACTCAGCATCCGTACGGTTACCATGAGTCGGCGCAGCCGCCGCAGGGCAGCCAGCCATACGACGCGTACACGCACCTTCTCCGGGACCAGCGCGACGCAGCCGTACAGCAGCAGTCCTACGGCTATCCGGACCAGGAATACCCACCGCAGGAATACCTGCAATACCAGGAATTCCCGCAACGGGCCCCCGCCGTGCCCCAGCAGCCTCCCCCGGAATCTCCCGCACAGCCGGAGCCGGAGCCGTCGTCGGCTCCGGCTCCACAGGTGCCCGCACACACCGGAGGCCGCGCGAGCGGCCTGCTCAAGTCGAGCGCCGTCATGGCGGCCGGCACCCTCGTCTCCCGGCTCACCGGCTTTTTGCGCACCCTCGTCATCGCCGCAGCGATCGGCGTCGCCGGCCTGGGCGACAACTACCAGGTCGCCAACACCCTCCCCACGATGATTTACTTCCTCGTCGGCGGCGGTGCGCTCAACGCGGTGTTCGTCCCTCAGCTGGTGCGGGCGATGAAGGACGACGAAGACAGTGGCGAGGCATACGCCAACCGTCTGCTCACCCTCGTCGTCGTCGGCCTCGCCGCAGTCACCGCGGTGATGGTGGTCGGGGCCCCGGTCCTGGTGCGGCTGATGTCGAACAGCATCGCCTCCGACCCGGTACGGATGAACGTCACCGTCTCCTTCACGCGCTACTGCCTGCCGACCATGTTCTTCATGGGCGTGCACCTCGTCATCGGTCAGATCCTCAATGCACGCGGCAGATTCGGCGCGATGATGTGGACCCCAGTCCTCAACAATGTCGTCGTCATCGCCACTTTCAGCGCCTTCATCTGGGTCTATGGCACTGCCCGTACCTCTGGAGTGGACGCCTCGACAATCTCCCCCGAAGGCGTGCGGCTGCTCGGCATCGGCACCCTGCTCGGCCTGGCCGTCCAAGCCTTGGCCATGGTTCCATACCTGCGTGAAGCGGGGTTGCGGATCCGGCCGCGCTTCGACTGGCGCGGCCACGGCCTCGGCCACGCCGCTAAACTTGCCAAGTGGACGTTCTTCTTCGTGTTGGCCAACCAGGCCGGCATGCTGGTCGTCATCCAACTCGCCACCTGGGCAGGCTCGATCGCCGACAAGCAGGGCTATCCAGGTACTGGCATCACCGCCTACAACTATGCGCTGCTGCTGTGGCAGATGCCGCAAGCCATCATCACCGTCTCCGTGATGACCGCAGTGCTGCCGCGCATCTCCCGCGCAGCTGCCGACAGCGACTCCGCGGCAGTACGAGACGACCTGTCGTACGGCCTGCGCACCTCGGCTGTGGCGATCGTGCCATGCGCCTTCGCGTTCCTCGCCCTTGGGGTGCCGATGGCCACGATGATGTACTCCAGCTCCGGGGACGCCGGCGCCCGCAACATCGGTTTCGTGCTGATGGCGTTCGGTCTCGGCCTGATTCCGTACTCGGTGCAGTACGTCGTGCTCCGTGGCTTCTACGCCTACGAGGACACCCGCACCCCCTTCTACAACACGGTGGTCGTAGCCGCCGTCAACGCCGCTGCTTCCGGACTCTGTTTCCTGCTGCTACCCGCCCGCTGGGCCGTGGTCGGTATGGCCGCCTCCTATGGCCTGGCGTACGCGGTCGGTGTAGGGGTGGCCGTCAGGCGACTGCGCAGGCGGATCGGCGGCGACCTCGACGGCGCCCACATTGTCCGCACCTACGCCCGCCTGATCGGCGCCAGCCTCCCCGCCGCCCTCATCGGCGGTGCTACCGCTTACGCCATTATGGGGACCCTCGGCAGCGGCTTCGCTGGTTCACTGGCCGCCGTGGTCGGGGGAGGCATCGTCCTGATCGGCATCTTCTACGTGGCAGCCAAACGCATGCGTATCGAGGAGATGACCGCGATGGTGGGAATGGTGCGGGGCCGTCTGGGCCGTTGATGTGGCGCCCGCTGCACAACCATCACGCGCCGTCGCGTGTCGTGCATAGCGGTGGCTGTGGGCACAATTGTCTTTGGCTTTGATGTCAGAGGGTGGCAACGGATGGGGAGGCAGGGAACGACGGTGGCGGAGCGGAGCACGGCTGCCGTCGACGTAGCCAACGAGAGCGGCCGACCGCCGCTCACCGCTGACGAGAGCGGGGCTACGACCGACGGTGCGAACGCCCAGGACACGTCGAAGGATGCGAAGCAGCAGAGCCTCGAGGCGACTGCGTCCTCCACACCGGCCGCCGAGCCACCCGAGCTCCACAGCGGTCATAAGCTCGCCAGACGCTACCGGCTGGAGGAGTGCCTCACCCGCCGCGACGGTTTCAGCAGCTGGCGCGCCATGGACGAGAAACTGCGCCGGGCCGTCGGCGTCCACATCCTGCCCGCCGATCACTCCCGAGCCCGCAGCGTCCTCGCCGCCGCCCGGTCGGCCGCGCTACTCGGCGACCCCCGCTTTGTCCAGGTCCTCGACGCTGTTGAGGAGAACGACCTGGTCTACGTCGTCCACGAGTGGCTCCCCGACGCCACCGAACTGACCTCGCTTCTCGCCGCCGGCCCGCTCGAGGCCCATGAGGCGTACCAACTCGTCAGCCAGGTATCGCAGGCCATGGCCGCAGCGAACCGAGAAGGCCTCGCACATCTGCAGCTCGAACCGGCCTCCGTGCTGCGTACCGAGAGCGGGCAATACCGCATCCTAGGACTCGCCGTCAGCGCCGCACTGCAGGGCATCGAATCCGATCGTCCCAAGCGCCAGGACACCGAAGCCATCGGGGCGCTCCTCTACGCCGCCCTGACCCGCCGCTGGCCCTACCCTCACGATGCTCATGGGCTCACCGGCCTGCCCAAGAACCTGGGTCTGGTTGCACCCGAGCAGGTACGGGCAGGGGTGCATCGGGGACTGTCCGACCTCGCCATGCGCGCCCTGGTCAACGACGGCGCCACCCCATCCCGCCAGGAGCAGCCCTGCACCACCCCCGAGGAGCTCGCCAAAGCCGTGGCGGCACTCCCCAAAATTCGGCCGCCGGAGCCGGATGCCCCTGCCTACCGGCCCGGCTCCTACCGCCCATCCTCGGCTCGCCCGGCTCAGCCCGGTTCGGCCCGGCTGGCCCCCGTCGCCCCGACACCGCCCCCTGCGCTTCCCGGGCGGTCCGGGAAGATCCTCAAGTGGGGTGTCACCGCGCTGCTGATCACCGCACTCGGCTTGGGCAGCTGGCAGGTCGCCGACACCTTGATGGGCCACCAGAACGAGGGCACCGGATCCTCCGGCCAAGTGCAACAGGCACCGGGCGGCGGTACATCGCGCGTCGTCGGCAATAAGACGCTGACGATCCGAGATGCCGCAGAGTACACACCGTTCGGCGATGCCCAGCACCCAGATCAGGTGAAAAACACGTACGACAACGATCCTTCCACGGTGTGGCGCACCAAGTCGTTCTTCGAGGGTCCGACGCTGGCGCCGTATAAGCAGGGCCTCGGCATCGTCTACGACCTGGGTTCCAAGCAGAAGCTCAGCGGAGCGACCATCAACTTCCTCTACGGCGGGGACCATACGACGGTCACGCTTTACGCGGCCGATTCCCTCTCCACCACAACGCCGCCCTCACAGCTGCAGCAGCTCGCCTCGACGTCTACGACCACCAAGACCGCGAAGCTCACGGTAACCAACCAGACCGCAACACAATATGTTGTCGTGTGGCTGACCGCTCTGCCGTATTCCGGTCAGGATAGCTATAACAACCCCGGGTACAAGCAGGGGATCTCCAACGTCATATTTACCAGCTGAGGAACCGACGGAGTCACCGAACGGATCGACACCGGCCTTGCCGCCGAGGCGCTCATCGGCACCACCGTTGCCGGGACACCGGATGCGGAAGCGCATGTTTCACGTGAAACATCAACGCGATCGAGTGGACACGCCCCGGCGCTTGCTTGAGCGCGCACGAGCGGTGGCGCTCGGGTGTGTGGGAATGCCGGCGCCGTAGGATCCGTTAGGCGGGGTAAGACCGAGACCTTCCCCGTAGGGTCCCCAGCAGTCGGCAGAGACGAGGAAGACAGCCGTGAGCGACGTCCGTAACGTGATCATCATCGGGTCCGGTCCGGCAGGCTATACCGCTGCGCTCTACACCGCCCGCGCCTCCCTCAAGCCCCTTGTCTTCGAGGGTTCTGTCACAGCAGGCGGCGCACTGATGAACACCACCGAGGTGGAGAACTTCCCCGGCTTCCGCGACGGCATCATGGGCCCCGACCTGATGGACAACATGCGCGCACAAGCCGAGCGGTTCGGCGCGGAGCTCGTGGCGGACGACGTTACCGCGGTCGACCTGAGTGGGGAAATCAAGACGGTTACCGACTCCGTCGGGACCGTGCACCGTGCGAAGGCCGTCATCATCGCCACTGGTTCGCAGCACCGCAAGCTCAACCTCCCCAATGAAGACGCGCTCTCCGGGCGCGGTGTCTCGTGGTGTGCCACGTGTGACGGCTTCTTCTTCAAGGACCAGGACATCGCCGTGGTCGGCGGCGGCGATACGGCGATGGAGGAGGCGACCTTCCTCTCCCGCTTCGCCAAGTCCGTCACCGTCGTGCACCGCCGCGACACCCTGCGTGCCTCGAAGCCGATGCAGGAACGGGCCTTCGCCGATCCCAAAATCTCGTTCGTGTGGGACAGCGAGATCGCCGAGATCCACGGCGAGTCCAAATTGTCCGGTCTCACCCTACGCAACGTCTACACCGGCGAATCTTCCGAGCTTCCGGTGACCGGACTGTTCATCGCGATCGGCCACGACCCGCGCAACGAGCTCTTCAAGGGACAACTGGACCTCGACGATGAGGGTTACCTCAAGGTTGACGCCCCCGCCACCCGCACGAAGCTCGCCGGTGTCTTCGCCGCCGGTGACGTCGTGGACCACATCTACCGTCAGGCCATCACCGCGGCCGGCACCGGCTGTGCCGCCGCGCTCGACGCCGAGCGGTATCTTGCCGCCCTGAGCGACGCCAAGAAGATCGCCGCGCCGGAAATGACGGCCACAGCCGTCTGACCGGACTCGGCGCAAACTGATCCGCCCCAATCTGAGGAGACTGCCACCATGGCCGGTGCTGTGAAGCACGTGACCGACGCGTCGTTCGAAGAAGACGTCCTCAAGAGCGATAAGCCCGTTCTCGTCGATTTCTGGGCTGTGTGGTGTGGCCCGTGCCGTCAGATCGCCCCCTCGCTCGAGGCGATCGCTGCCGAGCACGGCGAGAAGATCGACATCGTCAAGCTGAATATTGACGAGAACCCAGCCACCGCCGCCAAGTACGGCGTAATGTCCATCCCGACATTGAATGTCTACAAGGGCGGCGAGGTCGTCAAGACCATCGTCGGCGCCAAACCGAAGGCCGCGCTGGAGCGCGACCTCGGTGACTTCATCGGCTGAGCACTTTCAAACATGACGGTGGGGGAAAGCCCCCACCGTCTCTTCATGTTTCACGTGAAACATCACAACGGCCGCAGTGCCGGTTCCTTCTGGACGGCACCGAGCAGCCGATCGATCGCCATCTCGACGTCTTCCCGCCAGGAGATTGTGGAACGCAAGTCGAGCCTCAGACGGGGATAGCGCGGATGCGGCCGCACCGTCTTAAAGCCCACTGCAGTGAGATGGTCCGCGGGGAGGATGCAGCCCGGTTCCTCCCATCGTGCGTCACCGAACGTCTCGATGGCCTTAAAGCCACGTCGTACCAAGTCCTTGGCGACCGTCTGTACAAGCACTCTGCCGAGCCCGTGCCCCTGGAACCCGGGAAGAATGCGGGAGGTCATCAGCTGCACCGCGTCGGGCGACACCGGGCTGGTGGGGAAAGCGAGCGACCGCGGCACATACGCCGGAGGGGCGTACAGGACGAAACCCGCGGGCACATCATCGACATAAACGACCCGGCCGCACGACCCCCATTCCAGGAGTACAGCCGAGATCCATGCTTCCTTCTCCAGCTCCGGCTTGCCGGCTTGCCTCGCCGCCTCACCACTCACGGGGTCGAGCTCCCAGAAGACGCAGGATCGGCAGCGCTTAGGCAGATCAGGAAGATTATCCAGCGTGAGTGGATCGAGCCGACGCCCCATGGATTCAGGCCCTCATTTCCCAACGATCCTTCATCGCATCGTAACCGGATCGCGACATTGCCGACACTGCGAGCACGCAAAGGGTGGGATGTATTCCGCTATGGATACAACCCACCCTGCAAGCTCCTCATCCGGCATCGTCGTCTGACTCCGACGTGAGCCCCTGCTGAAGCACGCGGCCTTCGCCTGGGGCGATCGTCCCCAGGATCCGCTCCAGATCCTCTATCGAGGCGAACTCGACGACGATCTTTCCCTTGCGCTGTCCGAGGTCGACCTTGACTCGGGTTTCGAGGCGATCGGAAAGCCGGGAGGCAAGATCTGTGAGCGCGGGGGACACCCGCTTACCAGCCCGCGGTCCTTTGGGCTTCTTGACGGTGCCGTGTTCGGCCGCCATCAAGGCCACGATCTCCTCGACCGACCGCACCGACAGCCCCTCGGCCACGATCCGCTGGGCCAGCCGATCCTGCTCTTGGACATCATCAAGCACGAGGAGAGCACGAGCATGTCCCGCCGAGAGCACACCAGCTGCGACCCGCCGCTGAACGGAAGCGGACAGTCGCAGCAATCGCAGTGTATTGGAGACTTGAGAGCGGGAGCGTCCGATACGCTCGGCGAGTTCCTCGTGAGTGCACGAGAAGTCGTGGAGCAACTGGTCGTACGCCGCCGCCTCCTCAAGCGGGTTCAGTTGAGCACGGTGCAAGTTCTCCAACAGAGCATCAAGGAGCAGCCTCTCATCGTCCGTGGCACGGACAATCGCCGGAATATGCTCCAGACCTGCCTCACGGCACGCACGCCACCTGCGCTCACCCATGATGAGCTCATAGGAGGACGGACCGCTCTGCCGGACCACGACCGGCTGCAGAAGGCCGACTTCCTTGATGGAGGTAACAAGCTCGGCCAGGGCATCCTGGTCGAACACTTCACGCGGCTGGCGCGGGTTGGGAGTGATCGAGTCGAGAGGCAGCTCAGCGAAGTGCACCCCCGAGATATCTTCCGTCAACTCCTGGGAAGCATCGGCGGGCCGGACCGCGTTGATTTCCCGTGAAACGGGGATATCCGCAGCCGAGCCGACGCCGCCGACATCCATCAGTCCTGCGACCTTAGCGGCCGCGATCCCGCGCTCCGGAGTGAGCACAGGTACTGTACTGGGGGATGTGGCGGCCGTACCGATCGGCGGACCGGCCTTGCCCGCCGTGCCAGCAGCTGATGTCGCTTCGCCCGTGGGCGCGGTGGGGATCAGGGCTCCGAGCCCCCGGCCCAAGCCTCTGCGTCGTTCGCTCACTTGATCCCCTCCGGCATGCTGTGCTGTTCGTACTTACCGTGCTGGTGAGGCATATGGGACTCCTGCCCCTGGTATCCGCAGTCGACCTCGAGGCCGCGCAATGCCATCTCACGCGCAGCCTCCAGATAGGACAACGCCCCACTCGATCCCGGGTCGTATGTGAGCACCGTCTGCCCGTAACTCGGTGCCTCTGAGATGCGCACCGAACGCGGAATGCTGGTGCGCAGCACTTCCTTGCCGAAGTGGCTGCGCACTTCTTCGGCAACCTGCGCGGCGAGCCGGGTTCTGCCGTCGTACATGGTGAGCAAGATCGTCGAGACGTGCAGTTTCGGGTTGAGATGACCGCGCACCAAGTCCACATTGCGCAGCAACTGCCCCAGCCCCTCCAGAGCGTAGTACTCGCATTGGATCGGGATAAGCACCTCGGCACCGGCAACGAGGGCGTTGACCGTCAGCAGGCCCAGCGACGGCGGGCAGTCGATGAGGATATAGTCCAGCGGCTGTTCGTACGCCTCGATGGCGCGCTGCAGACGGCTCTCCCTGGCTACGAGCGAGACCAGTTCGATCTCGGCGCCCGCCAGGTCGATCGTAGCCGGCGCACAAAAGAGACCCTCAACATCCGGTACAGGCTGAACGACATCCGAGAGCGGCTTGCTCTCGACCAAGACGTCATAGATAGAGGGCACTTCGGAGTGATGGTCGATGCCGAGCGCGGTGGAGGCATTGCCCTGAGGGTCAAGGTCCACCACCAGCACTCTTCCTCCGTGGAGGGCAAGTGAAGCGGCGAGATTGACCGTTGTAGTCGTCTTGCCCACGCCACCCTTCTGGTTGGCGACCACCATGACTCTGGTTTGTTCAGGGCGGGGGAGTCCCTCACCGGCCCGCCCAAGGGCCTCTACCGCCAGTTTGGCGGCTCGGCCGATCGGGGTGTCGTGCATAGAAGGGAGTGTTTCACGTGAAACATCTCTCTCTGTCGATTCACTACGGGGGCCAGGAACCGGATCGGCCATCGGCCCCGCGGCATTGACGTCGGACCGCAAGGATTCACTCTCCTCGACTGCAGGCTCGCGATGCACAGAGCCTGCCATGCCTTCGGGGTCGTGAACCAGCGACCCCCCCTCTCCTGTGGATGAATCTGTGGATGAATCTGTGGACGCGTCCACCACATGAAGGGGCTTGCGAGCCTGATTCTCGGCCACTACATGGTCGCGACTAAGGATTCCCGGCAAAAGAGAGCGACGTTTCACGTGAAACACGATGCACAGGTAGACGCGCGGTTAGCGAACGACACTCCGAAATATGGCGTTTTGAACGTTTACATGGAGCACGTGGCGGGGTGCTCCCGCAATCAACGACGCCGACGACTGCCCTGCGCCTGACGGTTGGCACGCGCCTTTGCTCGCCGGGTCGCCGCCCGTATCCCGCCAGGGCTCTCCCCGACGAGCACTCGCACCACCGTTGACGGCGGATCCATCAACCCGGCTCCCGCTTGCACCACGGAGGACTCCACCGCTCCCAGTTTGCTCAGTGCTGCCCGGGCGGCCTTGAGTTCGTCCTCAGCGGTATCCCCCTTGAGCGCCAGCATCTCGCCGTGCGGACGCAGCAAAGGAAGACCCCAACCCGCCAGCCGGTCGAGCGGCGCCACGGCTCGCGCCGTCACTACGTCGACGGGCGAGAGGTGCCCGATCATCTCTTCGGCGCGGCCGCGCACTACTGTCACGTTGTCCAACCCCAGCAACCTGACCACCTCATCCAAGAAGGTCGTACGGCGCAACAGCGGCTCCAGAAGGGTGATCCGCAAATCGGGCCTGGCCAACGCAAGCGGGATACCTGGCAGGCCAGCGCCCGAGCCCACATCACACACAGAGACATCGCCCGGTACCACGTCGGACAAGACGGCACAGTTGAGCAGGTGCCGCTCCCAGAGCCGTGGCACCTCCCTGGGCCCGATCAGCCCGCGGCGCACCCCCGCATCAGCCAGTAGCTCCGCGTACCGGACCGCATCGGCGAAGCGATCACCAAAGATCGCGCGCGCCTGCTCAGGCGCGGGGGGAAGCTCAGCCGCTTCCGTCACGGGACCGTCCCTTCAGTTGCGACCTTGTCGGCGATGGGCATTCCGTTCGCTTCTCCGCAAGCGGAACCACATCACGCGGGCAGGACGACCACCCGGCGCTGGGGCTCCTCGCCCTCGGACTCGCTGCGCAGTCCAGCCGCCGCCACGGCGTCGTGAACGACCTTGCGCTCGAACGGCGTCATGGGCTGCAGCTTCACCGGCTGACCGGTCCCCTTCGCTTCCTCGGCTGCTTTAACGCCCAGCTCCGTCAGCTCCTCGCGCTTGCGGGCCCGGAACCCCGCAATGTCCAGCATGAGGCGGCTACGCTCACCAGTCTCACGGTGCACTGCAAGACGCGTCAGCTCCTGCAGCGCCTCCAACACCTCACCATCCCGGCCGACCAACTTCTGCAGATCACGGCCAGTCCCCTCGCTCACGATCGAGACGGCAGCGCGATCGCCCTCGACATCCATGTCGATGTCACCGTCGAGGTCAACGATGTCCAACAGGCCCTCGAGGTAGTCGGCGGCGATCTCCCCTTCCTGCTCGAGGCGGCTCAGGGCGTGCTCGCCCTCGACGACGGGGGTATTGCCTTCCGTCACAGATGAACTCCTATCGATGTACGCTGCGCCACTCGGCACTACGAGCGCTGTTGCTTCGCTGTTTTTGCTACTTCTTCGATGGATGCCTGGACCGCTGCTGGCCCTGGCCCTTGCGCTGGCCGCCCCTGGCCTGCCCGACTCCGGCCGACCGACCGGACCCCGATGCGGACCCAGATGATGGCTTCGCGCCCTGCGGTTCATCCGACGACTGCTCCGCCTTGACCTCGCTCTTCGTCACACCCTGGCCTCCTGCCGACTGCCGCTGAGCCTTGGTCTGACGCTTCGGTTGCTGCCGCTTGGCCGCCTGAGCGCCCTCAACAGCAGCGGTCCTTCCCTTCGCCGCCGACTCGTCAACGATCTTGCCCTTGGCCCGCAGGCGCTCCTGGCGCTCCTTGTATGCGAGGCTGCCCGGGGTCGGGTTGCGGCGGATGACGAACATCTGCTGCCCCATCGTCCACACGTTGGTGGTAAGCCAGTAAACGAGAACACCAACGGGGAAGTTGATGCCGAAAGCCGCGAACATGACGGGGAAGACGTACAGCAGCATCTTCTGCTGCTGCATGAACGGCGTCTTCACCGTCATGTCAACGTTCTTTGTCATCAGCTGGCGCTGCGTGTAGAACTGCGACAGCGACATCAGCACGATCATGGCGACCGTGACCACACGGACATCAGTGGTCGAGGCCCCCAGGCTCATGATCTTGCTCGCGCTGTCGGTGAACTTCACCGACAGCGGTGCACCAAAGATGTGGGCCTTGCGAGCACTGTCCAGCAGCGAGGCGTCGATCACACCGACCGTGTGGCCACTGGCGATGTTGTGGAGCACGCCGTACAGCGACATGAAGAACGGCGACTGAGCGATGATGGGCAAGCAACTGGAGAGCGGGTTGGTACCCGACTCCTTGTACAGCTTCATCATCTCTTCGGACTGACGCTGTTTGTCGTTCTTGTAGCGCTCCTGGATCGCCTTCATCTTCGGCTGGAGCACCTGCATGTTCCGCGTCGCCTTGATCTGCTTCACGAAGAGCGGGATCAGGCAGATCCGGATCAAGATCACCAGCGAGACGATAGACAGACCCCACGCCCAGCCGCTGTTCGGATCAAAGATCAGGCTGAAGAGCGAGTGGAACTGGACAATGATCCAGGAAACAGCGGTATAGAGGGGACTGAGGATCGTTGACACAGATCAGGCTCCTTGGGCATGGGGCTGGGAGTCGGCGGCCACGCTGGCCTCGTCGGCGGAGTGACCGCCCTGACGGTTGCGCCACGCCGTATGCAGCAGTTCGTGCCACGGCGGTCTCTTACGCGACGGTGGGTAGTCGACCCCGCCGAGAGACCACGGATTGCACCGCAGAATGCGCCAAGCGGTAAGGGCGATGCCTTTGACCGCACCGTGCACGGCGATGGCCTGATACCCGTAGTGGGAACACGAAGGATAGTACTTGCATACGGGTCCGAGCAGCGGGCTGACGGTCCACTGGTACAGCTTGATCAGCCACAACAGCGGATATTTCATCGTGCGCCACCTCCCAGGAGCCGCTTCAACGCGACGTCCAGGTCACGGGCCAGCTGTGTGTGATCCGCGCCCGCCGCGCCGGGTAGTGCTCGCACGACCACCAGGCTACCTTCGGGCAACTGTGAGAGCCGATCGCGCACCAAATGCCGCAACCGCCGCTTGACCAGGTTCCGCTGGACGGCACCGCCCACGGCTTTGCTCACGACGAAACCCGCACGCGGCGGGGGACCACTCCCCCTCGTAGCGTGCGGGTGCCTGGTGTCTCCTTCTGCCTCCGGCGGGAGGGACACCTTGTCTCGCAAATGTATGACCAAAAGCGGGCTTCCAGCTCTGCGCCCTCGTCGTACTGCGGTCGCGAAGTCCTGGCGCCGCCTCATCCGATTCTCGGCAGGCAGCACTACATGACCTGTGCGCTCAGGCGGACAGGCGGGCGCGGCCCTTGCCGCGACGCGCCGCGAGGATGGCACGGCCTGCACGGGTGCGCATACGCAGCCGGAAACCGTGCGTCTTGGCGCGGCGGCGGTTGTTCGGCTGGAAGGTGCGCTTGCTCACTCGGGGGCTCCAGGAATGCTTGGTGTCTCGGGGGAGACGTGCGTGGGGCGTCGCTTGGCTGTCACCGTGCGCCCACGAAGCTCTCGCGATACGCCTCAGGTGCACCGCTCTTCGATGACGCCGGGCGACCGGGTGGTCTGCGCCCTCGAAGACAGGCGGCAACCGCCATCGACAACTCGACCTTGTTACGGTACGCGTGGCTGTGCCGTCGGGTCAAACCGAGTCCAGCCGCCAACGCGCCGGCCACCCCGGCCGAGCACGCCGTCCTCGCGCATGTCACATTTGCACACACCCCTGTGGACAACGATTTGAACGACGTAGGCCGTGCTTACTACCGTTGCTGGACTCTGGCACCTTCCGACCCGACCCCGGCCCTGCCCTCTTCTTGCAGTTCCCGAGAACCACGCCTACGTGGGATACGTCGGTGCCCTCTCCACCACCCGAGCGAACCTACCCACCGAGCGAGAGAGCGTGCACCGTGGCTGATGTAACCGCCGATCTTGCCGCAGTGTGGCCACGAGTGCTCGAACAGCTCCTCACCGAGGGGCAAGGGGTGGAGGCCAAGGATCAGCGGTGGCTCAAAGCATCCCAACCACTCGCGCTCGTCGCCGACACCGCACTGCTCGCGGTGCCCAACGAATACGCCAAGGGCGTACTCGAAGGCCGACTGCTTCCCTTGATCACCGAAGGTCTCAGCCGGCAGTTCGGTCGCTCGATCCGCATCGCGATCACCGTCGATGCCGGCACCGAGCAGGTCCCCACCCCGCAGCACCCGGCCCCGCAGCCCTCCCTCCTCCAGACGCCCTTCTACGGGGAACAGCGCGGCGAGCAAGCGGAATGGGCGGCCGAGCCCCCGCTCGAGAGACACTCCTCCGGCACCACAAACCAGCCGCGGAACCTGGGAACGGGCGGAGAAGCGAACCAAGAACGGGCGAGCGACCCGCGCGAGCAAGCGGAATGGGCGGCCGAGCCCCCGCTCGAGAGGCACCCCTCCGGCACCACAAGCCAGCCGCGGAACCTGGGAACGGGCGACGGTGACATGAGCCGCTGGCGCGGCGAGGCGAACAGAGGACCCGCCTCCAACGGCCCGACCATGCGCCGCGCCTACCCCGACTACCCCTCCGGCCGGGACACCGCCGACGGCTGGCAGCGCCCCGTCGGCCCAGACCCGTATGACCACGTCCAGAATCAGAGGCAAACCCAGGGCCAGGATCGCGGACACAATACGGATGGGCACGGCGGCTGGCAGCAGCCGAGGCTCGCCTCGTACGGGGAACGCGATCTCTATCTCCCAGCGAGCCACCAGGACTACCCACCGCAGCGGCCCACGTACCCGCAGCCACCTCAGCGCGGCGGCCAGCCGGGCCCTGGCCCGGGCCAGGGCGGTCCCGGCTCCGCAGGCAGTGGTCGGCACCCCGGCGCCCCCGGCGCCCCCCGCCCACTCGCCGCGCAGCCCGCGCCATCACCCGGTCCCGGCGAGCCGACTGCCCGGCTGAATCCGAAGTACCTCTTCGACACCTTCGTCATCGGAGCGTCCAACCGCTTCGCGCATGCCGCGGCTGTCGCCGTCGCCGAGGCCCCTGCCAAGGCCTACAACCCCCTGTTCATCTACGGTGAGTCCGGCCTCGGCAAGACGCACCTGCTGCACGCCATCGGGCACTACGCACGCAGCCTGTATCCGGGCACGCGTGTGCGCTATGTGAGCTCGGAGGAGTTCACCAACGAGTTCATCAACTCCATCCGGGACGGCAAGCAGGACGCCTTCCGCAAGCGCTACCGGGACATGGACATCCTGCTCGTCGACGACATCCAGTTCCTCGCGAGCAAGGAGTCGACGCAAGAGGAGTTCTTCCACACCTTCAACACCCTGCACAACGCCAACAAGCAGATCGTGCTCTCCTCCGATCGGCCGCCCAAGCAGCTGGTGACGCTGGAGGACCGCCTCCGCAACCGCTTCGAGTGGGGCCTGATCACCGACGTCCAGCCGCCCGAGCTGGAAACCCGGATCGCGATCCTGCGGAAGAAGGCGGTGCAGGAGCAGCTCAATGCGCCACCCGAGGTGCTCGAATTCATCGCGTCGCGCATCTCCCGCAATATCCGCGAGCTCGAAGGCGCACTGATCCGGGTGACGGCCTTCGCGAGCCTCAACCGGCAACCGGTCGACCTGCAGCTCACCGAGATCGTGTTGAAGGACCTGATCCCAGGTGGCGAGGACGCGGTGCCAGAGATCAGCGCAAACTCGATCATGGCGGAGACTGCCGCGTACTTCGGGCTGACTGTCGACGACCTGTGCGGCTCGTCGCGCAGCCGCGTCCTCGTCACGGCCCGGCAGATCGCCATGTACTTGTGTCGAGAGCTGACCGACCTGTCGCTACCGAAGATCGGGGCGCTCTTCGGCGGTCGGGACCACACGACGGTGATGCATGCGGACCGCAAGATCCGCGCGCTGATGGCCGAGCGCCGGTCCATCTACAACCAGGTCACCGAGCTGACCAACCGCATCAAAACCTGACAGATCACCGCCATATCACACACAAGCTCCGGGAGTGACATCAGCCGCTGGCGCGGTGGTGCAACTCCCGGAGCTTTTCCCGTTGTTCGAACCTCTAGCCCCTACCGCAGGTACTCCACAGCATCGGGTCGATCCGGCCTTCCACACCTTGGGGACGACTAGGTTTTCCCAACTTCCTCCACAGGGAAGGCAGATGAACGACCATGATTGCAGGTCAACCGGGTGGGGAAATGTGATTAACCACTTTCCACAGGCTGTGGACAACCGAGGCTCTCCAGCCGCCGCTCGCAGCTGTCCACAGCCAGTCCACAGGCAAGGGGCAGTTGTGCACAGCTTGTCCACACAGCTGTCCACTGTTCGGCAACCTCATGGCCTCCATCGCCAGATGGAGTGAAAGCCATCACACAAAGAGGACTGGTTGAGCTGGGGAGAACCTGGGTATTTCTGGGGACAGCACTGGGGAGAACCGGGGGTCTCCTGTGCATCGGGTGTGCACAAGTTCCGGTCATCCACAGATGGCCGAGGTTGTCCACGGGCTCTGCCCACAGCCACCGTGGACAAAAAAGTGCTGCTGACCTGCGCCGGAACCAGTTATCCACGGTATCCACACCCCCTATTACTACGACTACGTAGAGATACCGGGGAATCAAGATCGAAGTTGGGCCTGTGCACAACGGAGCGACGCACGGCCCGACACTCGGCGCCTCGACTTGACCCAACCCGCACCCGTTGTCAGTGGCGTGCGTCAAACTGTTCTCCGACAGACGATCGAGAAGCAGTCGGCCGCGAGAAAGCCGGCATAGACGGCCAGCAACAGCAGGAGGCGGTTCCGGTGAAGTTCCGGGTGGAACGCGACGTACTCGCGGAGGCAGTGGCCTGGGCGGCTCGCAGCCTCCCAGCCCGCCCGCCGGCGCCCGTACTCGCCGGCCTGCTGCTGAAGGCCGAGGAGGGTCGGCTGAGCCTGTCCGCCTTCGACTACGAGGTCTCGGCACGGGTCTCGGTCGAAGCGGAGGTCGAGGAGGAGGGCACAGTGCTCGTCTCCGGCCGCCTGCTCGCCGACATCTCCCGTGCACTTCCCAACAGGCCTGTGGAGATCTCCACTGACGGCGTGCGGGTCACCGTGGTGTGTGGCAGTTCGCGATTCACACTCCACACCCTGCCTGTGGAGGAATACCCGGCCCTGCCGCAGATGCCGACAGCTTCCGGCACCGTGCCCGGCGAGGTCTTCGCCGCCGCGGTCTCCCAGGTCGCGATCGCCGCCGGGCGCGACGACACCCTGCCGGTACTCACCGGCGTACGAATCGAGATCGAGGGCGACACGGTCACGCTGGCTGCCACCGACCGCTATCGCTTCGCCGTAGGCGAATTCCTGTGGAAACCGGAGACGCCCGACCTGTCGGCGGTCGCACTCGTCCCCGCCAAAACCCTGCTTGACATCGCCAAGTCGCTGACCAGCGGTGACACGGTGGCGCTTGCGCTGGCCGGCTCGGGAGCCGGCGAGGGCCTGATCGGCTTCGAAGGCGCCGGACGACGTACGACCACCCGCCTCCTCGAAGGTGACCTGCCGAAGTACCGCACGCTGTTCCCGACGGAGTTCGCCTCGGTCGCTGTGATCGAGACGGCGCCGTTTGTCGAGGCGGTCAAGCGGGTCGCGCTGGTTGCCGAACGCAATACGCCGATCCGGCTCAGTTTCACGGCGGGCGTCCTCACCCTGGAAGCCGGCTCAAGCGATGATGCACAGGCTGTGGAACGTGTCGATGCCCAGTTGGACGGCGAAGACGTCTCGATCGCGTTCAATCCGACGTTCTTGCTTGACGGCCTGAGCGCGATTGACTCCCCAGTGGCTCAGCTGTCATTCACCACCGCCACCAAGCCGGCGCTGCTCAGCGGCAAGCCGGCGATCGACGCTGAGTCCGACGAGACGTACAAGTACCTGATCATGCCGGTGCGCTTGTCGGGGTGAGTGGTTTGGCTTGGGACATGCCTGGCGGTTTCCTGCCGGGGGTCCGGGGGGTGGCCCCCGGGAAAGCACAGGATGCCGGTGCGCTTGTCGGGGTGAGGACGCCTCGGGTGAGGCGGGGCCGGAGGGCCGACGTAGGCTCAGAGCTAGTGCTGCCCCGCCAACGTTTGCTCGGTAGCGGGGCGTCCTGGTGCGCTCAGCCGCAAGGTGCCGCTGTAAGGGACCGCCTCGAAATAAGTTGTATGCGAACACCGTGTCTGAGCTGTGGTGTCAAGAGATCCAACGCACAACTTATTTTCCGGCGGGCCCTAACAGCAGCCGCTGCCGCGGCGGTGCCCTCGTGCTGGGGCCCGTATGTGGGCGATGCGGCAACGCAGTGGATAGCCGTGCCAGGACGGCGAGCGCGGGGCAAACGTCGGCAGGGGCGGCACTCTAGGTCAGGCACGCTTCGAACGAAGGATCTGTGATGGAGCTCGGTCTCATCGGTCTCGGCAAGATGGGCGGCAATATGCGCGAGCGCATCCGCCGCGCCGGCCACACCGTCATCGGCTACGACCGCAACCTGAACCTCGCCGATGTCCCCAGCCTCCAGGCGCTTGTGGATAAGTTGAAGGCTCCGCGTGTTGTATGGGTGATGGTCCCCGCGGGTGGCCCGACACAGGCGACGATCGATGAGCTGGCCGGCCTGCTCTCGCCCGGCGACATCGTCGTCGACGGTGGCAACTCGCGCTGGACCGATGACGAGAGGCACGCCGAGGAGCTCAGCGCCCGCGGTATCGGCTTCATCGACTGCGGTGTCTCCGGCGGAGTCTGGGGCCTGGAGAACGGCTACGCGCTGATGTATGGCGGTGACCCGGCGAACGTGGCGCGAGTCCAGCCGATCTTCGACGCACTCAAGCCAGAGGGGGAGTTCGGCTCCGTCCACGCAGGCAAGGTCGGCGCGGGCCACTTCGCCAAGATGGTCCACAACGGCATCGAGTACGCAATGATGCAGGCATACGCCGAGGGCTGGGAGCTGCTTGAGGCCGTGGACTCGGTCACCGATGTCCGTGAGGTCTTCCGCTCCTGGCAGGAGGGCACGGTCATCCGTTCCTGGTTGCTCGACCTGGCCGTTAACGCCCTCGACGAGGACGAGCACCTGAGCAAGCTGCGCGGCTACGCCGCCGACTCCGGCGAGGGCAGGTGGACAGTCGAGGCCGCCATCGACCACGCCGTGCCGCTGCCGGCGATCACCGCCTCGCTCTTCGCCCGGTTCTCGTCCCGCCAGGACGACTCACCCTCGATGAAGATGATTGCCGCGCTGCGCAACCAGTTCGGCGGCCACGCCGTCGAGTCGGCTGACGCTCCACAGCAGTGAACACGCAGGACCAGGCCCGGACAGTGCCTAGCACAGGCCCGGACAAGGTCCAGCAGTAAATCCGGCAGTAAATGCAGTCAACGCACAGCAAATGCAGCATATGTGGCAAACGCCGCACATACCGCTAACAGAAAGCGACCAAGGCAGGGAGGCAGGCGTGATCCCGCGCCACAGCGCACGATGCATGTAAGCCACCTGTCACTCGCCGACTTCCGCTCCTACGCCCGGGTCGAGGTCCCGCTCGACCCGGGCGTCACCACGTTCATCGGTTCCAACGGGCAGGGCAAGACCAATCTCGTCGAGGCAATCGGCTATCTCGCCACCCTCAGTAGCCATCGCGTCGCCGCCGACGCCCCATTGGTGCGGCTCGGCGCGGACCGGGCCGTGATACGGGCAGCCATTACCCACGGCGAACGACAGCAGCTGATCGAGTTCGAAATCAATCCGGGCAAGGCGAACCGCGCCCGCATCAACCGATCCTCCCAGGTACGACCACGTGACGTGCTCGGCATCCTGCGCACCGTGCTCTTCGCCCCTGAGGACCTTGCCCTGATCAAAGGCGATCCCTCCGAGCGCCGCCGCTTCCTCGATGAGCTGATCATCGTGCGCTCCCCTCGCATGGCAGGTGTTCGGCAGGATTACGACCGTGTGCTCAAACAGCGCAACACCCTGCTGAAGTCGGCGGCACTGGCTCGGCGGCACGGGGGCCGGCGAGGTGCCCCTACCACGACGAAGTCAATAGAGGCGGATTTGTCCACGCTCGACGTGTGGGACCAGCACCTTGCACGAACCGGCGCCGAGCTGCTCACGCAGCGCCACGCTCTCATCGCCGCGCTTCAGCCGCTCACCGACAAGGCATACGAGCAACTGGCCCCAGGCGGTGGCCCGGTCGGCCTCGACTACCGCGGTTCGGCGGGCGACTCCCCGCACCACGGTGTACCCGGCACGTTCGGCGCATCCCGGGAACAGCTGTACGAGCTGCTGCTGGGTGCACTCGCCGATGCCCGCAAACAGGAGATCGAGCGCGGCGTCACCCTCGTCGGACCGCACCGGGACGACCTGTTGCTCAAGCTCGGCGAGCTGCCCGCCAAGGGGTACGCAAGCCATGGCGAGTCGTGGTCACTGGCGCTCGCGCTCCGCCTCGCCTCATATGACCTGTTGCGCGCCGAAGGCGAGAGCGGTGAGGGCGGCGAACCTGTGCTGATCCTGGACGACGTCTTCGCCGAGCTCGATACCCGCCGCCGCGACCGGCTCGCGGAACTCGTCGCGCCCGGCGAGCAGGTGCTGGTCACGGCGGCTGTGGACGAGGACGTCCCCGGTGTGCTCACGGGCGCCCGCTGCACTGTCTACAACGGCCGGGTAGAGCGCACGTGAACACATAAGAACACGCATGAACACATAAGAACACGCGTGAACGCACATGAACGCACATGCCTTCATGTGAACGCCCATGAATTCACATGAAGGCAGAGAGATGTGGAGCGTGTATGAATGACAACGTCACCGAGGTGAAGCCGCAGCCCCAGCTGTCCGGTGTGGACCTGGCGCGGGTGGCACTGCGCGCCGCGAAGGAGCAGGCGCGCGCCCGCGGAGCCTCGGCGCAGGAAAAGAAGCGCGCGCGCCGTGGCGGCCTGCGCAGCGGGGCGCGCGCCGACGGTCGCGATCCGCTGTCGCTCGGCGCCGCGATCAGTCGGCTGATCACCGAGCGCGGCTGGGAGGCGCCGGCCGCGGTCGGCGGGGTGATGGGACGCTGGCCGCAGTTGGTGGGAGAGGACCTGGCGAAGCACTGCGTACCCCAGCGGTACGACGAGGAGGAGAAGATCCTCACTGTGCAGTGCGATTCGACGGCGTGGGCGACGCAGGTACGGTTGCTGGCTTCGACGCTTGTGGCCCGGCTCAACACCGATCTGGGTCATGGAACGGTCAAAATGATCAAGGTGCTGGGTCCTGGCGGCGCCCCGCGCACATACGGCAGGCTGCGCGCCCCCGGATCCAAGGGCCCTGGTGACACCTATGGCTGAGGGGACTGAGGGGTCGACGGGACGGGGGTGACTGGGGTGACGCTGCCGGGTACGGAGCGTTGTAGTGCGGAAGCCCTGAGCGCCCGTGTGAGCCGCTTAAAGCCCTTGTCTGTGTATGGGGAGTCGCTGCAAGGCCCCATCGGGCGGCATATGGGAACTCAGAGGTCGCCAAAGCCCCATCAACGTCGCCGCTACCGGTAGAATGAGGACGAACCCGCCGACCTCGGTACGGAGAATCCCGGCGGAACATGTCGAAACGACGCTGCCGATCCCGTATGCCCGGAGTCGGCTCGTGCTGTGCCAGAAAGGGCGCTTCGTGGCCGATTCCGGCAACCTCAACGAGATCGAGATCCAGACTGCTTCCACGACTAAGGGGGCCACGACTGAGGGGGCCGCACCGCTCCCCGGTGGCGCGGCGCCATCCTATGACGCCAGTGCGATCACCGTCCTTGAGGGCCTCGACGCGGTTCGCAAGCGCCCGGGCATGTACATCGGCTCAACTGGCGAGCGGGGTCTGCACCACCTCGTCTATGAGGTGGTGGACAATTCCGTTGACGAGGCGCTGGCGGGGCACGCGGACACCATCGAAGTGACGATCCTGCCGGATGGCGGGGTGCGTGTGATCGACAACGGTCGTGGCATCCCGGTGGACATCGTCCCGTCCGAGGGCAAGCCGGCCGTCGAGGTCGTACTGACGGTGCTGCACGCGGGCGGCAAGTTCGGCGGCGGCGGTTATGCGGTCTCCGGTGGCTTGCACGGCGTCGGTGTCTCCGTCGTCAACGCGCTGTCGACCAAGGTCGCCGTCGAGGTCAAGCGCGACGGCTACCGCTGGACGCAGGATTACAAGCTGGGTGCCCCGACCGCGCCGCTGACGAAGAACGAGGCGACGCAGGCGTCCGGAACGACGGTGACGTTCTGGGCCGATCCGGACATCTTCGAGACCACTGAGTACTCCTTCGAGACGCTCTCGCGGCGTTTTCAGGAGATGGCGTTCCTCAACAAGGGGCTGACCATCTCGCTCACTGACGAGCGTCCGGACCATGTGGACCAGGAGGGCAACGCGCTCTCGGTCCGCTACCACTACGATGGCGGCATCGTCGACTTCGTGAAGTACCTCAACTCCCGCAAGGGCGAGGTGATCCACCCCACCGTGATCGACATTGAGGCCGAGGACAAGGAGCGCATGCTCTCGGTCGAGATCGCGATGCAGTGGAACAGCCAGTACACCGAGGGCGTCTACTCGTTTGCGAACACCATCCACACGCACGAGGGCGGCACCCACGAGGAGGGCTTCCGTGCCGCGCTGACCGGCTTGGTCAATCGCTATGCGCGCGAGAAGAAGCTGCTGCGCGAGAGGGATGACAACCTCGCGGGCGAGGACATCCGTGAAGGCCTCACCACGATCATCTCGGTGAAGCTGGGCGAGCCGCAGTTCGAGGGCCAGACCAAGACCAAGCTGGGCAACACCGAGGCGAAAACGTTCGTCCAGAAGGTGGTGCACGAGCATCTCGCCGACTGGCTCGACCGCAACCCCAATGAAGCCGCGGACATCATCCGCAAGGCCATCCAGGCCGCCACCGCTCGTGTCGCGGCCCGCAAGGCGCGCGATCTCACCCGCCGCAAGGGCCTGCTGGAGACGGCATCCCTGCCCGGCAAGCTGAGCGACTGCCAGTCCAACGACCCGGCCAAGTGCGAGATCTTCATCGTCGAGGGTGACTCTGCGGGAGGCTCGGCCAAGTCCGGCCGCAACCCCGAGTACCAGGCGATCCTCCCCATCCGCGGCAAGATCCTCAATGTCGAGAAGTCGCGAGTCGACAAGATTCTGCAGAACGCCGAGATCCAGGCCCTGATCTCAGCCTTCGGCACCGGTGTGCATGAGGACTTCGATATCGCCAAGCTCCGCTACCACAAGATCATCTTGATGGCGGACGCCGACGTCGACGGCCAGCACATCAACACCCTGCTGCTGACTTTCCTCTTCCGCTTCATGCGGCCGCTGGTTGAGGCGGGGCACGTCTATCTCTCGCGTCCGCCGCTCTACAAGATCAAGTGGCGGGAGAGCGACATCGAGTACGCGTACTCCGACCGTGAGCGGGACGCGCTGATCGAACTCGGCCGTCAGAACGGCAAGCGCATCAGGGAGGACTCCGTCCAGCGCTTCAAGGGCCTCGGCGAGATGAACGCCGAGGAACTGCGGGTCACCACGATGGATATCGACCATCGAGTGCTCGGTCAGGTCAGCTTGGACGACGCGGCACAGGCCGACGACCTGTTCTCCGTGCTCATGGGCGAGGACGTCGAGGCACGGCGCTCGTTCATCCAGCGCAACGCCAAGGATGTCCGTTTCCTCGACATCTGAGTCGGCCCTCGAAAGACACGGCCTGAAAGACAGCGGCCCGAAAGGAACTTGACCGGCAATGGCCGACGAGACCACCCCCAGCACGCCTCCGAACCCCGAGGCCCCCGAGGCCCTGCAGGCCATCCCCGCACCTGCCAACCCCGAAACGGGCTTGCGTATCGAGCCAGTCGGGCTCGAAACCGAGATGCAGCGCAGCTACCTCGACTACGCGATGAGCGTCATCGTCTCGCGTGCGCTGCCCGACGTCCGTGACGGCCTCAAGCCGGTGCACCGCCGTGTGCTGTACGCGATGTACGACGGCGGCTACCGTCCCGAGCGCGGCTTCTACAAGTGCGCCCGCGTCGTCGGTGACGTCATGGGTACGTACCACCCGCATGGCGACGCCTCGATCTACGACGCGCTGGTGCGCCTCGCGCAGCCGTGGGCGATGCGGATGCCGCTTGTCGACTCCAACGGCAACTTCGGTTCTCCGGGCAATGACCCGGCCGCGGCCATGCGGTACACCGAGTGCAAGATGGCGCCGCTGTCGATGGAGATGGTCCGGGACATCGACGAGGAGACCGTCGACTTCCAGGACAACTACGACGGCCGCAATCAGGAGCCCACGGTTTTGCCGTCGCGCTTCCCCAATCTGCTGATCAATGGTTCGGCAGGTATCGCGGTCGGCATGGCCACCAACATCCCTCCGCACAATCTGCGTGAGGTGGCGGATGGCGCGCAGTGGTATCTGAACCACCCCGATGCCTCCAACGAGGAGCTCCTTGACGCACTCTTGGAGCGCATCAAGGGTCCGGACTTCCCGACTGGTGCACTCGTCGTCGGCCGGCGCGGCATTGAGGAGGCGTACCGGACCGGCCGCGGCTCGATCACCATGCGTGCGGTGGTCGAGGTCGAGGAGATCCAGAACCGCCAGTGCCTGGTGGTCACCGAACTGCCTTACCAGACCAACCCGGACAACCTCGCTCAGAAGATTGCCGACCTGGTGAAGGACGGCAAGATCGGCGGTATCGCCGATGTACGGGATGAGACGAGCTCGCGCACCGGTCAGCGTCTGGTGATCGTGCTCAAGCGGGATGCCGTAGCCAAGGTCGTTCTCAACAACCTGTACAAGCACACCGATCTGCAGACCAATTTCGGCGCCAACATGCTGGCGCTGGTGGACGGTGTGCCGCGCACCCTGTCGCTCGACGCATTCATCCGGCATTGGGTGACGCACCAGATCGAGGTCATCGTCCGCCGTACCAAGTTCCGGCTGCGCAAGGCCGAGGAGCGGGCGCACATCCTGCGTGGTCTGCTCAAGGCGCTGGACGCGCTCGACGAGGTCATTGCGCTGATCCGGCGCAGCGAGACGGTTGAGATCGCGCGGGCCGGCCTGATGGACTTGTTGGAGATCGACGAGATCCAGGCGACCGCGATCCTCGACATGCAGTTGAGGCGGCTCGCCGCCCTGGAGCGGCAGAAGATCGTCGCGGAGCATGACGAATTGCAGGCGAAGATCAACAACTACAACGCGATCCTCTCCTCGCCAGTGCGGCAGCGCCAGATCATCAGTGAGGAACTCAACGCGATCGTCGAGAAGTTCGGCGACGATCGGCGCAGCAAGCTGGTGCCCTTCGACGGCGACATGTCCATCGAGGACCTGATCGCCGAGGAGGACATCGTCGTCACCATCACCCGTGGCGGCTACGTCAAGCGCACCAAGACCGACCTGTACCGCTCGCAGAAGCGCGGCGGCAAGGGCGTACGCGGTACACAGCTGAAGCAGGACGACATCGTCGACCACTTCTTTGTCACCACGACCCACAACTGGCTGCTGTTCTTCACCAACAAGGGCCGTGTCTACCGGGCAAAAGCGTATGAGTTGCCGGACGTCGGCCGTGACGCACGCGGCCAGCACGTGGCCAATCTGCTTGCCTTTCAGCCGGACGAGCACATCGCGCAGATTATGGCGATCCGCAATTATGAGGCGGCGCCGTATCTGGTGCTTGCTACTAAGTCGGGCCTGGTGAAGAAGACCTCGCTGAAGGATTACGACTCGCCGCGCTCCGGCGGCGTCATCGCGATCAACCTTCGGGAGATGACGGACGGCCGCGAGGACGAGTTGATCGGGGCGGAGCTGGTCTCCGCCGAGGATGATCTGCTGCTGGTGAGCCGCAAAGCGCAGTCCATCCGGTTCACCGCTACGGATGAGGCGCTGCGGCCGATGGGCCGGGCGACATCCGGTGTGAAGGGGATGAGTTTCCGCAAGGGTGACGAACTACTGTCGATGAATGTCGTCCGTGCGGGTACGTTCGTCTTCACCGCCACCGATGGCGGGTACGCCAAGCGCACCCCCGTGGACGAGTACCGGGTCCAGGGTCGCGGCGGTCTCGGTATCAAGGCCGCCAAGATCGTGGAGGAGCGTGGCTCGCTGGTGGGCGCGCTGGTGGTCGAGGAGGCCGATGAGATCCTGGCCATTACGCTCGGCGGCGGGGTGATCCGTACAAGGGTCAGCGAAGTCCGGGAGACGGGCCGTGACACCATGGGCGTCCAACTGATCAATTTGGGCAAGCGCGACGCTGTGGTGGGCATCGCACGCAACGCAGAGGCTGGGCGTGAGGCCGAGGAGGTCAATGCCGATGGACCGGAGGAGTAAACCGTGAGCGGAACCACGGACGCGGAAGAGGGCGGCGTGGGAGCGAACGGTCCTGCCCCGGACGCCGAGCGCGAGCGTGGCTCTGCCGCGCCGCGCGTCGGCGGGCAGTCGGCGCCCTCAGGGTCGTCGGGGGCCCCGCTGCCGGAGGCGAGGGATGAGCAGCGAGGCGGCGGTGCTACCGCAACCGAGACGCGCGAGCCCCGCACCCCCGAGCAGCCATTGCCGGCAGCGCCCCCTTCGCACACTCCGCCTCAGGCGTATCTGCCGCCGCAGGAGTCGCCGAGCGTGCCGAGTGCCCAGGCGGTGCGCAAGCCGCGCCCAGCGGCTGCCGCTCGTACGGTGCCGCGGACGCGGTCGGCGCGGCTGCGGGTGGCCAAGGCCGACCCGTGGTCGGTGATGAAGGTGAGTTTCCTGATCTCGATCGCGCTCGGGATCTGCACGGTCGTGGCGGTGGCGGTGCTGTGGCTGGTGTTCGATGCGATGGGTGTGTTCAGCACGGTCGGCGCCACGATCAGTGACGCCACCGGCTCGGGCGAGCAGAGCGCCTTCAATCTGCAGTCATATCTGTCGCTGTCGAATTGTGTGCTGTTCACGGCCGTCATCGCGGTGATCGACGTCGTACTGGCAACAGCGCTCGCGACGCTCGGCGCATTCATCTACAACCTGTCGTCCGGTTTCGTGGGCGGCATCGAACTGACACTCGCCGAGGACGAGTAGCGTCGGAGCAGACCCTGGCGGGCAAGACCTACCGTGGCGGGCAGACCCTGGCGGCCTTGCCGCGGCAGGAGGAGGCCGATGTCACGCCTACGCGCGGTCTCCGCGGATGGCCGCCAACGGATTTGGGACACGGGCCGCGGTGCGCTAACCTTTCCGTGCGGCACGGGGCTATAGCTCAGACGGTTAGAGCGCTTCCCTGATAAGGAAGAGGCCACAGGTTCAAGTCCTGTTAGCCCCACCAGCGCAAAGGCCCGGATGGATCTCATTCCATCCGGGCCTTTGGCGTTGCGGCATGCAGGGGGTCGGACAGACAGGTCACCATGCGGTATCGGATGGTATATCCGTTGGTGTGTATTATCGGGCGCGTCGGAGGACTCCCAACGCAAGAAGGACGAGGTCGCGCGGTGAAGAAGCTTCTCCTGGTCGCACTGGCCGCCATCGGCGGGCTCCTCGTGTACCGCCAGATCCAGGCGGACCGCGCCGAGCAGGACCTGTGGACGGAGGCGACCGACCCAGTTCCAGCAGGTTCCGACACGAGCTCCTGACGAGCTCCTGACGAGCTCCTGAGACGAGTCCGGGAACTTGGTCCACAGCCACAACAGGGCCCCGACCGCCGCGAGCGGTCGGGGCTTCGCTGTTGTCCGAGTCTGAGTCTGACGCCGCAGCCGGAGGCCCGTAGCCGGACGACACAGCCGGAACGTGACGAGGGTCAGCTGCTCGGCGCCACCTCCGCGAGGCGTCACCTCCGCGAGCTGATCGGCCAGCTCCTGCAACGCCGGTAACTGGATGCCGATACCTGGTCGGAGAACCCTGCGACACCAGGTACGCTGTTCTCCGGCACGGGGCCTTAGCTCAGTTGGTAGAGCGCTGTCTTTGCATGGCAGATGTCAGGGGTTCGACTCCCCTAGGCTCCACAGTGAGGAAGGCTCTTTGGCCTGCAGAAATGCGGCCAGAGGGCCTTCTTCCGTGAATGCCTGTGCACTCCGTGTGCGTTCCCTGCGCACAGGACCCTCGGTCGACATGCGGATGCGGACGCCCTAGTCGCCGCGCTCGTCCCGAAGGGGTACGGGGACGGGCGTACCCTTACTTACCTGATCTCAATTGCTAAGATTTCGCCGAAGTTACCAAGAATGCGAAAAACTGCGACTTCCTGATTTCAGTCACTTTCTGCATCTGGCCATATGCGCAGAGCTGTTTTTTCGGTAGGTGGCGATTTTTTATGTGATTTTCATCGGGCGTTGTTAGGTTGCGCAATGCCGCAACGCGGCCGGAGGATACTGCGTACCGTGCGCTTCCGTCGCACAGATCATCGTCGGAACGGCCCGGTTCGACCGCGCAAGGTGAGGCCATGACGGACATATCGCATCGGCGGGGTGTCTCGGCCATGCAGACACGACAAGTGCCGCGGGCCGGACATCGGGCGGCGAAGCGCGGTCGCGGCCGGTCGCGGCGGAAGAAGCGCAGCGTCGGTAAGATCGTCGCGATAACCACCTCCGTGTTTGTGCTAATAGCGGCCGGAATAGGCGCGGTGGTGTACGAGGAGTTGAACGGGAACATCAAAGGTGTGCCACTGATCGGCGGCGGGTCGGAGAAGCCCGACGCGTTCGGGCGCACCCCGATCAATATCCTGATGATGGGTTCGGACGGGCGTAATACCGCGGCTGACTGCAGGATCGGCGGCGACTGCGGCCCCGGAGCCAATGCCGACGTCGAGATGCTGGTGCATGTCTCGGCGGACCGCTCCAATGCGACGGTGATGAGCATTCCGCGGGACACCGTCACGGATCTGCCGTCTTGTACCGACCCGCAGACTCACCAGACGATGTCGGCCCAGCGTGCCCGGATCAACAGCACGCTGCAGTACGGTCCCAGCTGCACGGCCGCGGCTGTCCACCACCTCACCGGCGTGCCGGTCGACCACTTCATGGAGATCGACTTCCAGGGTGTGGTGAATATGTCGGACGCCGTCGGCGGTGTACCGGTCTGCGTCACCAACAACGTCTACGATCCGTACTCGCATCTGAAGTTGTCGGGGGGCACGCACACTCTCAAGGGCATGTCGGCGCTGCAATTCCTCCGCACCCGGCACGGCTTCGGTTACGGCGATGACCTCGGGCGCACCGTCGCCCAGCACATCTTCCTCTCCTCCATGATCCGTACGCTGAAGAGCGCGGGCACACTCACCAATCCGGCGGAGCTGTACAGCCTCGCTGAAGCGGCGACCAAGGCGCTCACCGTCGACACCGGGCTCGACAGCATCCCCCGACTCCTTGGCCTGGCCGACGACTTGAACAAGGTGCCGTCCAACCGGATCACCTTTACCACGATGCAGACCGTTCCGGATCCGCAGGACAGCTCTGCGGTCGAGGTCTCCCCGGCGGCGCAGAGTCTGTTCGACGCGATCATAGGTGACCAGTCGCTCACTACGTCCAGCGGCGGCAAGACGGCCGTGGACGCTCACGCCACCTCGACGGTCACCTCTACCCCGAGCCCGACTCAGCCCACTGTGCCGGACTCGCAAATCACCGTCCAGGTCAGCAACGGTAGCGGGATCACCGGCCGCGCCTCCGCTGTCGCGCGGTACCTCATCGACCAGGGGTTCAGCCCGAACAGCGGCTCGACCAACGCCCCCGCCCCCGCATCGGCCACTTCGATTCACTATGCACCCAGCCAGCAGGGCGAAGCCCAGGCTGTCGCCCGGACTCTGCAGATCCCCACCAGCCGACTGCGGCAGGACAGCGCCGTCAGCAATGTGACGGTCGTGATCGGCAGCGACTGGAACAGCGGCACCACCTTCCCCGCCACCGCAGGCGGGACATCCAAGCCTGCCCCCGTCGACACCAAGGCCGCTGTCGCCGGCGCCAACGCCCAGACCGGCAATCAGAAGGAGTGCGCGCATGTCAGCACCTTCAGTACCGTAGCGATCAATGGCGTACCCATGAATCCGACCCAGGCATACGCAGTCAGCCGCGGCATCCCCAACTCCGCGCCTTAGAGCACTTCTTGAGCACCTCTTGAGCACCCCTTGAGCACTTCTTGAGCACTTCCTGAGGACCTCTTGTGAGAGCCCCCGCACAATGGGCGCCCTTCTCAGTGCCGGTGGACGCTCAGCGGTGGACGCTCAGTGCCGGTGGACGTGGTCCGGGAGGCTGGGGTCGCCAGGATGCTCGTAGCCGGGTGCGAGGTGGATCAGGGCGTCACGGCGAGCGGCGAGCCAGTCGTCGAACGCAGTGCCGCGCGCGGCGGCGAGCAGATCAGCGTGGATGGCAGCGCATACCTCGTCGAAGGGCAGGCACGCGGCGGGTTCGACGCGGTCGAGAACAGCGACGTGCCAGCCGAACGTCGTACGCAGCGGGCCGATTCTGGTGCCGGGCGCGGCGGAGAAGAGCGCTTCCTCGAAGGGGCCGCTGAGTTGGCCTCGGGTGAGCGTCTCGGGGGGCCCGAGCTCTTCAGTGCGTAGCGCGGCGGCTTCGGCCCGGGTGGCGCGTACCGCGTGGCGCAGCGTACGGCGTTCGGGAAGTGTCCACAGGTCGAGGTTGGCCGCGTAATAGCGGCGCAGCTCGGATCGGCTCACCGTGACGTCGGCGGTGACCTGGACGAAGAGCTTATGAACGGCCTGATCCAAGGGGAGTTGGTCGTCGGGTGCCTCGTGGCGGACCAGTGCCTCGGAGGCGAGCAGTTGTGCCACCCAGCGGCGCAGCCGGGTGCCGGCGGGGGTGTGGTCCTCGGGCAGCCGTGGGCCGTACGGGCCGCGGCGGATCTCAGCGAGCCGTCGCTCCAGTTCGTCGGTGGTGATGACGCGGTCGCCGACTCGGGCAACCTCTGCTGCCGGCACTACCGCACTCATGGCCGGCTCCCGCTGGGAAGGTCATCACGGTCGGTACTGCGTCGCGGTACGGCAGTCGCATGGCGGGACGCCTCGCCGATGGCGACGACCGCGGTCGGCGTGTACAGCAGCCGACCCACATACATCACCTTCACCAGCGCCCACCAGCTTCCCGGAGGGGCGTCGGGCGGTGCGGCGATCTCGTAGTGGACGTCGGTTTCACCATCGGCGACGACCGAGAAGGGTTGCGTCCACGGTGTGGTGAGCGGCCAGATCGCGTAGGGGGTGATGAGTTGGGCTTCTCCGTGGATCGGGCTCTGCGCGCTGTTGTGCAGGTGCACTGTCAGCCGGCCCGTCTGCCCGGGGGCGACTGTGATCTCCGGAGTGACCAGGGTGGCGGCCATTTCCAGTGCGTGATGTGGCCGGTGCGGATGACTGGGGGTGACGAGCCGGGCTTTGCGGGTGACCTTGTCGATGGACAGAGCGAGTGCGTGGGCGGCTGCTCCCTCGTGGACGGGACGTGTGGGTTCCGAGCCGGGCAGCGGCGGCTCGGCAGATGCCGCTGTGGTGTAGGGGGAGGCGGTGTGGGCGGAGGCGACGTACTCGATCGTGACGACGTCCTCGTGGAGCTGGCCCTGCGTTTCGGCGGTGCGTACGAAGACGAAGTAATGGCCGCTGGGACCGCTGGGCTGGACGCGCACTTTGTACCGCATATACGCGCCTGGCGCGAGCGAATACAGCCGCTTCGGCGGCGAGGCCGTCCAGCCGGGTGGTACGACGATCTCGACTTCGCCCGCGGCGTGCTCGCGGGTGTGCGACGAGGCGATGGTGACCTGGAGCTCATACGGGCCGGGGCCTGAGATTGCGCCGGGCGAGGCGTGCACCGCGGTCATCTGGTAACCCATCGGCGCAGCACCCTTGTTGTGTCGCCAGTATGAGGCATACACGGGGGTGGCCACTTCGGTCTCCGGTGCGATCGTCGGGCTGACGAGGGGGATCCGCGCGCTCGGTTCCTCGCTGCCGGGGTTCTTCGGCACAGCGCTGAAAGTGCGGATCTCGAAGCCGCCGAGCCCGCAGCTGATCCGCCCCTCGTCGAGCCGGACGGGCTGCGACTGGGCGGGCTGTGGACGACCGCGCTGTGGCTGGGCGGGTTGTGGCTGGGCGGTTTGCGTGTCGTTCTCCAGCAGGTTGACGGCCTGGGCCTTGGTGAACGGACGGAAGAAGGTGAACCGTGCGGTCGTCGGCCGGCCACTGGATTCATAGGCCCGCAGCACGATCCCGTCCGCGGGATCGGCATCAGTGCCCGCCATCGACGCGATGGGGTTGCCGCGTGGTTTGAGCGCGGTGACCACGACGCTGTCGCCGTCGACGGAGAGCAGATCGGCGCAGGCCGGCAGGGCGCCCGGGTGAGCGTTCTCCTGGCATGCGGTGAGCGGATTGTTGTAGGCGTGGCCGCGGCGGGCGAGCCCGGCTTTCCGCCAGTCGCCGCGGTGGCCGACGATGGCGTAGCAAAAGCTCTGACTCCAGTGATTGGTCTGGAAGTTGGCGCCGTCCGGGAGGCTGCGCTGCGGCGGATCGATCCAGCCGCCGGACGGCCAGCCGGTCGAAGAGCGCATGATGCCGAGGTAGATGTCACCGGTGGTGTCCACGTTGAAGCCGGGCAGCCCGCGGTTGAGGACGGCGAAGCCGTACGGTTCGACCCGGCTCGTCGTGCCGTCGAGTTCCGCCGGCTGTACGACGTTGATGCGTGGTGCGCGACGCAACTCGGTGGCGAGCTCGTGCAGCGCGGCTCGGGTGTCGGCGGGGGTATGTCCGGCGATGATCAGCACCGGCAGGGCACGTGGCCCGCGCAAGTCGGCGTTGGGTACCCAGGTCTCGGCGAGGGGGCGCTCGGCTGGTACCCACAGGCGTGCTGTGCGGCCGCTTTGGAGTTGGCGGTCGAGCTCGGCGGCGTAAGCGGGGTGGGCGGCGGCGAGTACTTCGGCGGTGAAGTCGTTCTCGTCCGGGCCGCCGACGCTGAAGCGGACATCGGGGAGGTTGGAGTCCACATCGAGGCTGCCGTAACGGGAGCCGTCGTCCGTTGCGGTGGTGGCGGTGACGCCGGTGGCGACGAGCGCGGTGACGAGGGAGCGCGCTGTGTCGTTGTAGTCGATGCTGTACGCCTGCCGATGGAGTTGGCTGTTATCCGACAGTGGCCGACTCCGTTGGCGGGCGGGAACGATGACCTCGGCGACGCTGACCGCCCGGGAGGCGCGCACCCGTCCTCCGTTTTCCCCCAGAGCTGCCGCCTGGGAGGTATCTCCTTCACCGCCCGCAGTGGTCTCCTTGTCGTTGAGGTCGTTGAGGTCGTTGAGCAGCGCGACGGTGAGCGTCGAGCCGAGTTCCATCCAGTTGTAGGCGGGGTAGTCGAGTGTCCACTCGGTTTGGGCGTAGTCGATGTTGGGGAAGCCGAAGCCGCGGCCGACGACGGCGTCACCGACCTCGCAGACGGGCATGCCGCCTTCGACGTCCGGCTGGAAGCGCACCCGCATCAGACGGTTGGTGCCGGTGAATTCGTCGATGCGAGTGGTGAGATCGACCCGGTCCACGCCGTCCCACAGCGTGATCTCCTGTGTGTAGCGGCAGTCCACGAAATCGGCCGTTGCGGTGATACGCCGGCCGATCGGGCAGCGTTCCACGGTGACCTTCGCCGAATGCTGCGAACTGGACGCGATCGGGCCGCCCTTGGGCACAATCACCCAGGGGCCGCCCGAGGGTGCACTCGGGCCGTCCTCGTACTCGTCGTAAGCGAGCAGTTCGCCTGCGAAGCCGCCGGTGCGGAGCATTTGCTTGTCCGCTGCCTTGTCGTGGAGCGAGTTGATGACGCCGCCGCGTGAGGGATCGACGGTGAGGTGGTAGTACTCGTTCTCGATCCACCGGGTATCCGCATCGCCCTGTGCCACCGGGCTCCAGCTGGAGGAGTGCAGCGGGGTGTCGGAGGGCGTGAGGTGGTAAGTGGCGTAACCGGTCGCGGGGATGTCCTTGGCGATGAAGCCGAGCCGAGCGGAAGCGAGGGTGCCGTCGGCGTGATGGGTGAGCCGCTCGGCGTGGACGGGCACGCTGTTCCCGGCCGGGTCGCGCAGGGCGATACCAACCGGGCCGGGTGCGGGGAAGTCGACGTCGGCCAGGACTACGTCCGTACGCCGCCATGCCATCGCGTTGAAAACCAGCAGTGGCATGCCGGGGCCGCGGGTGTCGGCGTGCGAGGCGATGAACGCCTGTGCGCCGTCCAGTGCGGTGCGTCCCAGTTCAAGAGCCTCGCGCCAGCCGCCGAGCAGGTCCAGATAGACCTGATCGCACTCGGAGCCGGTGATCGCGTCATGGTGGGCACCGAAGCACAGTTGGCGCCACGCCTTGTCCAGGGCGCGGGCCGGGTAGGTGGCGCCGAGCAGGGCGGCGATCGTGGCGAACCGTTCCGCTGCGAGCAGTGTGTTCTCCGCCTCGCGCTGCGCCTGCTTGGTATCGATGTATGTGATGTCCTTGCCGGTGAAGATGGGGTTCATATCGCGCGTCTGCGGCGAGAGCGCGGTGTGCTGCGCGTCCAGTTCCTTGCGTACGGCGTCGAAGAACTCGCTCGGCACGGCGGTGACGAACTTCGGCCACACGTACTTGCTCGCCCAGGAGCGGTGCACCCGGGTCACCCACCGGTTCGGCGGGGCGTAGTCGGTACCCACCGGCAGCAGGCAATTCCGCGTCGCCGCCACCGATTTCAGGTCGCGGAACAGGTCGTACGCGGTTGCTTCTGCGGCGGGCAGATCCTTGGCGGTGTCCATTCGCCAACCGGCCGAGTAGTGGTTGGGCATATAGCTGGTGAGCAGCGATTTTCCGCTCGGCGCGATCCAGTCGAACTCGCTGTGGAACTGCATCCGCTTGTTGTCACCGACGGTCTGCTTCGGCCCCCATTCATGGTGCGGTCCGCGCGCCCACGAGCTCGACGAGTGGCCGGCGTCCGCCATGATCCCGGGGAACTGCGGGTCGTGTCCGAAGACGTCCAACTGCCATGCGGTATGTGGCGATCCGCCCAGTACGTCCCGCTGGTAGCCCATCCCGTACACGGCGCTGCGGATGGTCAGTTCGACGCTGGTGAGATTGGTGTTCGGCTCGTTGTAGAGGCCGCCGACGAACTCAAGACGCCCCTCGTCGAGCAGTCTTTGCACGAGCGCGCGGTCTTCGGGGAACATGTCCCAGAAGGGCTTGAGGTAGTCCAGTTCGGCGAGGACGAACTTGTAGTCCGGGTCGCGGCGGGCCATGTCGAGATGTGCCCGTACCAGTGTCAATCCCGGCCGCTGGAATCCGCTGTTCTCCCATGACTCGGTGTAAGCACCCTGTGTGTTCCACCAGACCGGGTCGTAGTGGTAGTGCGAGATCATGTACATCGTCCAGCCCGGTTCGGCCGTCCGGATCCGCACCGACTGTGTGTCGGCCACATCCTGCGTCGTGGCGTGGACGTTTGCCGGCAGCTCCGTCCCCTCCGGATACTTCGACGTGTACGTCACCGGCACCTCCACGGTCTCCTCGTGGCCGGGCGTGAGGTCCGGGAGGAGGACAGGGTGCGGGGTGCGGATTTTCTCGCCCGTCAGGGTGATGATCGCTGGGGCGTCGGAGCTGAGCGGCCGGGTGCCGATGTTGGCGACGCTGACGTGCACGATCTGATGGGGTGCTTGTTCGGAGCCGGTGAAGACTTCCGTGGACGCCACCGCGGTGACCTTGACCGCGGTTCCCAGGACCGTCGGCTGGGCGGAGACAGCGATCAGCTTGAGCCTTTTGGCCTCGGGCAGCCGGAAGCCGATGGCCTCCCGTTGCGGATCGAACGGGATGGTCCGCAAGAAGAGCCGCACTCGTGGCGCGGAGTCCCCCGAGGCATGGCGACGGTAGCTCGCCTCGACGGCGACGGCCTCCAGGAAACCAGGCACTTGGGCCCAGTCGGAGAACCGCACGGGCACGGTCGTCGTACCGCCGTCCGCGTAGAGCACCTCACCCTTGGCGTCGACCGGGCCGCCAGTGGCCGCGCCGATCAGATAGAGCAGGGCGTAGTTGCCCCGCGGCAGGAGGATTTTCTGGCCTTTCGCGATCATGAAGTTCTTGCCGGCGGGGCCGTAGGCATCATCTGCAGGGAAGTCGAAGGGCACACCCGCGATCCGAGTGCGGCCGGAGGGGAGCTGTTCGGCTGGGAACGCCCAGCCGTGGCCATCGAGGTTTGCCGCCGCGCGGTCCCAGTTGTACGACGCCCCGTCAAGGTCGTACGGCAGCGCTACGGGTACCGCCTCCGGGACGGTCTGCCCTGGGCGCACTGTAGCGGTTGCTCCGCCGTCGAGGCCCACCACCGCGGCGGACGCCACTGCCAGCGACGACAGGAAGCTCCGTCGGCTGACACCTTCCAGTCGACCCACAGGCAGTCCAGACACGGCACCTCTTTCACCTCCGAGCACGACGGCCCGCCCGCCGCTCGTCCGTACCCACCATGCCAGGGCAAAAGCGATTGAAAACTGCAAAACACGACAAATCGTTCAGTACGGTCAACTATGAAGATGCGATTAATGGCGGTGGTGAGGGGGCCAATAGCGTGAGCAATGCAGCGGCGGATCCCGACGACCTGCGTGGTGACTTGCGCGGCGAACCGCGCGGCGAGCTGCGTGGTGACTTGCGCGGCGACTTGCGCGGTGACTTGCGCGGCGAACCGCGCGGTGACTTGCGCTTTCCGGCGCGCCGGGCGCCGCTCCTCACCACGGTGCCCGAGCTGGACGCAACAGTGATCTGCTGCCGCGCCTGTCCTCGGCTGGTGGAATGGCGCGAAGAGACTGGGCGCGTCAAACGCAAGGCATTCCGGGAGTGGGACTACTGGGCGAGGCCGGTGCCCGGTTTCGGGCCATCGGACGCCGCGCTCGCCGTCATCGGCCTCGCGCCCGCCGCGCACGGCGGCAACCGCACCGGGCGGATCTTTACTGGTGACCCGTCAGGGGATGTGCTGTACGCCGCATTGCACGCGATCGGCCTCGCCTCGCAGCCTGGGTCCTCCCACCGCGGCGACGGCCTGACGTTGCACGGCGTACGGATCACTGTGCCCGTACATTGCGCCCCTCCGCAGAATCGCCCCACCACGGCGGAGCGGGACACCTGCCGCCCCTGGCTCGCGCGTGAACTCCAGTTGCTGCGGCCCTCGCTGCGCGCGGTGGTGGTGTTGGGCGGCTTCGCCTGGCAGGCGTTGATGCCGGTGCTCTCCGCCGCGGGATGGCAACTTCCTCGCCCGCGTCCGGCATTCGGGCACGGCACCGAGATGCGGCTCGCCGCCGGGGAAGAGGGGAGGCGGGAGTTGTATGTGCTCGGCTGCTATCACCCCAGTCAGCGCAATGTCTCCACGAAGACGGTCACCCCAGCGATGATCCGCGACATCCTGCGGCGGGGTGCCGGCCTCGCGGGGTTGTTGTAGAACCGAAGGGCCTTCGGGGAAGAGCCACAGGAATCAATGCGCGAATCAATACGCGCCCGCGCCGGTGAGCGCGCGAACTTCCTGTTCTCTGTACTTCGCCGGATCCGATTTCCCGGACGAGGTGATGGTGCCGAGCCAGCCGAGCAGGAAGCCGAGCGGGATGGTGACGATGCCCGGGTTGCCGATCGGGAACCAGTGGAAGTCCACGCCCGGGAACATCGCCGTCGGGCTTCCGGAGACGACCGGCGAGAACAGCACCAGCACCACCGAAGCGATCACTCCACCGTACGTCGCCCAGAGCGCACCCCTCGTGGTGAACCGCGACCAGAACAACGAGTACAGCATGGTGGGTACAAGCGACGATCCGGAGATCGCGATGGCCAGCGACACCAAGAACGCCACGTTCATCTTCTGCGCCAGCAGCGACAGCAGCACGGCGACCGCGCCGATGCCCACCGAGGCGCACCGCGCCGCCCACAGCTCGCCGAGCTGGGACGCCCTGCCCTTGCGGATCACCGCCGCGTACAGGTCATGGGCGATCGAGGACGCTCCGGCAAGAGTGAGGCTGGCGACCACGGCGAGGATGGAGACGAACGCGATGGAGATGAAAATGCCGAGCATCATTGTGGAGCCCAGTGACCCGGGCGCGCCGCCCAGATGCTGGGCGAGCAGGATCAGCGCCGTGTTGCCGGCCGGGTCGGACGCTTTGATGGCGGCTGGGCCGACGAGCGCGGTGGCGCCGAAGCCGAGCAGCAATGCCATCAGGTAGAAGCTGCCCATGATGAGGAGGGCCCAGACCACGGATGTCCGGGCGGCCCGCGCGGTCGGCACAGTGTAGATGCGCATCAGACAGTGCGGCAGACCGGCGATGCCGAAGCCGAGTGCCATCGCCTGGCTGATGAAGTCCACCCGGGAGACGTTCGACGTGCCGTACTGCAATCCCGTGGAAAGAAACGCTTCTCCATGCCCGCTCTTCGAGGCGGCCGTGCTCAGCATGGAGCTGAGGTCCCAGCCGAACTTGCTGAGCAGCAACACGGTGGCGACCGCAGCCACCGTGAGCAGCATCGCGCTCTTGACGATGGCTACCCAGGTGACGCCCTTCATCCCGCCGAGTACCACGTAGGCGATCATCAGCGCACCGACGCAGAAAATCGCGATATTTTTGGCTCCCGAGTCGGAGGTGCCGAGCAACACGCCGACCAATGCCCCGGCACCCACCATCTGCGCCAGCAGATAGAAGATCACCGTGATCAGGTTGGCGACGGCGGAGGCGGTGCGCACCGGCCGCTCCTTCAGCCGCAACACAAGCGCGTCGGCCGTGGTGAACCGGCCGGTGTTGCGCATGCGCTCAGCGAAGAGCAGCAGGAAAACCGCCCAGCCGACAATGAAGCCGCTCGCGTAGAGGAAGCCGTCGAGGCCGTGCAGTGACATACCGCCGACGATGCCGAGTACCGAGGCGGCGGACATGAAGTCACCAGAGAGGGCCAGGCCGTTCTGCCCGGGGAAGAACTCCCGCCCGCCGGTGTAGAACTCTGCGGGAGTGTGGGTGGAATGTCTGGCCCACAACGTGATGCCAAGGGTGGCCACGGTGACCACGATCGACAGCGCGAGGAAGAGCGTCCGGTGGCCGGCGGCTGTCGAGGCGGCGAGGGTGAGCATCGCTGAGTCCGTCACCGCAGCTTCTCCTGGCATTGCAGCTCCTCTTGGACCTGCCACCGCAGCTTCAGGGCGGCGTTGTCCCGCTTGGCCTTCGCGTGCCGTCCGTACCAGTGGGCGAGGATCATGATGGAGACGAGTTGCAGGGCGGTGAAGACGAAGCCGACGTTGACCTCGCCGAACAGCTTCGCACCCATGAATCCGGGCGCGGTGACGGAGACCACCGCGTAGAGCAGGTAGCACCCCAGCATGCCGATGACGACCGGGAAGACGAAGCCCTGGTAGCGGCGACGCACCTGCCGGAACTCGGCACTGCTGTGGACCCGCTGGTAGACCGCGGCGGATCCTTCGGCAGCCTCGACCGCTGAAGGCAGGGCGGTCGGCCCGTCGAGGGGACCGGCTGCCGCCGGATTGTTGCGCATGGGGTTGCGACTCCTCGGAAGGGGACAGGACGGGGCCGCGCACTGTGTGCAGGGTGTGCGCGCAAAGTTGCGGGGGCGGCCCCCGAACGTTTGGACACCGCACGAGTGCACAAGAACTCATCTTCCGCCCATTCAGACGAAACATCACCTGTCAGATAAATCACAAAGTATTCATATAAGTCTTGGGTGTGACGGACGTGCTTGTATTCGCGCTGGTCCGGCGCTGAACGAGGCCAGGAAACCGGTCCGCGCCATGTCTCGGCTTGCGGCCGACACCTAGTGCTTGATGTCGCCGGAGACTAGCAGAGAGATTGTGATCAACTTCCCTTTTTGCTGCGTGCGTTCACCTCAGCGAGGCGAGCGCTCAGCAGCTCCGATTGACTGATCGGCTTGACGTGGGCCGGGTCTGCGTCCCATTCACGGCCACCGCCGAGCGGGCGGAGCTGTACGTATGTGCCTTGGTGGTCCATGACGATGCCGATGCGGTCGCTTCCGGTGTCCCGGACCGTCTCGCCGATGGCGGGCCCGCGGCTGCCGTTCACCGATCGGCGCCTTTTGCGATCACGGTCGCCAGCGCGTGAGCCACGGGGGCGGAGCACACTCCGAGGTGCACCAGGCCGTAGTGGGCTTTGTCCTCGGCCTCGTCCTCCCAGACGGTGCGGACATCCATCGCGGGGAGCTGGATGCCCGCCCGGAGCAGGGCGGCGGCGAGGGCGTCTCGGGCCTGGGTCGCTTCTCGGAGCTTGGCGTTCTCGTCGGCTGATCGTCGTTGCGTGGCCATGAGTTCCGTCCTGGTGGTGGTTTCGCTGTTTCCCTGCACTGGCCGCTTGGTGTGGATTACTGTGCGTAGTCCAGGAGTTACCAGGATGTGGCCGGAAAGGGTCTTGGACGCCGTGGGCGGCTTGTGCTTCTCCGCGGTACGGCGGTGGTT